>CAXUEL010000092.1:0-11999 GCA_964249915.1 uncultured Acetobacteraceae bacterium | reverse complement strand
GCCCGGTCCCGCCCCACCGCGAACCCGGTCACGTGGCAGCCGAACCGGTACTCTCCCCCCAGCGCCTCGATCTGCGCCCGCAGGCTTTCCACCACCGTCACCAGCCGGAAGGTGCCGACATGCGGCTTCGATACGCTCAGGATCTCCTCCGGGGCGCCTGCCCGGACGAACTCCTCGAGCAGCTTGCGCCCGTAATGCTGCCGGTCGCTGACCTGGCTGTACAGCTTGCCGTCCGAGAACGTGCCCGCGCCCCCCTCGCCGAACTGCACGTTGCTGTCCGGCGTCAGCACCGCCCGCCGCCACAGCGCGAACGTGTCCACGGTGCGCTGCCTGACCGCCCGCCCCCGCTCCAGCAGCAGCGGCCGCAAGCCCATCTGCGCCAGCACCAGCCCCGCCAGCAGCCCGCACGGCCCGGTGCCGATCACCACCGGCCGCCGGTAGCCCGGCCGCGCCGCCCGGGCCGCACCATCCCCGATCACGAACCGGTAGCGCATGTCCGGCGCCGGCCGCACCGCCTCGTCCCCACCAAGCCGCGCCAGCACCGCCGCCTCGTCGCGCAGCATCACGTCGAAGCTGTACACCAGGTGCACGGCCGTCCGCTTGCGCGCGTCGTAGCCGCGCCGGAACAGCGCATGCGACAGCACGTCCCCTTCCGGCACCCCCAGCCTGGCGGCGATCGCCGGCACCACCGCCTCCGGACCATGGTCGAGCGGCAGCTTGAGTTCGGTCAGTCGCAGCATGCGGGGACGGACATCCAGGGATCGACCGATGACGTGGCGCTCGATATCGCCCTACCATCGGGGGCTTGCAAGCGCGGGCCGGAGGAACCGACGACGATGCACGACCACGCGCACCACCACGAGCCGGGACACGCCCACACCCATGCGCACGCCCCGGCCAGCTTCGGCGCCGCGTTTGCAATCGGCATCGCGCTCAACCTCCTCTACGTCGGCGGCGAGGCGACCTACGGCGTCCTTGCCGGCTCGCTCGCCCTGCTGGCCGACGCCGGACACAACCTCGGCGACGTGCTCGGCCTCGGCGCCGCCTGGCTCGCCGCCGGCCTCGGCCGCCGCCTGCCGGGCGGCCGGTACACCTACGGCCTGCGCCGCTCCTCCATCCTGTCGGCGCTGTTCAACGCCATCCTGCTGCTGGTGGTGACCGGCGGCATCGCCGCCGAGGCGATCCGGCGGCTGATCGACCCGGCGCCGGTATCCGGCCCAGTCGTGATGGTCGTGGCCGCGATCGGCATCGCCGTGAACGGCGTCACCGCCTGGCTGTTCATGTCCGGCGCCAAGGACGACCTCAACCTGCGCGGCGCCTTCCTGCACATGGCCTCCGACGCCCTGACCGCCGCCGCCGTCGTGGTGGCCGGGCTGCTGATCGTGCTGACCGGCTCCCGGCTGATCGATCCCGTGATCAGCCTGCTGGTCGCCGTCGTCATCGTCGCCGGCACCTGGTCGCTGCTGCGCCGGTCGGTCGAGCTGGCGCTGGACGCGGTGCCGCCGGGGATCGACCCGGCCGCGGTGGAGCGCACGCTGCGCGCCCTGCCCGGCGTGTCGGACCTGCACGACCTGCACATCTGGGGCATGAGCACCACCGAGACCGCGCTCACCGCGCACCTGGTCCGCCCCGGCCTGCCGCCGGACGACGCCCTGCTGCGCTCCGCCGCCGCCCTTTTGGAGCGCCTCTACGGCATCGGCCACGCCACCCTCCAGGTCGAGACCGGCGAGGACGGGGAGACCTGCCGCCTGGCCCCGGCGGAGGTGGTCTGACGACTCCCACTTCCTGAACAGCGTTCACGTGAACAACGTTCAGAACAGGGCGAGCTGCCCCGCCGGCCCGTGCCCGATCCCGGGACCTTGCGGCGGCGGTGCGAACTGCCGGGTGTCCAGCGCCACGTGCTCCGTCAGCCGATGCCGCCGGATCGCCAGCGCATACCGCTGCGCCAGCAGCTCGGCATACGGCCCCTGCCCGCTGAAGCGGGTGCCGAAGCGGCTGTCGTTCAGCTTTCCTTCACGAGTCTCCCTTATCAGCTTCAGCACGCGCGCTGCCGCCAGGGGATAATGCTGATGCAGCCATGTCTCGACCATTGGCCTGAGCTCCCGGGGCAGGCGCAGCAGCGTGCAGCCGGCGCTGCGCGCGCCTGCGGCGGCTGCGGCGGCCAGGATCCGTTCCAGCTCGCAATCGTTCAGCCCGGGGATCATCGGCGCCGCCAGCACTCCGGTCGGGATGCCGGCCTCCGCCAGCCGCCCGATTGTCGCCAGCCGACGCTCCGGCGTCACCGCGCGCGGCTCCATGCGTCGGGCCAGTTGCGCATCGAGCGTGGTGACCGACACCCAGGCGCGCACCAGCCCGCGTTCCGCCATCCGGCCCAGGATGTCCAGGTCGCGCAGGATGCCGCTGCCCTTGGTGACGATGCTGACCGGATGGCCGCAGCGTTCCAGCACCTCCAGCACCTGCCTGGTCAGGGCCAGGTCGCGGTCCGCCGGCTGGTAGGGATCGGTGTTGGACCCGAGCGCGATCGGCCGCACCACGTAGCCGGGGCGGCGCAGCTCCTGTTCCAGCAGCCGCGCGATGTCCGGCTTGAAGGTGAGCCTGGTCTCGAAGTCCAGTCCCGGCGAGTAGCCGAGATAAGCGTGGCTCGGCCGCGCATAGCAATAGACGCAGCCATGCTCGCAGCCGCGATACGGGTTGACCGCACGGTCGAAGCCGAGGTCCGGGCTGGTGTTGCGCGAGATCGCGCTGCGGCTGCGATCCGGCGTCAGGGTGGTCGGCACCGGCGGCGGCGCGCCCTGCTCGTCGGCGATGCTGTCCCAGCCGTCGTCGAACGGCTGCACCAGCACCGGATCGAAGCGGTTGCCGCAGTTGCCGGACACCCCTCTCCCCTTGCGGACCGCGGGCACGCCGTCCGCCTCGTGCTGATCGGACATCCCGGTCCTTCCCGACTGCGACGGCTCCCGCCGGCGCCCCATCCTGTCGTCTTCCGGCCATCCGTGCAAGAACGTATGGTGAACATCGCCGGCGTAGCCCAGGCCGGCCGACATAAGCGATGGGCCATGGACCTAGGACGGGATACGATGGACACGGCGCGGACCGGCCTGCAGGCCGTCGCATCCCGCTGCCCAGTTCGAGACACCCCCCCGACATGCCTTTGATCGCCATCCTCGACGACCGCCTGACGAACAGGAACATCTATGCGCGCCTGGCCGCCTCGCTCGAGGACGGGACCGAGGTGGTCACCTTCGACGACCCGCGCTCGGCGCTGGACTGGCTCGGCCGCAACGACACCGACCTGGTCATCACCGACTTCAAGATGCCCCACCTCGACGGCGCCGCCTTCACCCGGCAGTTCCGGGCGATATCCGGCTGCCTCGACGTGCCGGTGGTGGTGATCACCGCCTATGACGACCGCTCCTACCGGCTGCAGGCCCTGGAAGCGGGCGCCACCGACTTCCTGCAGAGCCCGGTCGACCATGCCGAGTTCGTCACCCGCGGCCGCAACCTGCTGCGCATGCACCGCCAGCACCGGATCATCGAGAACCGCGCCCGTACCCTGGAGCGCGAGCTGCAGGACAGCGAACGGTCGCGCGAGAAGCTGCTGCGCGACAGCCGCGAGGCGCTGGCGCAGGTGATCGACACCGTGCCGGCCTTCATCAGCGCCACCAGCCGCGACGGCCAGGTGGTGTTCGTCAACGCGTCCCAGCTCGCCCTGACCAGCGGCTCCGGCGTCAGCCAGCCGCCCGACCGCACCACCGGCGCCGCCCCGCCCGACGATTCCGCGCCGGAGCCGTCCTGGCAGTCCTCGGCCACGCCGCAGCCGATCCTGGTGTTCGGGCCCGAATACGAGCAGCGCAGCCGCTCCCTGGACCAGCTGGTGTTCCGCTCCGGCAAGCCGCTCTCGGCCTTCGAGCAGGAGGTGACGGACCAGGACGGACAGCGGCGCATCCTGCTGACCACCAAGTCGCCGCTGCACGACGGCACCGGCCAGATCGGCAGCGTGCTGACCACCTCGCTCGACATCACCGACCGCAAGCGCGCCGAGCGGCACCTCCAGCACGTTGCCAGCCATGACGGGCTCACCGACCTGCCGAACCGGCTGCTGCTGCGCGAGCGCCTGCAGCACCGGCTGGTGCGCAGCGGCCGCGCCGGCGGCCTGCTGGCGCTGCACTTCCTCGACCTCGACCGCTTCAAGGAGGTGAACGACCAGATGGGCCACCACCTGGGCGACCTTCTGCTCAAGACGGTGGCGGTGAACCTGCTGTCCTGCGTCGGTCCGCACGACACCGTGGCGCGGATCGGCGGCGACGAGTTCGCGATCCTGCAGGCGCAGGTCTCGCACCCCGACGAGGCGTCGGCGCTGGCGCAGCGGATCATCGCGCAGATCAGCCGCCCGGCGCTGCATGGCGGCCAGGAGGTCTCCATCAGCGGCAGCGTCGGCATCACCCTGGCCCCCACCGACGGCACCGACGCCGAGGCCCTGCTGCGCAACGCCGACCTGGCGATGTACCAGGCCAAGACCGAAGGACGGAACAGCTACCGCTTCTTCGTCGCCGACATGAACGAGCGGGTCGGCCGCGTCCTGCGCATGAAGCAGGAGCTGCGCCAGGCGCTGCGCCGCGACGAGTTCGTGCTGCACTACCAGCCGCAGATGAACCTGCGCACCGGCCGGATCGCCGGGGTGGAGGCGCTGCTGCGCTGGAACCATCCGGTGCACGGCCTGCTGCTGCCGGGCGAGTTCCTGCCGGCGGTCGAGGAGGGCGGCCTGTCCGACGACATCGACACCTGGGTGCTGCGCCGCGCCTGCACCGACGCCGCGCGCTGGCAGCAGGACATCGACCTGCGGATCGGGGTCGGCGTGAACCTGTCGCCGGTCAGGATCGGCACTGCCAGGACGCGGGAGATGATCACTGCCATCCTGGGCCAGACCGGGCTGGACCCGTCGCTGCTGGAGCTGGAGCTCACCGAGCGCGAGCTGGTCCAGGACCTCGACGCGGCCGCCGGCGTGCTCCGGGAGCTGCGCCAGCTGGGGGTCCGGGTCGCGATCGACGATTTCGGGATCGGCTATTCCTTTCTCAGCCACGTCAAGAACTTTCCCGTCGACCGGATCAAGATCGACCAGTCCTTCGTGCGCAACCTCCGCACCGACCCCAACGACGCCGCCATCGTGCGCGCCGTCATCAGCCTGGCGCACGGGCTGCAGATGACGGTGGTGGCGGAAGGCGTGGAAACCGTGGAGCAGCTGACCCACCTGTCCGGCGAAGGCTGCGACGAGATCCAGGGCTTCTACTTCAGCCACCCCCTGCCGATCGAGGCGATGCTGGCGCTGCTTCGCAACGAGGACTCCTCCGTTGTTTAACGCTTTCAGGATCGGCCGGTCGCCCCCGCGGGCTGCCAGCCCGCCGACTGCCAGCCTACCAACTGCCAGCCCACCGACTGCCAATCCGGCGGCTGCCAGCCCGGTGGCGAAGCGGTCGGAACTCGAGATGAGCCTGAACCGGTTCGGGTTCAGCGTCGTCGTCAGCGCCTACATGATCGGCGTCCACACGCCGGCCTTGACGCTCGAGCTGACCTACATCGCCCTCTACCTCCTGTTCTCCGCCTGTCTCCTGCTGCACATCCGGCGGATCCCGCGCCCGGTCATGGGCCGCGTCGTCGTGGCCCTGCTCGCCGATTTCGGCATGATCTCGCTGGAGATGCACGCAGGAGGCGCCACCACCTCCGTGCTCTACCCGATCTATCTCTGGGTCATCCTCGGCAACGGCTTCCGCTTCGGGCTGCGCTTCCTGTTCGCCGCCATGGTCGTGGCCCTGGCCGGCTTCGGCATCGTCTGCCGCACCACGCCGTTCTGGCTGCACGAACACTATCTCTGGCTCGGGCTGATGGTCGGCCTGATCATCGTGCCCGGCTACGGCGCCACGCTGATCGCCAAGCTGTCGGCCGCACGGCGCGAAGCGGAGGCCGCCGACCGGGCCAAGAGCATGTTCCTGGCCAGCGTCAGCCACAGCGTGCGCACGCCGCTGAACGCGATCCTGGGCAGTCTCGGGCTGCTGGAGGACAGCCCGCTGGACAAGGAGCAGCGCGAGCTCGCGCAACAGCTGCGGATCGGCTCGGACATCCTGATGTCGCTGGTGTCGAGCATCCTGGACTTCAGCCAGCTCGAGGCGAACCAGATGCCGGTCCGCCTGGCGGCGGTCGACATCGGCGGCATCGTGCTCAAGCTGCGCCAGCTGCTGGCGCCGCAGGCCCGGGCCAAGGGCATCGGACTGTTCGTGCATATCGGGCGCGACGTGCCCCGGCTGGTGCGGAGCGACCCCCGTCACCTGCACGAGATCCTGGTGAACCTCGTCAGCAACGCGCTCAAGTTCACCGAGACCGGCGACGTCAGGATCGCCGTGACCGCACAGCCCGGCACAGGTGACCGGGTTCGTCTCAAGATGGAGATCTCCGACACCGGGATCGGCATAAGCCGGAACGCGCTGGGTCGGATCTTCGAAAGCTTCACCCAGGCCGACCGCACCATCGTCGACCGCTTCGGCGGCACCGGCCTGGGCCTGGCGACGGTGCAGCGCCTGGTCCTGCTGCTGGGCGGCACGATCGACGTCACGAGCGTGCCCGGCGAGGGCAGCACGTTCTCGGTGGAGCTCGATTGTCCCGTCGCCTTCGACGAGGGAAGCGGCAGGGAGGCGATCGTGCCGCGCATCGTGTTCTTCCGGGAGCAGGTCGGGGACTCGCCGATGGATGCGCATCTGCGTCCGCTGTGCACGTCCCTGATCGTGGTGACGGATGCCGCAGCCCTGGCCGCCCGGCTGGACCACGTTCTTCCCGACGCGTCCGGCACGCTGCTCGTGCTCGATTGTCCCACGCGCGGCTCGCGGGACACCCTGTCGCACCGGCTGGCCGAGCTCGACCGCAGCGGCGACCTTGCGCGCCTGCTGGTCGCCACGAACGTCGATCCCGACGAGTCTGGCCGACTCGGTAGCTGGGTGACGAGCACGGTCGGCAGCAGCTGCAGCCCGGACGAGCTGCGTGATGCCGTGCAGCGCTGCATCCTGCCGGCCGCGGCGCCCGCCCCTGCGTCGAGCATCCCGGTCGCGCCGAGATCGGCCAGGCTGCACATCCTCGTCGCCGACGACAACCTGACCAACCAGAAGCTGGTCGAGAAGATCCTGCACCGCGCCGGCCACAGCGTGCACCTGGTCCGGAACGGCGAGGACGCGGTGATCGCGCTGACCGAACGGCGATTCGACCTGGCGCTGCTCGACCTCAACATGCCGGTCATGGGCGGGCTGGACGCGGCGAAGGAGTACGCCTTCCTGTCGCTCGGACAGGAGGCCGTCCCGCTGGTGGCCCTGACCGCGGATGCGACGCCCGAAACGGCGGAGGACTGTTTCAAGGCCGGCATGGTCGCCTGCATCACCAAGCCGGTCGTTCCGGCCGACCTGATCGCACGGATCCAGGACCTCGTCACGCGAGCGGACGTCGTCCCATCGCCTGTCTCGGCCGTCTACGACATCCGCACGCATCCGCAGTTCTCCGCCAACCGGGCGCCGCTCGACCTCCAGGTGATGGCCGAACTCGAAGTGCTCGGCGGGCGCGACTTCGCCATGGACCTGCTCGAAGGCTTCATCGTGGAGGCTCGTGTCCTTGGCGCGCAGATCAGGCAGGCCGCCGCAGCCGGCGACATGCTGTCGTTCCGCAACGGGGCGCATGCGCTGCGGAGCGCTGCGGCCAACGTGGGCGCGAGCGTGGTGCATGACCTGTGCGGTCAATGCCGGAACCTGCCGCTCGCGTCGCTTGTCCAGAACGGCGTGACGCTCGCCGAGCGGATCAGCAACGCGATCGAGCGTGTCGAAAACGAGATCCCGGTGCGTGGTCGTGCCATGCAGTGACCGGTCGACCTTCAACCAAGGCCGGCACGTGGAGCACGCTCATGGTGTCCACATTGCCGGCCTCGTATCCCGTCATGATCGCAGCCGTTCTTATTCCGCGGCGACTTGGCTCGCGGATCCCGTCACCGCCAGCACCCGCTTGGCCTGTGCCGTTGCGAGACGCTCCATCTTGCGGAGATCCGGTGCCTCCAGGTTCAACGCCGCATCCACCCAGATGTCGACGACGTCCCGCAGTTCCTGCTCCGTGACCGGATTCACCCGGCGACGAGCCGCATAGACCGCGGAATAGGCATTGTGCTTGCGCGCGTTGCGTTCGATGTAGGCCTGCGTCGCGTAGTGGCCGTCGCCATCCTCCGCCAGCACGTCGACCACGCCCATCTCGAACAGCTCCTCGGCGGTGTAGATGCGGCCGCTCAGGATCATCTTTTCCGCCCGGGCCGGATCGAGCCGGCGCGACAGGAAGCTGTAGGCGCCCATGCCCGGGAACAGGTTGAACAGGATCTCCGGAAGGCCGAGCTTGGCGCTGCGTTCCGCAATGATCACGTCATAGGACAAGGCGCATTCGAAGCCACCGCCCAGCGCGTCGCCCTGCACCAGGCCGATCGTGACCAAGGGCAGGCCGAAGGCGATCGAGTTTGCATAGACCAGGTCGATGCAGGCATGTGCATACGCGTCGAGCACCGATCGCTCGCCGTTCCGGATCTTGTCCGCGAACAAGGCAAGGTCGCCGCCCATGTTGTAGATGCCGGGAATGTGCGACGCGGCTACGACATACTGCAGCGTCTTGCCGCCGGTCTGCCGGGTCGTTGCCTGCAGGTCGCGGACCGCTGCGTGCATCGCCCGTATGTCACCCAGCAGCTCCATGGTGAAGCAGGCCAGCCCGTTCGCGGGACGCATGTAGTTCCAAAGCGTGCGGCGCTCGATGTCGAGCGTGATGTCGAGGTTCTCGAAACCCGCTTCGAGGACCCCACGCGGATCGGCGGAAATGGCCCGGTTTCCCATGAGCGAGGCGGTCGGCGAGAGTGCGAAATTTCTTTTCGACTGGATCAAAGTCATGTCGGCGTCCTTGCTGGAAAAGGCGCGCCTGCCCGACTGGCTTATCGATCCACCATCCGGGGCAAGGCGTCGCCCCTATAGTGTGTCGCAAAACGCAAGGAATGTTCCACTCGACATGCAATCTTAAATCGATCGTACTCCCAAGCTCTACCTGAAGCCTGGAACACGCTCAGAAAAGAGACACCGTGTCGTCGACATCGTCAACCTTCCCGCGGTTCAGCGCGCCGACAGATCCAGCACCGCCAGCAACCCGCGCTCGGTGCCGAACGCCAGCCGGCTCCCGTCCGGGCTGAACGCCAGCGCCGACACCGCGCCTCGTCCCGGCGCGCAGGCCGGCAGCACCCGCTTGCTCCCGACGTCGGACATCAGCACCGTGCCGTCGGCGAACCCCGCCGCGACGATGTCCTGCTGCGGGTGGAAGGCGACCCGCACGCACACGGAGTCCGGCACCCCGGCCAGCTCGGTCGGCGCCTTGCCCATCGGGCCGCCGCCGAAGAACGGCCACAGCACCACCGCCTCCGCGCCGCTGGTCGCCAGCCAGCGGCCGTTGCGCGAGAAGCCGAACGACAGCGTCTTCTGCGGGTAGCCGCTCATGCGCATGTTGTGCCCGTCGGGCAGGCGCCAGCCGTGCAGCTCGTTCTCCTGCATGGCGGTGACCAGCGCCTCGCCGTCCGGATGCAGGGCGACGCCGACGTGGCTGCCCTTCCAGGCGAGCCTGCGCGCGGAGTCCGACTTCGCCCCGGTGAACCAGAGCGAGGCGCCGTTGTAGTGCGAGGCGGCGACCCGCTTGCCCCTGCCGTCGAAGGCGATGCCGGACACCGTGGTCTCGTGGTCCAGCGTCTTGATCAGCGTGCCGGCCGGGTCGCGCAGCTCGACCTGCTTCCCCGAGGCCGACGCGATCAGCCCGCCACCCTCGGCCCGCTTCGGGTCCACCACGCTCGCCACGTGCTCGACCCAGCGCCGCGCCGTCGCCAGCGTCGCCACCGCTCCGGTCATGCCGTCGATCCGGCACAAACGGTTGTCGTCGCCGCCGGTCAGGAAGCCGTGGCCGACCGTGTCGACGCCCAGCGACAGCACCGCGCCCTCGTGCACCTGGATCCGCCGCCAGTCGCCGTCCTCCGGCGCCCCGGCCGCCGCCAGGTGCACCTCGCCGTCGCCGGTGGCGAACCCCACCCCCCCGTTGTCGCGCGAGACCACGCAGCCGACCACGTGCCCGTCCGCCTGCCGGGTGCGGCCGCGCGTGCGCAGCAGGTGGTCCGGATCCGCGAGGCCCGTGTCGCTCATCGGGCGCGGCAGCTCTCGAAGCCGCGCCGCAGCCGCGGCCGGTTCAGGTTGCGGCCGATGAACACCAGCCGCGAGGTCCGCGTCGCCCCCTCCGGCCAGGCGCCGATGAAGTCGCCGTCCGCCATCATGTGCACCGCCTGGAACGCGAACCGGCGGCTTTCCCCGGCATAGCTCAGGATCCCCTTGGAGCGCAGGATGTCGCCGCCCTGCTCCTGCAGCACCGCGCCGATCCAGCTCTGGAACTTGGCCGGATCGAGCGGCTCGGCCACCTCGAACGACAGGCTGCTCACGTCCTCGTCGTGGCCGTGCGCGTCGTTCTCGAGGAAGTCCGGCGCCACCGCGAGCGCGCGTTGCAGGTCGAACCCGCCCTGGTCCAGCACGTCGTCGAGCCGGACGTTGCCGCGCACCGCGCGATGCAGCCGCACGAAGCGGTTGATGCCGCGGATCCGCGCCTCCAGCGCCTCCAGCGCCGCCTCGTCCACCAGGTCGGTCTTGTTCAGGATGATCACGTCGGCGAACGCGATCTGGGTGCGCGCTTCCGCGCTGTCCGCCAGCCGCGCCGGCAGGTGGAGGGCGTCCACCACCGTCACCACCGCGTCGAGACGGGTGCGCGCCCGCACCCCCTCGTCGACGAAGAAGGTCTGCGCCACCGGCGCCGGGTCGGCCAAGCCCGTGGTCTCGACGATGATGCCGTCGAACCGGGTGCGCCGCTTCATCAGCGCGCCCAGGATGCGGATCAGGTCGCCGCGCACGGTGCAGCAGATGCAGCCGTTGTTCATCTCGAACACCTCCTCGTCGGCATCGACGACGAGGTCGTTGTCCACCCCCAGCTCCCCGAACTCGTTGATCACCACTGCATACTTGCGGCCGTGGTTGGCGGTCAGGATGTGGTTCAGCAGGGTGGTCTTGCCGGCGCCGAGATAGCCGGTCAGCACCGTGACCGGCACCAGCGCGGCCTCCGCCTCGCCCGTCCGCCCTTGCGTCACCGTGTCAGCCGCCATCGATCCGCTCCTGCTGGTTGCGCTGCATATGGGGGGCCGAGCCCGGCGGGCCAGGGGGACGCCGCACCGCCCGGGCCTCGGCCAGCCCCACCCCCAGCAGCAGGAAGAACCAGCCCCCCAGCGGCATGTTGGTGAACGCGCTGGCCGAGGCGATCGGCCATTCGTGCACCAGCACCGCCGCGAACAGCCCGACCCGCCAGGCCTGCGACACCGCGCCCTGGCCCCGGTCGGCGAGCCCGTGCGCCAGGGCCGCGAGCCAGCTTGCGACCATGGCACAGAACAGCAGCAGCCCGGGCACCCCGGAATCGGTCAGCGCCTGGAGGTAGTGGTTGTGCGCATGCTGGACGCAGACCGTGGCACCCCCGCCGCTGCCGGACGGCGCACCCCAGGGCGGCCAGTCGCGGAAGTAGGCGGGCAGGGCGCAGCCATGGCGGAAGCCGTCGAAGCCGAGCCCGGTCAGCGGGTTGGACAGCCCGATCGACAGCGCCCGCACGTAGATCAGCCCGTACGGGCTTTGCCCGAAATGGCGCATCTGCCGGCCGAACAGCGTCACCAGGTGCCCGAAGCTGTGCGGCGACACCACCGCCGACACCGCCACCAGCACCGGCGCCGCCAGCAGCGCCGCCAGCACGGCGGAACGCAGCCGGCGCAGCAGCAGGCCGGCCACGAGCAGCCCGAGCAGGCACAGCAGCAGCGGCATGCGCTGCCCGGCCAGCACCACGGTCGCGAGGCCGAGCAGCAGCGGCAGCAGCGACGCGCCACGCAGCAG
>CAXUEL010000091.1:0-12042 GCA_964249915.1 uncultured Acetobacteraceae bacterium | reverse complement strand
GCTGCACCGGATGGCGGAGGTGGACGCGCGGGTACGCGGCGCCGTTTCCTCCCATTTCGGCAGGCGCCGCCACACCCGCATCGCCTCGCCGTGCTGCATCGCTTCCGGCGGCAGGATCGCGCCGATGCCGAGCCGGTCGCACAGCGGCGCCCCCCCGCTCCCCCCCGCCTGGCGCAGCCGCCGCGCCAGCGCCCCCATCTCCGCCCCCGACGGCGTATGCGCGAGCCGTGCTGCCCGCTCCAGCAGCATCGCCGCCAGCTCCGGCAGCAGGCTGGCATCCACCGTGCCGATCGCGTCGGCCTCGATCCCCAGCGCCAGCGCCAGCCCGCGCGGCGTCGGCGCCGCCGCCCGTGCCGGCAGCACGAAGGCGAACAGCTCCAACAGGTCGTAGGCCTGCAACTGCCTCAACCCGAGCCGGCGCGCGCTGGACGGCGCATGCACAACCAGCGGCGGCGGCATCCCGCGCAGCAATGCCACCGCCTCCGCCCGCTCCAGCACGAGCAGCTCCCCGTCCGGCGTCAGCAGCGAAACCCTGCCATAGCCGGCGATCAGGGCCGGAACGGCGGCGGGCAGGGGGGTGTCGGACATCCGTCCCTATCTAGTGCAGCATCGTCCCCGGCAGAACCGCCCCCCGGACTTCCACGGCGCCTTCGGCACCGCCATCGCCGAAATCATCGGGAGCACGGGCACTCGATGGAGGCCGAGGCGCGCCGCGTTCTCCAGGCCGCCCTGGCGCCTCGGAGTGAGCCGCCGACACGTCGTCTCCGCGACCGCGTGCTGGCACGCTTCAGCCCGTTGAGTGGACTCGATCTCGAACTGGCCCCCACGCGAACCGGCCCGTGAGCCGCCCGGCTCAACCGATGCTCGTGCTCGACACCGACATGCCGTCCGCCATGACGAGCGCCGAGCCGGTGCAGAAGGTCGCGGACTGGATCCTCGACCACCCCTCCAAACGGCTGTTCACGGCCGCAGCCTGCCAGGCGGAGACCCCGTCCAGCATCGCCGTCCTGCCAAATGGACGTGGCCGGACCGGTCCGCCTGGGCGCCTGCCGCGTGCGGCCTACCCGGTCTGACACACCGGGCACCAGTACAGCGTCCGTCCCGCCATCGGCTCCGCCAGCACCGGCGTCCCGCACAGCCGGCATGGCCGTCCCGCCCGGTGCGCGACGTAGCTCGCGTCGTCCCGACGCGCCTTGCCCGAGGCACGCCCCCGGTCCGCAGGCTCGGTGGTCACGATCCGTCCGGTCTCGACCCCGTCCCGCAGCAGCACCGCGAGGTCCGCCCACAGCGCGTCCCACACCGAGGCCGAGATCTCCCGTCCGGGCCGGTGCGGATCCAGCTTCGCCCGGAACAGGATCTCCGCGCGGTAGATGTTGCCGATGCCCGCCACGATGTCCTGCCGCATCAGCAGCAGCCCGATCGCCGAGCGCGACGCCTGGACCTTGGCGAAGGCCCGTCCCGGATCGGCGTCGTCCCGCAGGGGATCCTCGCCCAGCCGCTGCATCGCGACCGCCTTTTCCGCAGACGAGATCACCACGCACGCCGTGGGGCCGCTCAGATCCGCCACGCTGCTTCGCGTCAGCAGCCGCAACCGCACCAGCCCGCGCGGCTCGGGCGGAAACACCGTCTCCTCGCCTGCCGCCACCCGCAGCGCGCGCCGCCCGTACCCCGCCAGCCCCGGCCCGGCGAACCGCCACATCCCGTACAGCCCCAGATGGACCCGCAGCCAGAGTTCGTCGGAGAACATCAGGAACATCTGCTTGCCATGCGCTTCGGCCGCGCGCAGCACCCGCCCGTCCAGCAGCGCCGCGCCGTCGGCGAACCGTCTCTGCGGACTGCTCGCCTCGACCGTCTTGCCGACGAACCGCGCCCTGAACGCGCCCGCAAGCCGGTGCACCGTATGTCCTTCAGGCATCCGCTTCCTTTCACCGGGTCGCCTGGTGCCATCCGCTCGCCCAGCCCGATCCCCAACCCAGGGTCGGTCGAGAGCGGAAGGTCCGCCTCGAGGCGGCACGAGGCGAAACCCCCTCGCAGTCTGCCAGAAGGCCGCTCCGGCGGCCTCCGCCCGATCGGCATCCGTGCCGGAAGCAGCCTGGCCGACTGGCGGCCACCACCACACGCCGCAGTCCGACCATCCCGCCGCCCCCACCTTCGCGGCGCCGCCTCCGTGGCCGCCTCCTGACCGACCCTCGCCCGGAGCCCCGGCCCGGTCCCGCCGCCGTTCCCGCTCGCGTCCATCTGGGCTAACCTCCGCCCATGTCCTCCGCCGTCCAGACCCCGTCCCATCCGCCCGCCGACCACGCGCCGCTGCCTAAGGCCTGGCCGTTCGAGGAGGCCGCGAAGCTCGCCGCCCGCATGCAGTCCAAGGGGCCCGACGCCATCCCCCTGCTGGAAACCGGCTACGGCCCCTCCGGCCTGCCCCACATCGGCACCTTCGGCGAGGTCGCCCGCACCGGCTGGGTCGCCCAGGCGTTTACCACGCTCACCGGCCGCCCCGCCCGCATCCTCGCCTTCAGCGACGACATGGACGGCCTGCGCAAGGTCCCGGACAACGTGCCCAACCGCGACATGCTGGCCGGCTTCCTCGGCCGCCCGCTCACCGCGGTGCCCGACCCGTTCGGCACCCATGACAGCTTCGGCGCGCACAACAACGCCCGCCTGCGCGCCTTTCTCGACGGCTTCGGCTTCGCCTGCGAGTTCGCCTCCGCCACCGAGTACTACCGCGCCGGCCGCTTCGACGCCGCCCTGCTGCGCGTGCTGGCGGTGCACGACGAGATCGTCGCCGTGGTCGCCCCCACCCTGGGCCCTGACCGCCGCGCCACCTACTCGCCGATCCTGCCGCTCCATCCCGAGACCGGCGTGGTGATGCAGGTCCGCATCGAGGCCGTCGACGCCACCGCCGGCACCGTGAGCTGGCGCGACGCCGACGGCCGCCCGTTCGAGACTCCCGTCACCGGCGGCCACGCCAAGCTGCAATGGAAGGCCGACTGGGCGATGCGCTGGGCAGCGCTCGGTGTCGACTACGAGATGTCCGGCAAGGACCTGATCGACAGCGTGCGCCTGTCGTCGAAGATCTGCCGCGTGCTCGGCGCCGAGCCGCCGGTGACCCTGACCTACGAGCTGTTCCTCGACGAGCACGCGCAGAAGATCAGCAAGTCCAAGGGCAACGGTTTGTCGGTCGAGGAATGGCTGCGGTACGCCCCGGCCGAGTCCCTGGCCCAGTACATGTTCAACCAGCCGACCCGGGCCAAGCGCCTGTTCTTCGACGTCATCCCACGCGCCGCCGACGAGTACCTCGCCAACCGCGCCAAGGCAGCTCAACAGGCCGCCCAGCAGGCCGCCGACCCGGCCCAGGCGCTGGCGCTGCAGGCCAACCCCGCCTGGTTCATCGACCGCGGCCAAACCCCCGGCGCCGGCAGCCCGGTCACCTTCGGCATGCTGCTCAACCTCGCCTCGGTCGCCAACGCCGACACCCCCGACGTGCTGTGGGGCTTCCTCGACCGCTACGCCCCGGGCGCGTCCCCGGCCTCGTCCCCGAATGCCGACCCGTTGCTGGCCCGCCTGGTCGAGCACGCCGTCGCCTACTACCGCGACTTCGTCCGCCCGGCGAAGACCTTCCGCCCCCCCGACGCCCGAGAGCGCGCCGCCCTGGTCGACCTGGCCGAAACGCTGAAGGGCGTGGAACCGGCATCGGCCGACGCCGAGGCGCTGCAGAACCTGGTGTTCGCGGTCGGCCACCGGCACGACTTCCCCGAGCTGCGCGCCTGGTTCGGCTGCCTGTACGAGGTCCTGCTCGGCCAGAAGGAGGGCCCGCGCTTCGGCATCTTCATCGCCCTCTACGGCGTCGCCGAAACCGTGGCGCTGATCGAGGCCGCGCTGATCCGACCGGACCGCTAGGACCGGCGGATCCCCGCATGCTCGTGCGTCCCCCGCCCGCCGGCTCCGAGCGGCCCTGCAGGCCCGCCTGGCAGCGCCTCCTGCGCCGCCTGCCGCCGCTGCTCGGCCTCCTGCTGCTCGGGGCCGCCGTCTACGTGGTGCAGAAGGAGTTCCGCCACCTCAGCCTGCTCGCGGTGCGCGACGACATGCTGCGCATCCCCCGACGCAGCCTCCTCGCCGCCGCCGGCTTCACCCTGCTGTCCTACACCGTGGTGTCGTTCTACGACCGCCTGGCGACGATCCACGTCGGCCGGCGGATGAGCTTCGGCCGCACCGCGTTCGCCGCCTTCTGCGCCTACGTGCTGTCCCACAACCTGGGCTTCGCCACCATCTCCGGCGCCGCGGTGCGTTTCCGCCTCTACGGCAACTGGGGGCTCAGGCCGCTCGAGATCACCCGAATCATCGCCTTCTGCTCCGTCACCTACGTGCTGGGCGCCGGCGCCCTGGTCGGCGGCGTGCTGCTGCTGGAGCCCCGCGCGCTGTCGATGCTGTCCGCCCGCGTGCCGCACTGGGCGCTCACCGCGGTCGGCCTCGCCGCCTGGAGCCTCGTCGCCGCCTATCTGGTCCTGTCCGCGCGCCTGCCGGCACTCCGGCTCCGGCTCGGTCCCTGGCAGGCGTCGCTGCCGCTCCCGGGCCTGCGCATGGCGACCGGGCAGGTGCTGGTGGCGGCCCTGGACGTGTCCACCACCGCCGCGATCGCCTACGCGCTGCTGCCCGGCGTCGGCCTCGGCTACCCGGCCTTTCTCGCCATCTACATCGCCTCCTACAGCGCCGGCCTGCTGTCCACCGTCCCGGGCGGGCTCGGCGTGTTCGACGCGGCGATGATCCTGGGCCTGTCGCCGTTCCTGCCGTCCGCCGCCGCGGTCGGCGTGATCCTGGTGTTCCGCCTGTTCTACTACATCGTGCCGCTGTTCATCGCCGGCTTGCTGTTCGCCGGCCACGAGCTGCTGCTGCGCGGCGACACCCTGCTGGCCCGCCGCCAGGGTCCGGCCCGCGCGTCCCGCCTCCGGCCGTCCGGCGTGATCCGGGACAGCGAGGCCGACTTCGCCGTCACCGTCGCGGTCGGCGCGGTCATGCTGTGCGGCGCCATGCTGCTGGGCCTCGGGCTGGTCGAGCCCGCCTCCGACCTCGCCTTCGCGCTGCCGCCGCCCGGGATCCTGTTCGGTGTCGACAACGGCTTCGCCTTGATCGTCGAGGCCGCCGGCGACTACGTCCCCTCCCTGCTCGGCGCCGCCCTGGTCGGCCTGGCGATCGGCCTGTCGCAGCGGGTCACCCTGGCCTGGGGCGCCACCTTGGCGCTGCTCTGCGCCGCCGCCGCCCTGACCGCGCTGCGCGGCCTGCCGCTCCCGGTGCCGGGCGTGCTGATCCTGGTCGCCCTGCTGGTGGCGCCGTTCCGCTCCTCCTACTACCGCCACGCTCGCCTGCTGAGCGAGCCGTTGTCGCCCAACACGATGGTGCCGCTGCTGCTGCTGCTGGCCTGCCTCGTCACCCTGGGGCGCACCGGGCCGGACGTCACCGCCATGGCGGACAACGGCTGGCTGGAGCTGGTGCTGGGTCGCGGCATGACCGCGCGCACCCGGCTGTCGGTTGGCCTGTCCGTGCTGGTCGGCCTGCTGGCGATCGCCCGGCTGATCCTGCCCGGCCGGGTGGCGCCGCTGCCCTGGACCGGCGAGACCGAGACCGCCTACCTCGCCCTGACCCCGTCCGGCGCAGAGCTTCCTCCCGCTTCTCCCGGCCGTCCGGACGGGCTGATGACCGGCGAGACCGGACGCGCCCTGCTGCCGTTCCGCCGCCTGAACCGCCTGCTCATCGGCCTCGGCGACCCCGCCGGCCACCGTTCCGACCAGGTTTCGGCGATCTGGCGCCTGCGCGACCTGGCGGTGCAGGAGGGGCGCGAGCCGATCTTCTGGCGCGTCGGCTCCGCCCTGCTCGACGTGTACGCCGATCTCGGCCTGGAAGCCTGGCCGCTGGACGAGCGTGCCTCCGCCTTCCTGTGCTGTCCCGCCCAGCGGGTCGAGGCGCTGCTGGCCCTGCTCACCGGCAGCCGCTCGCCGGCCCTGGTGCGGCGCTAGGAGGGTGCGGATCGACCGGCGCTGCGGCAGCGCAGCGCGAGGGCGTGGTGTCAAACGCGGCGGAGGCGAGACGCGGTCCCCCCCCGCCGCCACGGGATCGAGCTGCCCGCTCCTCGAATACGGCAGCGTGACGTCGAGCGCGCCCTCCAGTTCGACCGTTCCATGCACACGGTAGTCCACGCTGCCGCTGGGCGGGATGCCGATCATCTGCGCGCCGAGGTTCTGGATCGTGGTCACGACGGTGGACGCCACGGTCGTCGACGACCGCGGTGCAAGCCGGGCCGACAGGTCGCTGGCGCCGCTAGCCGCGGCCCGGCCCGCGACGTCGGGATCCGCCGTCACGCGCCGGAAGGCGATCCCGTCGGTTCGGGTTGGTGACGCACGGCGTCACCGCGAGCTGCCGCTCGGTCAGGCCGATGCCGAGCGGGCGCACGTCCATGACCTCCACGGCTGGCGGGGCACCGGCGACCAGCGTGCAGCCCGCCGGTCCGGCCATCAGCGCCGTGGCGGGACGCGGAATGGCCAGCACGGCCGGCCCTCCGCGGTCCGTCCCGGAGCGGTGGGTGCGCCGCTCCCACCCCCGAGGCAGCGCCAGGCCAGATCCAGGAGTCCCATCCCGACGACCCGTGCCGCGTTCGAGAACAGGCCCTGGTTCGGAGGCGCCGGGTCGAGGCCAGCCCGGCAACAGCCGGCCCGGGCTGGGGCGCGCCTTCAGCGCGACGCCGATTGTCGACGGGCCGGTCGCGCCCCGGAACCAGCCCTACTTCGCCATCCAGTCGGTGCCGGCAACGTGGCCGGTGCCGGTGGTGAGGCGGAGCCAGCCCAGCGCCGGGTTCTCCGCGCTCGGCTGTGAGTTCCTGACCCAGGCGCCCTGCGCCCACTTGCCGGCGCCCGGCATCGCCGGGGCCGCCTCGACCGGCACCGTCAGGATCGTGTCGTAGCCCGGACTGGCCGGATCGCTGTCCACCTGGGTCAGCTTGAAGCCGGCGGTGTGCACCAGCCCCACGCCCCGGTTCGCGGTCGAGAACGCGTTCACCTCGACCGGATCGGCCTCGACGACGTTGTTCTCGATCAGGAAGCCGCCGACCGGATCGGCCGGATCGACGTTGGTGTCCTGGCAGCAGTTGCGCACCGTGTTGCCCCGGAACGCCAGGCCGTGGCCCTGGTTGACGTAGAGCGCCGTCGGCCCGCCGTTGTCCGACCACGTCCCGTTGCTGCCGCGCGATCCCGAGCTGAAGAACGGGTCGAGGTCGAACAGGTTGTGCTCGACATAGGCGTTCATGGTCATGCTGCCGTTGACCAGCACGCCGAAGCCCGACATGTCGACCACGTGGTTGGCCCGGAAGCCGATGTCGCCGAAATGGCCGGAGCCGCTCAGCACCAGCGCCGCATACAGGCCGCTGAACCCGTTGCCGACCACCAGCACGTCGCGGACGAACCCGCCCTCGATCCTGACCCCGTTGTTGCGCAGGTCGTCCTCCGACAGGGACGGGTCCTGAGTGCCCTTCTTCGAGGTGAGCATCCCCTGGCGGAAGTCGGAGAAGCGCTTGAACCGGCTGTCGGTGCCGTCGCAGGCGGGCAGGGTGCGGCCGATGTGGTTGCCGGTGATGACGATGTTGTAGGCGCCCGCGGTCGGCACCGCGGGCGAGGTGCTGTTGGCCAGGAAGTCCGCATACGGGTCGATCACGGTGCCGGTGTCGGGGCTGGTCTCGCCCGGTGCGGCGCCGCCGGTGCCGGCCCGGCCGGAGAAGCCGTCGATCAGGATGGCGTCGGCATCGCCGCTCAGCCCATCCACGTTGTTGCGCCGGATCAGGTTGGTGATGGTGTTGCCGGAGATGGTGACCGAGCGCGTCGCCGACACGCCTTCCTGCACCTGGCTGTCGTCCGGCGCCACCGTCTGCACGTTGATGCCGAGCTGCAGCACCGTGTCGAGCATGTTGCCGGAGATCACGGTCTGGCGCGCCGCCAGCACTCGTATGCCCTGGGCGTCGAACACGTGGTTGCCGCTGACCAGCAGGTTCCGCCGCACGCCGAAGCTGTCGAAGATGTCGGAATGCACCGAGATCGCGTCGTCGCCGATGTGGGAGATCCTGCATCCGGTGACGGACACGTTGGAGCATTCCGACAGGTTGATCCCGTCGGTCGCGGTGTGCCGCACCACACATCCGGCCACCGCCACCTCCGTGCTGGCACGCACGCACAGGCCGAAGCCGCGGGTGTACTCCGAGGTAACGTTGCACAGCGTCACCCCGTCGACGCCGATCAGGAACACCGGCGACCCGCTGGCGACTCCGACCATGTCGGTGGCCGGGTCCCAGCTGCCCCGGAAGGTCAGGTTCTGGATCCGGATGTCCGCCAGCGGCGACGTCGGCGCGGTCGTGAACAGGTTGCAGCCGTTCGTCTCGTTCCAGCTGACGATGCTGTCGATCGCGTCCTCGCCCTCGATCGTGGTGCGCGACGGGATGCAGAAATCGTCGTCCGCGGTGCTGTCGAGGCGGGTGACGCCGCTCGGCAGCACGATCCGCGTGCCCGGGTTGCCGGCCGCGAACGCCAGCGCCCGCTTCATCGCCGCGTTGTCGTTCTCCGCCGTGCCGTCGGCGCCGTGCTCGGCCAGCCTGTACGCGCCGCCGACGCCGCGGCCGAGATCGACGTTGCCGTCCATGCGTCAGCGACCCGCCGGAACGGTTCTGATCGCAGCCGTGCCGAAACGCGTCATGACATGGTTCCTCAAACGAAACGGATGGAGCCGGACGCAGGCTGCGGCGGACACGGGCACCACTCCTTGCCGCCGGCGCACCGGCAGCTGCTTGGCATCCCCCCGCGGCAGCCGCAACCACCCCGGTTCAGCCACCGGCGATGAGGCCGCATCCTGCGCCGCAACGGTTGACGGATGATGAATCCGGTCCGGACCCGGGACCCTCGGTCCCGGTCCTTTGGCACATGCAAACCGCAGCCGGATGCGGTACATGGTCATCCCGGCCGGCCGCTTCCAGCAGCAGCGCGATCCTGCCGACCACGGAAAGCCCGAAGGACTTCGAGACCCATGCCGCCTGAGGGCCTTGCCCCCGCCACCCCCGCCACCCTGCCCAAGGCGGCCACCGGGATCGCCGGCTTCGACGAGATCACCCTGGGCGGCCTGCCGGCGGGCCGTCCCTCCCTGGTCTGCGGCTCGGCCGGCTGCGGCAAGACCCTGTTCGCGGCCACCTTCCTGGTGAACGGCGCCACCCGGTTCGGCGAGCCCGGGGTGTTCATGAGCTTCGAGGAGCGCGCCGAGGACCTCGCCGCCAACGTGGCCTCGCTCGGGTACGACCTCGACCGGCTGGTCGCCGAGGGCAGGCTCGCGATCGACCACGTCCGGGTCGAGCGCAGCGAGATCGAGGAAAGCGGCGAGTACGACCTGGAAGGGCTGTTCGTGCGGCTCGGCTACGCGGTCGACCAGATCGGCGCTAGGCGGGTGGTGCTCGACACGATCGAGACCCTGTTCTCCGGCTTCTCCGACCCGGCCATCCTGCGCGCCGAGCTGCGCCGGCTGTTCGGCTGGATCAAGGAGCGCGGCCTGACCGCCGTGATCACCGGCGAGCGCGGCGAAGGCCAGCTCACCCGGCAGGGGCTGGAGGAGTACGTGTCCGACTGCGTGGTGCTGCTGGACAACCGGGTCGAGGACCAGATCACCACGCGGCGCCTGCGCGTGGTCAAGTACCGCGGCTCCGCGCACGGCACCAACGAGTACCCGTTCCTGATCGACCACGAGGGCATCACCGTGCTGCCGGTGACCTCCACCAGCCTGGACCGCGAGGCGCCGAGCGAGATCGTGTCCAGCGGCGTGCCGGACCTGGACGCCATGCTGGGCGGCGGCGGCTTCTATTGCGGCTCCGGCATCCTGCTGTCCGGCGTGGCCGGCACCGGCAAGACCACCCTGGCCAGCCACTTCGCCGACGCCGCCTGCCGGCGCGGCGAGCGCTGCCTGTCCTTCGTGTTCGAGGAAAGCGCCCAGGAGATCTGCCGCAACGCCCGGTCGATCGGGCTCGACCTCCAGCACTGGATCGACGCCGGCCTGCTCCGCTACGAGGCCGCCCGCCCCAGCCTGTACGGCATGGAGATGCACCTGGCGCGCATGCACCGCGACCTCGACCGGTTCAAGCCGGACGTGGTGGTGGTGGACCCGATCTCCGCCTTCCGCGGGCCGCCGGCGGAGGTGCACGCGGTGCTGCTGCGCATGATGGACCTGCTGAAGGGGCGCGGCATCACCGCCCTGTTCACCAGCCTGCGCAACGACGGCGCCCTGACCGAAGGCTCCGACCAGGGGCTGTCCTCGCTGATGGACGCCTGGATCAAGCTGAGCGACATCGAGGCGAACGGCGAGCGCAACCGCGCGCTCTACCTCATCAAGGCGCGCGGCATGAGCCATTCCAACCAGGTGCGCGAGTACCGGATCACCGATCACGGGGTGGAGCTGATCGCCCCCTATGTCGGCCCGGAAGGGGTGCTGACCGGAACCGCGCGGCTGAGCCAGGCGGCCCAGGAGCAGGCCGACGCGACGCGCCGTCGGCAGGACATCGAGCGGCGCCGGCGCGATCTGGTCCGCAGGCGGGAGGCGCTCGAGCGGCAGGTCGAGGAGATGCGCGCGGCGCTGCGCACCGAGGAGGAGGAGGCGCACCTGCTGCTCGAGCAGGACGACCGGCACGAGGCGACGCTCGGTACCGACCGTGCCGCCGTCGCCGGCCGCCGGGGTATCGCGGAGTGAGCGCCGCCGACCCGCCGCCCGAAGATCCGGCCGCCGCCGACGCCGATCCCGGCCACTACCACCTGCGCCTCTACGTCGCCGGCCAGACCACCAAGTCGGTCGCGGCGATGGCCAACCTCAAGCGCGTCTGCGAGCAGCACCTGTCGGGTCGCTATCAGATCGAGGTGATCGACCTCCTGCAGAACCCGAAGCTGGCGGCCGGCGACCAGATCCTGGCCATCCCGACCCTGGTCCGACGCCTGCCGGCCCCGCTCAAGCGGATCATCGGCGACCTGTCGAACACGGAGAAGGTGCTGGTCGGGCTCGACATCCGGCTCCGGGATCCGGCCGCTTGACCGATGAACAGCGGCCGGTCTACCGCCTGCGCCTGTTCGTGGCGGGCGGCACCACGCGGTCGCGCCGGGCGATCGAGAACCTGCGTCGCATCTGCGCCGGCCCGCTCGGCGGCGACGTGGACCTGGAGGTGATCGACATCTACCAGCAGCCGGAACTGGCGGAGCGCTACCAGGTGATCGCCGCCCCCACCCTGGTCAGGCTGCTGCCGCTGCCGATGCGGCACATCATCGGCGACCTGTCGGATGCCGAGCGGGTGTTGCGCGTCCTGGATGCGGGTCCGCTGCCCGACGCTCCCCTCGGCGCCGACCATGCCTGAGCCGGACGCCGACCCGGCGGCGCTGGCCGAACGCGTCCGCGCGCTGCAGGCGCGGCTGCAGGAAAGCGAGGACACGCTGGACGCGATCCGGCGCGGCGAGGTCGACGCCCTGGTGGTCGGCAGCGTGCTGGACGCGCAGCGGGTGTACACGCTGGAAAGCGCCGACCGGCCGTACCGGGTGCTGATCGAGCAGATCCGCGAGGGCGCCGTCACCCTCGGCGAGGACGGCACCGTGCTGTACTGCAACCGCAGCCTCGCCGCCCTGCTCGGCCTGCCCCAGGAGCGGTTGACCGGCACCTCGCTGCGCCGCCTGGTGCTGCCAGAGGAGCAGGACGCGTTCGACCGGCTGCTCGACGAGGCCGGCGGTACCGGCGCCCGCGGCGAGCTGACCTTCCGCAACGCCGACGGGACGCTGGTGCCGGCCTACCTGTCGCTCAGCCTGCTCCGAACCGAGGACGGCGCCCGGCTGCTCTGCGGCGTGCTCACCGACCTCACCGAGCAGAAGCTGCACCTGCGCGAGCTGGCCGAGGCCAACGCCCGCCTCCTGGGCGAGATCGCCGGCCGCGAACGGGTCGAGGATGCCCTGCGCCAGAGCCAGAAGATGGAGGCGGTGGGCCAGCTCACCGGCGGCCTGGCGC
>CAXUEL010000090.1:0-12077 GCA_964249915.1 uncultured Acetobacteraceae bacterium | reverse complement strand
TTGCGAACCCGGGCTGCGTCCAGGACGGTGCCAATCAAGTCCTCGCCGACGCGGGTGTCGATTTCGGCCCCGAGCTGATCGGCCAGAACCAACGCGCCACGCGTGGCATCCAGCGAGGCCGCGTGTTCGACGTGCAGGACCACCCAAGGCGCGTGCAGCGCATCGGACAAGCGCTTGGCCGCGCGCACGACGGCCTCGCCCTGGGCATACGGTCCGACCAGGGCCAACACCCGGTCTCCGGAGGGCCAGGCGCCGGACACGCCGCTGCGCCGCATCCAGTCGCGCACATCGTCGTCCACGTGGGCCGCTGCCCGGCGCAGCGCGATCTCGCGCAGCGCCTGCAGGTTGCCCTCGCGGAAGAAGCCGCCCAGCGCGCGCGCCGCCACGTCCGGGCGGTAGATGCGGCCTTGGCTCAGCCGGGCGCGCAGGTCGGCGGGCGACAGGTCGATCAGTTCGATCTCGTCGGCCAGCTCCAGCACGTGGTCGGGCAGGGTTTCCGTCACGCGCACCCCGGTGATGCGCAGCACCGTGTCGTTCAGGCTTTCCAGGTGCTGGACGTTGAGGGTGGTCCAGACCGGGATGCCGGCGGCGAGCAGCTCGGCCACGTCCTCCCAGCGCCGCCCGTGCCGGCTGCCGGGAGCGTTGGAATGCGCCAGCTCGTCGACCAGCAGCAGGGACGGGCGCAGCGCCAGCGCGCCGTCCAGGTCGAACTCCTCCAGGGTCTGGCCGCGATACTCGATGCGCAGCCGCGGCAGCACCGGAAGGTCGCCGAGCTGGGCCTCGGTCTCGGCGCGGCCATGGGTCTCGATCAGGCCGGCGATGATGCCGCGCCTGCCCTCCGTCGCCAGGCGGCGGGCCTGGACCAGCATCTCGCAGGTCTTGCCGACGCCGGGAGCGGCGCCGAGGAAGATCTTCAGCGGCGCGCGGGCCGCCTTGGCTTCGGCGGCAAGCAACGCGTCCGGATCGGGACGCTTCCGCTCGGTCCGCATCAGGCGGCGATCCCGCCCCGTCCGGAGCGTGATTGTCCGGTCATGCTCCGCTTCGCCAGGCTCTGGCTGCGCGCACCGCGATCCTTCCTGCTCCCAGCCGGCCCGCCGCTAGAGCATTCTTCGTTCACTTGGGTCCACTCCAGATGCTCCAGCGTGTTGTCCCGGCGAGCATCTCAACCCGGTCAGGTAACCCACCCGATCGGGATCTGCTCTAGCGGCTGCTCGTGTGCACCCCGACGCCGGTGTCGCCCTTCGCGGGCAGGGAGTCGAGGGCGAGGTTCAGGCGCAGCACGTTGACGCGCGGCTCGCCGAACAGGCCCAGGGTCCGGCCCTCGGTCTGCGCTGCCAGCAGCTGGCGGACGGAGTCGACCGGAAGGTGGCGCGCGCTGGCGACGCGGCCTGCCTGCAGCGCGGCGTAGGAGGGCGAGATGTCCGGGTCCAGCCCGGAGCCGGAGCTGGTCACCGCATCCATCGGGATGCTGCCGGGCGCGGCGCCGCCCTTCTGCAGCAGGGCCACGTCGCCGGCGACCCGGTCGTGCAGCGCCTTGGAGGTCGCGGCGAGGTTGGACGGGGCGGAGTTGCTGCCGTCGTAGGGGGTCGGCACCGTCTTGGTGGGGTCCTTCGGGTCGGTGCCGGAGATCGCCGACTCGCGGCCGTGGAAGTAGCGGTCGGTGGTGAAGTTCTGGCCGATCAGCGCGGAGCCGACCGGCTGGCCGTTGCGCTCGATCATGCTGCCGGTGGCGGAACCGGGGAACGCCACCGCGCCCAGGCCGACGAAGCCGAGCGGGAACAGCACGCCCAGCAGCAGGGTGAACAGGACGACGAGGGACACGGCCGGACGCAGATGCGAAAGCATGACCTGATCCTTCAGGCGAAGACGTGGAGGGCGGTGAGCAGCATGTCGATGATCTTGATGCCGGCGAACGGCACCACGATGCCGCCGATGCCGTAGATCAGCAGGTTGCGCCGCAGCAGCGAGGCGGCGCTGACCGCCTTGAAGTTCACCCCCTTCAGCGCCAGCGGCACCAGGGCGATGATCACCAGGGCGTTGAAGATCACCGCCGACAGGATGGCGCTCTGCGGCGTCGACAGCCGCATGACGTTGAGCGCCGACAGGCCGGGATAGGCGACCACGAAGATCGCCGGCAGGATCGCGAAGTACTTGGCGATGTCGTTGGCGATCGAGAACGTCGTCAGCGCGCCGCGGGTGATCAGCAGCTGCTTGCCGATCTCGACGATCTCGATCAGCTTGGTGGGATCGCTGTCGAGGTCGACCATGTTGGCCGCCTCGCGCGCGGCCTGGGTGCCGGTCTGCATCGCCACGCCGACGTCGGCCTGCGCCAGCGCCGGGGCGTCGTTGGTGCCGTCGCCGCACATCGCCACCAGACGGCCTTCGGCCTGGGCTGCGCGTATGTAGCCGAGCTTGTCCTGCGGGGTGGCCTCGGCGATGAAGTCGTCGACGCCCGCCTCGCTGGCGATCGCGGCCGCGGTGACGCGGTTGTCGCCGGTCACCATCACGGTGCGTATGCCCATGCGTCGCAGGGCGGCGAAGCGGTCGCGTATGCCGGGCTTGACCACGTCCTTGAGCTCGATCACCCCGAGCAGGCGGTTGTCCTCCGCCACCGCCAGCGGCGTGCCGCCGGAGCGGGCGATGCGCTCCACCGCGGCGGTGAAGGCGGCGGGAGGCCTGGTCTCGCCGACCGCCTTGAGCAGCGAGTCCACCGCGCCCTTGCGCCACACCCGGCTGCCGGCGTCGAGGCCGGACAGGCGGGTGTTGGCGGAGAACGGCACCGGCACCGCGCCGTCCGGCGCCACCGCCACGACCCCGAACCTGTCGCGGGCCAGGGCGTGGATCGAGCGGCCTTCCGGGGTCTCGTCGCCGACCGAGGCCATGGCGGCGGCCTCGGCGACGCGCTGCTCCTCGACCCCCGGCACCGCGCTGAAGCTGGCGGCCATGCGGTTGCCGAAGGTGATGGTGCCGGTCTTGTCCAGCAGCAGGGTGTCGACGTCGCCGGCGGCCTCGACCGCGCGGCCGGAGGTCGCCACCACGTTGAAGCGCACCAGCCGGTCCATGCCGGCGATGCCGATCGCGGACAGCAGGCCGCCGATGGTGGTCGGGATCAGCGTCACCAGAAGCGCTGCCAGCACCGGCACCGACAGCACCGTGGCGGAGTAGTGCGCGAAGCCGACCAGGGTCGCCACCGCGATCAGGAAGATGATGGTCAGGCCGGCGAGCAGGATGTCGAGCGCGATCTCGTTCGGGGTCTTGGAGCGGGACGCGCCTTCCACCAGCGCGATCATGCGGTCGATGAAGGTGTGGCCGGGCTCGGCGGTGATCCGCACCAGCAGGCTGTCCGACACCACCTGGGTGCCGCCGGTCACCGCCGAGCGGTCGCCGCCGGCCTCGCGGATCACCGGCGCGCTCTCGCCGGTGATGGCGCTCTCGTTGATGGAGGCGATGCCGCGGATGATCTCGCCGTCGAGCGGGATCAGGTCGCCGGTCTCGACCAGCACCACGTCGCCGACGCGCAGGTCGGTGGACGACACGGTGCCGTAGAGCGCCGGGTCGTCGGGGTTGGGCACCCTTTTGGCGATCATCTCGTTGCGCGCGCGTCGCAGGCTTTCGGCGCGTGCGCGGCCGCGGCCCTCGGCCATCGCCTCGGCGAAGGTCGCGAACAGCACCGTCAGCCACAGCCAGATCGCGATCGCCAGCGCGAACGCCGCGTGCGGCGGGTGGGTGAGCAGGTCGCGCACGCCGAGGATCGTGGTCAGGACCGCGACCACCTCGGTCACGAAGATGACCGGGTTGCGCATCAGCTGGCGCGGATCGAGCTTGGTGATGGAGTCGCGCGCGGCGCGCAGCGCGATCCTGCGGTCGAACAGGGCGAGCGACGGGGCGCCGGTAGCGGAGGTCGACGTGGTGGCGGACATCGTTGGGAACCTCAGTACGTGGTGCCGGTGCGGAGCACGACATGTTCGGCGATCGGTCCGAGGGCGTCGGCCGGCAGGAACTGCAGCCCGCCCAGGATGACGATCACGCCGATCAGCAGGCCCACGAACAGCAGCCCGGTGGTCGGGAAGGTGCCGGCCGTCATCTTGAGCTTCGGCTTGACCGCCAGCGAGCCGGCGATCGCCAGGATCGGCACCATCACCGCGAACCGGCCGAACAGCATGGCGAAGGCCTGCCCGTAGGCCAGCAGCGGCCCGGTGGCGGTGAGCCCGGCCATCGCGCTGCCGTTGTTCTCGGTGGCCGACGTCCAGGCGTAGAGCATCTCGGTCAGGCCGTGCGGCCCGGCGTTGGACAGCGCCGCCACGCCGGCCGGCAGGATCAGCGACAGCCCGGCGCCGCACAGGATCCACAGCGTCAGGATCAGCAGCGCCAGCATCGCCAGCTTGACCTCGCGCGCCTGCACCTTCTTGCCGAGGTATTCCGGGGTGCGCCCGACCATCAGGCCGGCGACGAACACCGAGAGCAGCGCGAACACGATGATGAAGTAGAAGCCCGAGCCGATGCCGCCGGGCGTGACCTCGCCGAGCTGCATCAGGAACAGCGGCACCAGGCCGCCGAGCGGGGTGAAGCTGTCGGCGGCGGCGGCCACCGCGCCGGTCGAGGTGCCGGTGGCGCCGACGTTGAGCAGGGAGGACAGGGCGGTGCCGAAGCGCACCTCCTTGCCCTCCAGGTTGCCCTGCGCCTGGTCGACGCCGAGCGCGTGCAGGATCGGGTTGCCGGCGGATTCCGCCGCATAGGCCAGGATCATGCCGAGGCCGAGGATGCCGACCATGGCCACCAGCAACGCGCGGCCCTGGCCGGGCTCTCGCACCAGGCGGCCGAAGGTGACCGGCAGGGCGAACGGGATCAGCAGCAGCATGAAGGTTTCGAGCGCGCAGGTCAGCGCGGTCGGGTTCTCGAACGGGTGCGCGCTGTTGGCGTTGAAGAAGCCGCCGCCGTTGGTGCCGAGCTCCTTGATCGCCTCCTGGAACGCCACCGGCCCCAGCGCGATCACCTGGTGCGCGCCCTCGAGCGTGGTGACGGTGGCGAACGCGTGCAGCGTGTCGGGAACGCCGCTGGCCATCAGCAGGATCGTGAACACGCAGGCGAGCGGCAGCAGCACGTAGAGCGTGGCGCGGGTCAGGTCGGTCCAGAAGTTGCCGAGCGTCTGCACGCCGCCGGCGGCGAACGCGCGCATCACCGCGACCGCGACCGCGATGCCGGACGCGGCGGACAGGAAGTTGTGCACCGTCAGGCCGAACATCTGCGCGCCGTTGGAGACGCCCGACTCCGGGGTGTAGGCCTGCCAGTTGGTGTTGGTGACGAACGAGATCGCGGTGTTGAACGCGATCGACGGCGGCATGCCGGTGGTGCCCTGCGGGTTGAACGGCAGGTAGAACTGCAGCCGCAGGATCAGGTAGAGCAGAGCGAAGTGGAGGGCGTTCAGCAGCAGCAACGCCGCCGTGTAGCCGCGCCAGCTCATGCCGTGCCTCGGGTCGATGCCGCAGGCGGCGTAGAGGCCGCGCTCGACCGGTGCCAGCACCGGCGACAGCACCGAACGCCCGCCTTCCATGACGGCGGCGAGGTAGCGTCCGGTCGGGAACGCGGCCGCGACGATGACCGCGAGGATGAGCAGGATCTCGACGATGCCGAGGGTGGTCATGACCGGGATCCCTCAGAAGTCTTCAGGGCGGATCAGCGCCCAGCCGAGATAGACCAGGAGGCCGATCGACACGCCGGCTCCCAGGATCAGGTCGATGCTCATCGCCTAGATCCTGCCGCACAGCGACGCGTAGCCGTCCATCAGGAGGATGGCGCCGACGCCGAGGACGAGGAGGAAGATGTCGAACATGGGGCGCCCCTTCTCATGGTGGCTCGGCTTACGCCGGCGTCCCGTAAAGGGGATATTCGGGGTTCAGGCGAACGGATAAAGGCCGCATAAAGACGGCGCCCGTATCTCAGAACCCGAGGATCACGTCGGCGGCGAGGGTGAAGTTTCCGGTCTCTGTTCCGGCGTCGTAGGGGTGGCCGCCGCTGAACGACTTGTCCCAGCGGAGTTCCGGCCGGACCGCCAGCAGCGTCACGTGCGGGATCACCGGCTTGTAGCTGACCCCCCAGGTCCACTCGCTGTAGGTTTGCCGTCCCTCGCCGAAGCTGGTGTTGGGCAGGCCGTTGAGGGCGCGCACCGCGTCGAGGTTGCCGGGATAGACAGCGACGAAGAAGCCCGAGTTGTCGCGATACACCTCGCCGCGGAAGTTGGCGGCCAGCGTCGGGGTCAGGGCATAGGACAGGTAGCCGGCGGCCCCGTAGCTGTCGGCGCCGACGCTGTCGTCGTGCTGCCACTGCGCCTCGCCCACCACCGTGAGCTTGGGCGTCGCCTTGTAGGTGGCGACCACGTCGCCCTCGTAGCGCATGTCGCCGTTGGCGGCCGAGCCCAGCGCGTTGGTGGCGTCCTCCGGCCCCAGGTGCATCAGCGCCAGCACCGTCAGGGCGCCGCCGGCGAGGTTGTTCAGCCCGACGCCGAACAGCCCGGCCGGCTCGGCGTTGTCGTCGCCGCCGTCGAAGGTGGTGCTTTCCCCGGTGTCGACCTGGCCGTAGAGGTCGAGCGTCGGGCTCACGTGGGCGATCGCCTGCAGCCCGGTGTGCTGGAACGGCCCGAAGTTAAACAGGTAGGAGTGCGAGTAGAACGGGTTGGTGCCGGGGTCGATGGTCTCGTAGCCGATGGGCGTGACGAACTGCCCGAGCTTGAAGTCGATGCCGCCGCGCACGAGCCAGGGCGCGTGCAGCAGCAGGTCGGCCTGTAGCACGGTGAACTGGTTGCGGTCGCTGGTGAGGAAGTTGAACTCGCCCAGGTAGTGGGTGTAGCGCACGTCCGAGCCGTAGGTGCCCTGCAGGATGAAGCCGGCGTCGTAGCCGGCAGCCGAGCTGTCGATCGGGCGGGTGGCGGTGAGCTGGATCTGGTTCAGCAGCACGGTGTTGGCCTTGTCGTCGAACAGGCGGCCGTAGTTCAGCCCGTCCGCCGGCCGGTCGAAGTTGCCGGTGATGCCGGCGTCGAGCTGTGCGCCGAAGGTGACGGTGCTCCACCAGGTCTTGGGCGCGGCAGGGGCCGGCGCGGTCGCCGGAACCAGCGTGGCCGGCGGGGCGCCGGATAGCGCGGGTTTGGCACCCGGCGGCACCACCTGCGATCCGTCCGGAGCGGTCTGAGCGCGTGCGGCCTCGATGCGCGCCATCAGCACGGCGCCGCAGGCCAGCGCCAACGCGGTCCCGACCGCCGCCCGTGCTGGCATGGGCCACGTGGCCCGGCGGGACCGGGAAGAAGGTCGCGTCTGGGTCATCCTCGCCATCCAGGCTGCGTCGGCGCGGCGCCCCAGGCACGCAGGACCGGCTGGCGCAGGGTCGATCCGCCGGCCCATGGGCCGCGGGACGGCATAAATCCGCGATCGGTGATTGCGGGCGCCGGCATAAAGGCGCCGTAAGGATGGCGGACGCCCGGCTGCCGCAGGGGGACGGGGGAGGGCCTTTAGCGGCCGTTTATGCGCGACGCCGCAAGCCGTATCGATCCCTTATGGGCCGGCGTCGGATGAATGGCGCATCCGGCAGCGTTCCATGCGCCGGGGGAGAACGACGGCAATGAGTGAGACGCTTCGTGATCGTCGCCTGCGCTACGCGCGGACGATCCTGCAATCGCGCCGCAGCACGGTGGCGCTGCTGGGCGAGAATTCGGCCCTGGAGGGCCTGCGCGTGCTGGTGCTCGGCACCGCGGCGGCCGACACGCTGTGCGCGCTGATGCATACCGAGTGCCGCAAGGCCGAGGCGCGGCTGCCGGAGGCGCATGTCGAGTCGCGGTCTGCCGACCTGGTGCTGGCGCCGCACGTGACGCTGGTCACGATCAACCAGGTGATCAACCAGGCGGTCCGCGCACTGGACCATTACGGCCGCATCGTCATCGCGGTGCCGCCGCACGAGCGCGACTTCGTCGACGTGACGATCGGGACCCTGGTGCGGTCCGGGTTCGAGATGCCGCATCTCCGCTCCGAGGGCGACCAGACGACGATCCATGCCCTGCGCGGGGAGATCAGGAGCCGGGCCTGACGCCGCGACCGATTAGGCGCCTAGTCGAGACCTGCCGGAACGCCGAAGCCGACGTGCTCACGCCCCATGCAGGCTATCCCCGACGAAGGATGAACCTGGCCCTTTCCCGAACCGAAGGGGAGCGATCGGCGACGAGCGCGGCCGCATGGTCCCGGCCGTCCGGCGTCCCGGGCAGATGGCGAATCACGGCAATGAGTGCCGCACGTCTCACGGCCGCCGACCTGTCCTTGATGCCGTGGGCGATCAGCTCTTCCTCCGGGAAGGCGACCGCCAAGGCACGGTGGTCGAAGACGGCGATCCTGCCCCGCACGCCCATGGGCTTGTCGACCCGTTGCCAGGCGGAGCCGGACGGCCATTCAGCCTCGCCGTTGACCAGGGCCTCCAGCGCGACGGCACGGATAGCGGGTTGCACCGCCTTGAGGGCGATCCGCGCGAGGTGGGGATCGAACGCGGGCAGGCGAAGCGCGTGGCGGAGCATCGACGCCAGGGGTCCGGTCGTAGCGCCGGCGACCAGGCGGGACAGGTGTTTCGCAACGTCATCGCGAGCGAGCGCGCGATCGAGGATTGCGCGCTCGTCGGTCCAGCGGTGCCAGCTCGTCTGCCGCGTCAACAGCGCCGTTGCCGCCTGCGCGGCGACGGCTGGAGCGGTCGCGGCGAACGACCGGTCCGCGCAACGGGCCGCCGCGTCACGAACCGGCGCCGCCCGATCGTTCAGCCGCCACAGGACGGCGGCGAACAGGAACGGGGTCGGCAAGCCGCCCGTGATCCTGAGAAGCGCCGCCTCGCGCAGACGGCCGTCGCGGTGGAACAGGAACAGGTATTCGAGGCCCGGCGTCCGGAGCAGCTGCTCGGTATCGGTCGAGCGACGGGATAGCCGGCGATCCGCGACGGACCGAGGCGTGCCGCAACACAGGTTGGCTGCGGTCGCTATCGCCGCGTCCGCTTGGACGACCTGACCGGGCGGCAGCCCGGCAAGCAGGTCGGGCGACGCATCCAGCCCGGCGCCCGGTTTGTCTCCGTTCGCCAGTCTGTTCCCGGCTTCGTCCAGGGCAGCCAGCAAGGCGGCAGGAAGACTGTGCGGGCGGCGCGGCTTGGGCGTCAGCGTGGACCGTCAACCCCCGACGATCAACCCGTGTGCCGTCGGACCGCAGGATACCCGTCAGCCGCGCACGTGGCGGAACTCAATATCGTTTCGCAACGGAACCCCGACCAAATCGTGCAGCAGAGTCTCGCGTTGCGCCGTACGCTGCTGTTGCGGTGGCAGTCATCCGGAACCGGGATGCGGGTCCTCCCGCCTGTTCGACCCGTCCAGCCCGATCCGCGGGCTGCCGTGACGGCGTGTTGCCTGATGCCTCGGCCGGGTGTCGACACGTGCGTGATGTTTTGGCCGAGCGTTCCGGAAACCTGCATGCGTATCACGGCATGCGACGGACCGTATCGTCATCGATCCATTGATCAGGATCAAGTCTTGACCTGGTGTCGGCAGACGTGTCCGGTTCCGACGGGGCATCATCCGGTTCCTGCGGCGGGAGCGCGGAACGGCGTCCGACGACGATGAAACTTCCGGAAGGATCGTGATCATCATGAGGATCAGCTTCAGCACACTCGCTGCCCTGGCAACCCTGTGGACAGCACCCGGCCTTGCACAAGGATCAAATGCGGAGGCGGGCCTCGCGGCACCGGACGTCGCGGCCGCATCGACCACCGCCATCACGAAGAGCGCCAAGCGCGGCATCGCCTACGACCTGGCGTCGCCGGCCGACATGGCGGCGTTGGCCCCCGGCGTGAGCTGGTGGTACAACTGGACGTCGACGCCGAACAAGGGCGTTCCGTCGAACTACCTGACGCAGTACCAGATGGACTATTATCCGATGCTGTGGAACGGCAGCTTTAACGCCTCCACCATCGTGGCCTTTCTGCTCGCCAACCCGACCATCCACTACCTGCTGGTGCTGAACGAGCCCAACGTCGGCGGCCAGTCCTACCTGACGCCGCAACAGGCGGCACAGCTTTGGCCGCAATACGAGAAGATCGCGTCCGAGGCGGGGGTGAAGATCGTCGGGCCGCAGATTACCTGGGGCACCATGCCGAACTACAGCGATCCGGTGGCGTGGCTGGACGCGTTCTACGCCGCCTACGAGGCGGCCAACGGCGGACGGCAGCCGAGCATCGATTATCTCGGTTTCCATTGGTACGACTACGGCCTCGCAGACCAGCTGAACCGGCTGGACAAGTACAACAAGCCGATCTGGGTGACGGAGTTCGCCAACTGGCACAGCCAGAACGACGGCGCGCAGATCACCACCCTGGCCGAGCAGGAGTCGCAGATGACCAGCATGGTCGCGACCCTGGAAGGGCGCAGCGACGTGTTCCGCTATGCCTGGTTCACCGGGCGGGTCAGCCCGGACCCGCACTACAGCAGCCTGCTGGGCGCGACGGGGCAGCTGACGGGGCTGGGCAAGCTGTACCTGTCCCTGCCGTACTGAGCTCTTCCGGGCCGGGTCGCGGCCCGGCTTGACGCTGCGGGGGGCGAGGCCGGACAACGGGGGGCATGCAGCGCATCTTCTCCGGGATCCAGCCCTCCGGCGTCCCCACGCTCGGCAACTACCTGGGCGCCATCCGCAACTGGGTGGCGCTGCAGGAGGGGCATGAGTGCCTGTACTGCCTGGTGGACCTGCATGCCATCACCACCTGGCAGGATCCGGCTGCCTTGCGCGAGCAGACGCGGATCCAGGCGGCGATCCTGGTGGCGGCCGGGATCGACGCCGAGCGGCACGTGCTGTTCAACCAGTCGGCGGTCAGCGCGCATGCCAGGCTGGCCTGGATCTTCAACTGCGTCGCGCGGCTCGGCTGGCTGAACCGGATGACGCAGTTCAAGGACAAGGCGGGGAAGGACCGGGAGGCGGCGTCGGCCGGGCTCTACGTGTATCCGAACCTGATGGCGGCCGACATCCTGGCCTACCACGCGACGCGTGTGCCGGTGGGCGACGACCAGCGCCAGCACCTGGAGCTGGCCAACGACATCGCGCAGAAGTTCAACCACGACTACGCGGTGGAGTTCTTCCCCAGCGTGGAGGCGCTGGTGCCGCCGGAGGCGGCGCGGGTGATGAGCCTGCGCGACGGCACGCGGAAGATGAGCAAGTCCGACCCGTCGGACCAGAGCCGGATCAACCTTTCCGACGACGCGGATGCGATCGCGCTCAAGATCCGTCGGGCGAGGACCGATCCGGAGCCGCTGCCGTCGGAGGCGGCGGGACTGGAGGGGCGGCCGGAGGCGCGCAACCTGGTGACGATGCTGGCGGCGCTGGAGGAACGCACCGTGGATGCGGTGCTGGCAGAGCATGGCGGGCAAGGGTTCGGGACGTTCAAGGCGGTGCTGACGGAGCGGGTGCAGGCGGCGGTGGCGCCGATCGCGGGCGAGGCGCAGCGGCTGATGGGCGATCCGGGGCACCTGGACGCCATGCTGCGGCATGGTGCGGCGCGGGCGAGGGCCATTGCGGAGCCGATCGTGCGCGAGGCAGAGCGGATCGTGGGCTTCCTGAGCTGACGGAGCGTTTTACGTGAAACAGGCGCTGCATGGGCTGACGGTCGAGACGCGGGGCAAGGGGCTGGTGGACTTCACCCGGCCGGTGCTGGACTGGGTGGGCGCGCAGGGGATCGGGACCGGGCTGCTGACGCTGTGGTGCCAGCACACGTCGGCGTCGCTGACGGTGCAGGAGAACGCGTCGCCCGAAGTGCTGACCGACATCGCGCGGTATTTCGAGACGATCGCTCCGGAGGCGCCGGGACGCTACGTGCACGACGACGAGGGGCCGGACGACATGCCGGCGCACCTGCGGGCGATGCTGACCCAGACGCAGCTGACGATCCCGGTGGCGGACGGGCGGCCGGTGCTGGGGACGTGGCAGGGGATCTACCTGTTCGAGCACCGGCGGCGGCCGCACCGGCGGCGCGTGGTGCTGCACCTGCTGGGGGAGTAGCGGGGGAGGCGGCGGACCGGGTCGATC
>CAXUEL010000089.1:0-12374 GCA_964249915.1 uncultured Acetobacteraceae bacterium | reverse complement strand
CCGCTCCCACCACCCCGCCGGCCGGCCCGGACAGGATCGCGTTCCGCGCCCGGAAGCGTTCCCCCCGCACCAGCCCGCCATGCGACTGCATGAACAACAGCGTCACCCCCGGCAACGCCTGGTGCAGCCGGTCCACGTGTCGGCGCAGCACCGGCGCCAGGGTGGCGTCCACCGCCGTGGTCTGCGCCCGCGGCACCAGCCGCGGCGCCGGGTCCACCGCATGGCTGGCCGAGACGTGCGCGAACCCCGCCGCGTGCGCCAGCGCCGCCAGGCGACGCTCGTGCTGCGGATGCGCCCAGCCATGCATCAGCGCGATCGCGCAGGATTCGTGGCCGTCCGCCACCGCCTGGCCCAGCACCGCCCACGCTTCGGCCTCGTCGAGGGGTGCGACCTCGTGGCCGTCCGGATCGAGCCGCCCGCCGATCTCGGCGGTCCGCGCCGGCAGCGGCGGCTCGCGGCGCACGTCGAGGTCGAACAGGGCTGGCCGCGCCTGGTTGCCGATTCGCAGCAGGTCGCCAAAGCCGGCGGTCACCAGAAACAGGGTGGGCGCGCCGCGCCGCTGCAGCAGCGCGTTGGTGGCGACCGTGGTGCCCATGCGCACGACGTCGATCGCCTCGACCGGGACCGGCCCGCCCGGCGGCACTCCCATCAGCAGCGCGATCCCGGCCAGCGCCGCGTCCGCATACGCCGCCGGGTTCTCGCTCAGCAGCTTGGCGTCGTGCAGCGTCCCCTCCGGGGAGCGGCCGACCACGTCGGTGAAGGTGCCGCCGCGGTCGATCCAGAATTGCCAGCCGGGATGAGCGTAGGGTCGGGCATCGGGCTTGGAGCCCGAGCGTCCGGTCATGTCCCGCCTCGTCGCGGGACGGGGCCGGACCGAATCACCGCCCGGCCCGATGCCGTCTTATTCCCTGGACACCAAGCGCAGGCTCGGCCGGTGCTGCATCGCCAGCTGCCGGTAGACGGCGAGATAGTCGTCCGCCATCCGGCGCGCGGTGAACCGGCGCTCGAACCGGGCCCGGATCACCGCCGGGTGCAGCGTGTGCAGCCGCGAGATGGCGGCGATCGCGCTGGTCTCGTCCTCGACGATCAAGCCCGTCAGCCCGTCCTCGATCACCTCGGGCACCGAGCCGCGGTTGAACGCGATCACCGGCGTGCCGCAGGCCATCGCCTCGATCATCACCAGCCCGAACGGCTCCGGCCAGTTGATCGGCATCAAGAGGCCGCGCGCGCCGCTCAGGAACGCCGCCTTCTGGCCGTCGTTGATCTCGCCGATCAGCTCGACCCCGGCGCCCAGCATCGGCCGGATCACGGTCTCGAAGTACTCCGCGTCCACCTTGTCGACCTTGGCCGCGATCTTGAGCGGGATGCCGACCGCGCGGGCGATGCGGATCGCCTTGTCCACGCCCTTCTCCGGGCAGATGCGGCCGAGAAAGGCCAGGTAGGAGCGGTCGCTGCCGTCCGGGTTGCCCTGCGGCGTGAGCAGGCGCTCCGGCAGCCCGTGCAGCACCGTGCGCACGAAGTTGGCGCCGTGGAGCGGACGCCGCTGGCTGTCGGAGATCGACACCACCGGCACCCCGGGAAACGCGTCGAACACCGGCTGCAGCTCGGGCAGGTCGAGCCGGCCGTGCATGGTGGTGACGCAGGGCACCGGCTGGCGCGAGAAGTGGGTGAACGGCCAGTAGTCCATGTGGAAGTGCAGCACGTCGAACCGGTCCAGCCGCTGCGCCACCTGCTCCATCATCAGCATGTGCGGCGCGATCGGGTCGCGGATCGCCGGGTCCAGCCGCAGCGCGCGTGGCCAGCAGGCATGCAGGTTGGCCTCCGTCACGCTGTCGCCGCTGGCGAACAGGGTCACGTCGTGCCCGAGATTGACCAGCTCCTCCGTCAGGAACGATACAACACGCTCGGTGCCGCCATACAGCTTCGGCGGCACGGCCTCGTGGAGAGGGGCAATCTGGGCGATGCGCATGTATGCTCCTTGCGGACTGTGGTTCTCAATCAACGTCCGGAACGAGGCATTTTGTTGGCGATGACGAACACGGGCGGGTGAACTAGTCGTGATGACCGAACCGTTGACGGCCCGTCCGTGCCCGAAGCCCCGGTTCGACCGGAAGGATGGCGCATGACCTCGACGCGCAGGACCGCACCCGGGCCGCACGAGGCGGTCACCATCGACGACTCCGACCTGATCCGCCTGGCGCCGCGGCCGCTGGCGTTCATGGCCCGCTACGTGCTGCACCACAAGCTGCAGCACGCGCTGATCCTGCTGTCGGTGGTGGTGGCGGTGGTCGCCGTGGTCGGCTCGTCGTACGCCGTGCACTACCTGGTCGACACCCTGACCGGCTACCGCGGCGGCCCGATGCGCCCGGTCTGGATCGCGGTCGGCCTGCTCGGCGTGCTCATCTGCGTCGACAACCTGGCCTGGCGGGTCGGCGGCTGGGTGTCGACCCACGCCTTCGTTGCCGTCACCGGCGACCTGCGGCGCGACCTGTTCCGCCACCTCACCGGCCACGCCCCGTCCTACTTCGCCGACCGCATGCCCGGCACGCTGGCCGGCCGGATCACCGCCACCTCCAACGCCATGTTCACCCTGGAGAACCTGGCCACCTGGAACGTGCTGCCGCCCTGCCTCAACGTCGCCTTCTCCATCCTGCTGATGATCACCGTGAGCCCGGCGATGGCGGCGGTGCTGGTGGTGCTGGCCGCCCTGATCTCGATGCTGATGTTCCGCATGGCCGCCGGCGGACGGCCGCTGCACCACCGCTACGCCTCCGACGCCGCCCGGGTGGACGGCGAGCTGCTCGACATCATCAACAACATGCCGCTGGTGCGCGCCTTCGGCGCCACGCGTCGCGAGCGGGTGCGCTTCAGCCAGCGCATGGAGGGCGAGATGCATGCGCGCGGCACCTCGCTGCGCTACCTGGAACGGCTGCGCCTGATCCACGCGGTGCTGACCGCGATCCTGACCGCGGTGCTGCTGGTCTGGTCGGTGCTGCTGTGGCAGCACCACGTCGCCACGGTGGGCGACGTGGTCATGGTGGTGACGCTCGGCTTCATGATCCTGCACGGCACACGCGACCTCGCGGTGGCGCTGGTCGAGACCATCCAGCACGTCGCCCGCCTGGCGGAGGCGCTGTCCACCCTGCTGCTGCCGCACGACATGCCGGACGCCGCCGATGCCGGCGGCTTCGGCGCCGAGCCGCGCGGCGAGGTGGTGTTCGAGCACGTCACCTACGCCTACCCCGGCGGCGACCCGGTGCTGGCCGAGTTCAGCCTGCGGATCGACGGCGGCAGCCGGATCGGGCTGGTCGGGCGCTCCGGCTCCGGCAAGACCACCGTGCTCGCCCTGCTGCAGCGCATGCGCTACGTCCAGGGCGGCCGTATCCTGATCGACGGCAAGGACCTGCTTGGCTTGACCGAGGAGGCGCTGCGCGCGGTGATCTCGGTGGTGCCGCAGGACGTGTCGCTGTTCCACCGCTCGGTGCTGGAGAACATACGCTACGGCAAGCCGGAAGCCTCCGACGAGGAGGTGCGCGCCAGCGCCGACGCCGCCGGCTGCCGCGACTTCATCGAGGCGATGCCGCAGGGTTTCGACACCGAGGTCGGCGACCGCGGCGTCAAGCTGTCCGGCGGCCAGCGCCAGCGCATCGCCATCGCGCGCGCCTTCCTGCGCAACGCCCCGATCCTGCTGCTGGACGAGGCCACCAGCGCGCTCGACAGCGAAAGCGAGCAGCTGGTGCAGCGCGCCCTGGAGCGGCTGATGGTCGGGCGCACCGTGATCGCGGTGGCGCACCGCCTGAGCACGCTGCGCGACTTCGACCGCATCGTGGTGATGCAGTCCGGCCGCGTGCTGCAGGACGGCCCGCCTTCGGTGCTGGAACGCAGCGAGGGCGCGTATCGCGACCTGCTGTCGCGGCAGGCGATGAGCCTGGAGGACGTGGTGTAGCGGTGCCAGCATCGCACCACCGGATGCCGGCGGATCAGGACCCTGGATTGCAACGCGCGCCGCTTCACAACCGGCCATCCGGTTTGTTACAAACGCCAACGAAACGACGAAACCGCTCCGTTCCGCCCGGCGGAGCGGGCACAGGGATGGGCGGCCGGCCGTGAACGATCGAGTGCTTGCCGACGTGGCCGACGCTGCGGCGCATGACGGGACCGGCCTGCTGCCGACCTCGCCCGGCGCCGAAGGCGGCCGCGACAGCCTCAGCCAGCGTGCCTACGCGCAGATCCGCCGCTCCCTGACCTCCAGCCGGCTGCGTCCCGGGCACCGCCTGATTCTCCGCCCGCTGGCCGCCGAGCTGGGCCTGAGCCCGACCCCGGTGCGCGAGGCGCTGCTCCGGCTGGTGTCGGAGCAGGCGCTCTGCCTCGACGAGCGCGGCTCGGCGATCGTGCCGGTGATGAACCGGGCCGACTTCGGCGAGCTCGCCGCCATGCGCGGCGACCTGGACGCGGGCGCCGCCGAGCGGGGGGCGGAGTTCGCCGACGGCGCGCAGATCGACGAGCTGGAGCAGGTCAACGCCCGCTGCGTCGCCGCGCACTTGCGCCAGCAGCACCTAGCTATGCTCGACGCCAACGCCGCCTTCCACCGCCTGGTCTGCCGCGCCGGACGGGCGCCGCTGATCCTGCGCACCCTGGAAGGCCTGTGGATGCGCCTCGGCCCGCTCTACGCGCTCAGCTTCGACCGCCCGCTGCGCCCGCTGGACGGCGACGGCCATCCGCACGACCGGCTGCTCGACGCGCTGCGCCGCCGCGACGCCGCCGCCGCCCGCAGCGCCGCCCTGCTGGACATCAGCCACGGCAACCAGCGCCTGGAACGGCACCTGCCCGGCTTCTGACCCGGGCGACCGCCCGGCAGGGCTCAGCCCGGGAGCTGGCCCATCATCTGGCGCAGCGCAGAGCCGTCCTGGGCGGCCAGCGCCACCTGGATGCACGACCTGATCTCCTCGCAGAAGCGCAGCGCCTCGCCGGGGGTCATCTCGACCGAGGTCGCGCTGGTGCGCAGGAACACGGCACCGGGTGCCGGGGTGAGAACGACGCGCTGCGGCTTCATGGGCGGCTCCCGACGAGGTGTGACGCTGTCCCGCCGGTCCGACTCCCGGCCGGCTCCGGCGGCATCGACCCGATCCTGGACGCCGATCCTGCAGAAAGGGTTAATTCCCGCCGCAGGCCCGCTCCCCGACCCACCCTAGCGCGCAAGAATGTTTCGCCTGTGGAACATCATGGTGAAGCCTTTCACGACATCTGTCGGCGTGGCGGTGTCCGGTCGACCCCGCCTCGGTAACGGGACCGTGATGATACTGCGGTCCCAGCGGCGAACGAAGCAATACCCGCTGCGGCCACGCCTGGCCGGGTCCGTCAGGGCCCGGTCGGCAGGCTCTGGCTGCCGCTGGCCGGATCCGCCTTGCTCCGGAGGTTCTCCCGTATCCCGGCGGCGGCGACGCCGGCCGGCGCCGGCTTCAGCTCCGGCACCTCGATGTCGATCTCCAGCGTCGACACCGCCGCCCCGCGGTCGAGCTTGATCTGCACCTTGTCGCGGTCGATCGGCACGTGCCGGGCGATCACGTCCAGGATCTCCTCGCGCAGCCGGGCGATCAGGTCGCTCTGCCCCTCGCCGGCGCCACGCTCGTGCGCCAGCAGGATCTGCAGCCGGTCGCGCGCCACCGGGGCCGAGCTGCGCTTGTTGAACAGCCCGGACAGGAAGCTCATGCCGCCCTCCACTTGAACAGCTTGGCCATCAGCCCCCTGCGGTCGGACGGCACGCTCATGTCCAGGCTCTCGCCCTTCAGCCGCCGCACCGCGTCGAAATACGCCCGCGACGGCGCACTCTCCGGGTTGCTCAGCGTCACCGGGGAACCGAGGTTGGACGCGCGCAGCACCTCCTCGCTTTCCGGGATGATGCCGATCAGCGGGATGCTCAGGATCTCCAGCACGTCCTCGATCCTGAGCATCTCGCCGCGCGCCGCCCGTGCGGAGTCGTAGCGGGTCAGCAGCAGGTGCTTGGGCATCTTGTCGCCGGCCTTGGCCTTGGCGGTGGTGCTGTCCAGCATGCCGATGATCCGGTCGCTGTCGCGCACCGACGACACTTCCGGGTTGGTCACCACCACCGCCTCGTCGGCGTGGTACATCGCCATCTGCGCGCCCTTCTCGATCCCGGCCGGGCTGTCGCACAGGATCCAGTCGAACTTCGCCCGCAGCTCGTCGATCACGCGCGCCACCCCGTCGGGAGTCAGGGCGTCCTTGTCGCGCGTCTGGCTGGCCGGCAGGATCGACAGCGTCTCGACCCGCTTGTCACGTATCAGCGCCTGGGACAGCTTGGCGTCGCCCTGCACCACGTTGATCAGGTCGAACACCACCCGGCGCTCCGCCCCCATCACCAGGTCGAGGTTGCGCAGGCCGACGTCGAAGTCGACCACCACCACGGTCGGCCCCGGCTTCCCCTGCGATCCTTGCGCCAGGGCGGCGCCGAGGGCGGCGGTCGACGTGGTCTTGCCCACGCCCCCCTTGCCCGAAGTAACGACCACCACCTTGGCCATGCGCGAAACCCTTCCTCGAGTCGATCCCGATACGAGATCGCGGCTGTCCGACGTGTCCTAGCTCAATCCAGCGGCAACAGCACCAGAGACTCCCCGTCGAGCCGGGCCTGCACCGAGTGCCCGATCCGCGCCGGGGCCATGTCCTCCGCCGTCATGTAGAGCCCGTCGATCGCCAGCAGCTCCGCGTGCATGCGCCGGCACAGGATGCGGGCCTGGGCGTTGCCGCCGACGCCGGCCAGCGCCCGACCGCGCAGCGCGCCGTATACGTGGATCGAGCCGCCCGCCGACACCTCCGCCCCGGACGCGACCGAGCCCAGCACGATCACGTCGCCGTCCGGGTAAGACACGATCTGCCCCGAGCGTACCGGGTCCTCGATCACCAGTGAGGCACGGCCCGGGTCCGGCGCCGCCGGCGCCGCCTCGGCCGGGATCTCCACCGCGCCGACCGACCGGCCGCCGCCGTACCCCTGCGGCCAGTCCCAGCCCGCGGTCGCGGCCCAGGACGGATCGGCGTTCTCGATCTCGATCAGCCGGATGCCGCGCTCCAGCAGCGCCGGCACCAGCCGGTCCAGCCCGTCGTCGCCGGGGCTCAGCAGGCCGCAGTCCAGGACCACCGGGCGCGCCTCGAAGAACGCCGACGACTTGTTGATCTGCCCATCGAGGCCGCGCAGCCAGTCCTCGAGCGGCGGCTCCGGCGACAGCACCAGCGCCATGAACGAGCGGCCGCGCACCCGGATCTGCGGCAGCGGGCGCTGGGTGCCGGCGTCGGCGGTCGACTGCGCATCGGTGTGGGCGTGGGTCTGGGCGGCGTGGTCTGGCACGGCAGGCCTCGGAAACGGGACCGGCGCAGCATGCACGCGGGGCGTGCCGTCATCAAACCGCCAGCGTTCCGTTCACCCTGCACCGGCTCTCTGGCAACCGGTCGTGGGATGAAATACCGTCCGCGCCATGCGCATCCTGCACCACATCCCGTTGTCGCCGTTCTCGCGCAAGGTTCGCCTGGTCCTGTCGGAGAAGCGGCTGCCGTTCGAGCTGAAGAACGAGAAGGTGTGGGAGCGCCGGCCCGAGTTCCTCGACCTCAACCCGGCCGGCACGGTGCCGATGCTGGTGGAGGAGAACGGCCTGTCGATCCCGGACTCCGGCGTGATCTGCGAGTACCTTGAGGAGGCCTACCCGGACACCCCGCTGCTCGGCCGCACGCTCGCCGAACGGGTCGAGGTGCGCCGTCTCGCCGCCTGGTTCGACGGCAAGTTCCACCACGAGGTGACGCGCAACCTGCTGGGCGAGAAGTACCTCAAGCGCCTGATGGGCCGCGGCAACCCGGACGCCACCGCGCTGCGCGCCGGCTACGCCAACATACGCTACCACCTGGACTATATCGGCTGGCTGGCGGAAACCCGGAAATGGCTGGCCGGCCCGTCGCTGTCGCTGGCCGACTTCGCCGCCGCCGCCCAGCTCTCGTCGCTGGACTACATTGCCGACATCGACTGGTCGCTGAGCCCGCCGACCAAGGACTGGTACGCCCGGGTCAAGTCGCGCCCCTGCTTCCGGGCCCTGCTGGGCGACCGCGTGATGGGCATCAACCCGCCCGACCATTACGGCGACCTCGATTTCTGAGGTCCGGCCAGACGCCCGCCCGGCCCGCTACGACGTCGTCATCCTCGGTGCCGGCGCCGCCGGGCTGATGGCGGCGATCGCGGCCGGGCAACGCGGCCGCCGCGTGCTGCTGCTCGACCACGCCGCCGAGCCCGGCGCCAAGATCGTCATCTCCGGCGGCGGCCGCTGCAACTTCACCAACCGCGACTGCCGTCCCGAGCGCTACCTGTCGCGCAACCCCCGGTTCTGCCGGTCGGCGCTCGCCCGCTACACCGCCGACGACTTCCTCGCTTTGGTCGAGCGCCACCGCATCACCTGGCACGAGAAGATCCTAGGCCAGCTGTTCTGCGAAGGCTCGGCACGACAGATCGTGGCCATGCTGCTGGCCGAGTGCGAGGCCGCCGGCGTCGTGCTGCGCACCGGCCACCGCATCACCGCGCTCGAGCGCCCGGACGAGTGGCGCGTCGCGAGCGACCACGGCACCTTCGCCGCCGCCAGCCTGGTGGTGGCCACCGGGGGCCTGTCGATCCCCAAGCTCGGCGCCACCGGCCTCGCCTACGACGTCGCCCGGCAGTTCGGCGTGCCCCTGACCCCGGTGGCTCCGGCGCTGGTGCCGTTCACCTTCGCCGGTGCCGCGCAGGAGGCGATGCGCAGCCTGGCCGGGGTGTCGCTCGACGTGGTCGCCCGCTGCGGCACCGCCGTCTTTCCCGAGGCGATGCTGTTCACCCATCGCGGCCTGTCCGGCCCGGCGCTGCTGCAGGCGTCGTCCTACTGGCAGGGAGGCGAGGCGCTGCGTCTCGACCTCCTGCCCGGCCGGGACGTCGCTGCCCACCTGAGGCAGCGCCGGCAGACCCGCGGCAAGGCCGAGCTCGCCACCGTGCTCGCCGAGCTGCTGCCGCAGCGCCTGGCGCAGGCGGTGGCGGCCGAGCAGGGTGCCACCGGCCCGCTCGGCGGCCTGCCCGCCGCCACGCTTGCCGCCGTCGCCGCCCGTCTCGGTGACTGGCGGCTGCTGCCCACCGGCACCGAGGGCTACGCCAAGGCCGAGGTCACGCGCGGCGGCATCGACACCGACGCGCTCTCGTCGCGCACCATGGAGGTCAAGGCCGTGCCCGGCCTGTTCTTCGTGGGCGAGGCGGTCGACGTCACCGGCTGGCTCGGCGGCTACAACTTCCAGTGGGCCTGGTCGAGCGGCTGGGCCGCCGGCAGCGCCGCCTGACGCCGGCCATTCCGGAAACGCGGGATTCACCGGTCGGGGACATGCTACCCCTCCGCCACCCGACGAGCGCAGGACCTACGCACGATGCACCACCGCCAACCCGGCTTCGACACCCTGGCCCGCTCCGAGGTCGAGTCGCTGCCTGGGTCCTTGATCCGCGAGGTGGCGCATGCCGGCGCCGGCCTGCCGGACGTGATCCCGCTCTGGTTCGGCGAGCCGGACTCGCACACCCCCGCCTTCATCCGCGAGGCGGCCAAGCGGGCGCTCGACGCCGGCGACACCTTCTACGTGTCCAACTACGGCATCCCCGAGCTGCGCCAGGCCATCGCCTCCTACCAGACCGGGCTCGGCCGCCGGTCCGACGCGAAGGGCGTCTGCGTCACCCCGTCCGGCGTGAACGCCGTTCAGGTTTGCTGCCAGGCGCTGCTGTCGCCGGGCGACCGCGTGGTGCTGCCGACGCCGCACTGGCCCAACCTCGGCGGCATCCCGGCGGTCGCGGGTGCGGCCATCGAGACCGTGCCGCTCCGGCTCGAGGCCGGGCAGTGGCGCATCGACCTCGACCGGCTGCTCGAGGCCCTCACGCCCGGCACCCGGATGGTGATCCTGAACACCCCCGCCAACCCGACCGGCTGGATGCTGTCGCGCGACGAGCAGGCGGTGCTGCTGCGGCACTGCCGCCGCCACGGCATCTGGATCCTGGCCGACGACGTCTACGAGCGCCTGGTGTTCGACCGGCCGGCGGCGCCGTCGTTCCTCGACATCGCCGAGCCGGACGACCGCGTGGTCGCGATCAACTCGTTCTCCAAGACCTGGGCGATGACCGGCTGGCGGCTGGGCTGGATCAACGCGCCGGAGCCGCTGATGCCGGCACTCGGCAAGCTGGTCGAATACGGCACCTCCTGCGCGCCGGCCTTCATCCAGCGCGCCGCGATTGCCGCCCTCGAAGGCGGCGAGCCGTTCGTGGCCGAGTCGGTGGCACGGTTCCGTGCCCGTCGCGACCTGGCCTGCGCGCTGCTGGGCGCCATCCCGGGCGTCGTGGTGCCGCGCCCGGACGGGGCGATGTACTCGTTCTTCTCGGTCGCCGGCTGCACCGACAGCCTCGGCCTGGCCAAGTCGCTGCTGCGCGAGGCCCGCGTCGGCCTCGCCCCCGGCCGCGCCTTCGGTCCCGCAGGGGAGGGCTGCCTCAGGCTGTGCTTCGCGGTGGAGGAGGCCCGGCTGCGCGAAGCCTGCGACCGCATCGCCGGCTTCTTCGCCAACCGGTCCGGCCGTGTTCAGGCCGCGGGCGGGTCGTCCCCGTAGCGCGGCAGCCCGGGCTCCTCGCGTCCACCTCCCGATAGCCTGCCGATCACCTTCTGCACGCCTGGACGGCTCGCCGTCCGCAACGCTCCGCGCAACACCCGCACCCCGATCCGGCTTCGCGGATGGAAGGCCCGCGGCACCCATTTCGGAACTGCCTGTGCTCGCGCGACCAGGGGCTGCATGACCCGCCTGTAGGCCGCGAACGCCGTCCCCGGGTCCGCTGCACCCGTCCGCGCGAGCTCCCCCGCGAGCACGTACGCGCCCACGATGGCCAGCGTCGTCCCCCGCCCGCCCAGCGGGGTCACGCACCACGCGGCGTCGCCTACCAGCACCACCCGCCCGTTCGACCACCGCTCCATCCGCACCTGGCGCAGCACGTCGAAGTAGAAGTCGTCCGTCGCGTCGAGCGCCGCCAGCACGCGTGGCGTCTCCCACCCGGCATCCGCGAACCGCGCGTGGAGCCACGTCTTCTGTCGCGCCGCGTCCCAGCTCTGCTCGCCCGCCGGCCTGCCCTGCGAGGTCAGGAAGGCCCGGGTCGTGCCGTGCCCGTCCGGGCGCAGCGACACGCTGCGGCCGTGGCCGGCGTGGAACCAGCGCCACATCCGATCGTCGCCCGCGGTGCGGGGGATCGTCAGGTAGGCGGTCGTGAGGTTCATCCAGCGCGGCCGGTTCTCGCCGGGAAACACGAGGCCGCGCGTCGCCGAACCCACCCCTTCCGCGACGATCACGACCGCGTAGCGCTCCACGAGCCCGCTGGTGAACGTGACCGTCACGCCACCGCCGTCCTGTGCGACCGCTGCGACGCTGTCCCCGAACCGGAAGCAGGCACCGGCTTGCGCCGCTCCGTGCAGCAACCGCGCGAGGTCGCCGCGGAGGATCTCCATCTCCGCGGTCGGCCCTTCGCCATCTTCCACCGTGAACGAGGCGACGGGTCTTCCACGCTCGTCGACGAACACCGTGCCCTCTTCTCCGGTGCCAAGGTCGAGCGCCGCCTGGTCAAGGCCCATGAGCCGCAGCACGTCGCGCCCCACCCCGCGCACGTCGATGTTCTGGCCGCCGTCGCGGAAGCCGAGAGCGCGCTCGACCACGGTCACGTCGAACCCCTGCCGTCCGAGCCACCAGGCCAGCGCGTTCCCGGCAATGCTGGCACCCGTCACGAGAACCCGGTCGCTCAACATTTCCTCGCTTCTCGACCTGCTTCCGTGGTGGCAGGCCACAGGTTCGCCCCGAAACGCCATGGGCAGAAGGCCGATGACGGTTGTCCTTCCCCCGCACCGACCCTGGTGGTCGACCTGGACACGCCTTACCGCGCGTCCGGCCCGGCTTCCAGCAGCGCCAGGTCCTGCTGCGCCAGGTCCGCCTCGTGGGTGTCCGGCGACAGCGACAGCACCCGGTCCCAGTCGCTGCGCGCACCGTCCAGGTCGCCCAGGCGCTCGCGCAGGATGCCGCGTTCCAGCAGCGCGTCCGGCTCGTCCGGCAGCGCGGCGCAGGCCGCGTCGATGTCGGCACGGGCCGCGTCGATCCGGTCCAGCTTGCGATACGCGGTGGCGCGGACCACCAGCGCCTCCGCCTCCCCGGGATGCGCCGCCAGCACCGCGGACAGGTCGGCCACCGCCTGCGACGCCTGCCCGGCGGCGAGGGCCGCGCGCGCCCGGTCGGTCAGCAGGAACGGGTCGCCCGGTTCCAGCGACACCGCCAGGGTCGCGGCGGCGAGCGCCCGGTCGGTC
>CAXUEL010000088.1:0-12393 GCA_964249915.1 uncultured Acetobacteraceae bacterium | reverse complement strand
GCCCGGTTCCGAACGCCAGCCGCGCCTCGGCGAACCCGCCCGGCACCGGTGGCGGCGGACGACCATCCGCTCGGGGCGCCGGTGGCGCAGGTGCTCGATACCTATGTCATCGCCGTGGCGGCCGACGGCAGCCTGGTGCTGGTGGACCAGCACGCGGCGCACGAGCGGCTGACGCACGAGGCCCTGCGGCAGCAGTATCTCGACGGCACGGTCCGGTCGCAGCGCCTGCTGCTGCCGGAGGTGGTCGACCTGCCGCCGCGCGACGGCGCCCGGCTGCTGGAGCATGCCGGCTCGCTGGCCGCGTTCGGGATCGAGATCGAGCCGTTCGGCGGCCGGTCGGTGCTGCTGCGCGCCTTGCCGGCCCTGCTCGGCAACCCGGACCCGGCGGCCCTGCTGCGCGACCTGGCGGAGGAGCTCGGCGACGACGAGCTCCTGACGCCGGAGCAGGCCGGCACCCTGACCGGCCGGCTCGACGCGGTGATCGCGCGCATGGCCTGCCACGGCAGCATACGCGCCGGCCGCCGCCTCGGGCCGGAGGAGATGGACCGTCTGCTCCGGCAGATGGAGCAGACGCCGCGCGCCGCCACCTGCAGCCACGGCCGGCCCACCTTTCTCAAGCTCAGCCGGGCCGAGATCGAGCGGATGTTCGGCCGGCGCTAGAGCATCTTTCGTCCACTCGGGTTCACTCCAAACGCTCCGGCCTGTTGTCCTGACGGCATCTTCGCCCGGTCGGGATCTGCTCCAGGCTCCCCTCCCGGTCTAGCCGCTCACCAGCACGCCGCCCGCGACCGGCGAAAGGTCGACGTGCGACACCCCGACCAGGGTCGCCACGCTGCCGCCCAGCGTCAGCACGGTGCTGCCGCCCGAGCTCGTCACGTGGAGCTGCGGCATCGTGGCGCCGCCCAGCACGAGGGTGTCGAGCGGGCTGCCGAAGCCGCGCAGCGTGGTGGCGGTGCCGCCGGTCATCGCGGCCAGGATGCTGACCCGGCCGTCGCCGTTCAGGAACGCGTCCAGCATCCCGCCCTGGTTGTCGAGCGCGGCCGCCTCGGTGCCGCCCCAGTAGGACGAGGCGCCGCCCTGGATGAAGGCGGCGATGGAGCCGGACGCGTCGCCCGCCTCGGTCGACGACACGATGGTGTCGTGCGCGTCCCCGGTCCAGATCGTCTGCGCGGTGCGGCCGCCGAACACGGTGGTGGCCTGGCCCGATGCGGACCCGTTCACGATCACCTGCTGGCCGGAGGCGGCGTGGCTGCCCAGCACCTCCAGGCTGCCTGGGCCGCCGAACACCGTCTGGCTGCCGCTGCCGGCCTGCACCTCGAGGGCGCCGTTGCCGACGCTGGCGACCAGGCGTTCCGCCCCGCCCCAGATCGTCGCGACACCGGCGTTGTCGAACACGGTGTCGGTCGCGGCGGCATCCGCGCCGCCGTCGACGGTGACGGTGCCGCCTTCGGCGTCGACCAGCGTGGTCTCGCTGCCGAGCTGCACGGTGGTGATCGAGCCGGGCTGGGCCCGGACCGTCAGCGAGGCCTGGGCGCCGCTGTCGTCGGACGCGGTGACCACGGCGCTGGTGCCGCCGGTCCACAGCGTCTGCGCGCCGTCCCCGCCCTGCAGCCGGAGCAGGCCGGCCTGCGACGCGGTGCCGACCACGGTCTGCGAGCCGGTGCCGGTCTCGCCGACGGTGGCGTCGTGGCCGTTGAGGAACACGGTCTGGCTGCCGGAACCGTTCATGTCGACCGTGTCGCCGTCGCTGAACAGCGACACGGTGCCGCCGCCGGCGGCGAGGCTGTCGCCCTGTCCCGACAGGGCCGCATCCGCCGGGCCGTCCAGCGCGACCTGGTCCGCGCTGCCGCCGAGGGACAGGCTGGCGCTTTCCGTCGAGCCGTCGATCAGGTCGCCGCCGGCATTGCTGTCCAGCGCCAGCGTGCCGAACGTCCCGGAGGTGGCGACCGGCGCGGTGCCGTCGATCGCGACGTCGGCGCCGGAAGCGCCGATCACCGTCAGCCGGGTGCCGAGCGCGTGCAGCGCCACCGTCTCGTCCGCGCCCACCGACACCGTGTCGGTGCCGTCGCTGGTCACCGTCTTCGCCGCCCCGTCGCCGGGGGCGAGGGCGATGCTGTTGGTGGTGCCAGGAAGCGTGGTGATGAGGTCGCCGGTCTCGACGTCGGGGCAGGAGCCGTTGTCGATCGACTGCACGGTGGAAAGCGGGGTGGCCGAGGAAACCGTGCTGGAATCATCCTCGACGACGGTCGGATGCGCGATGTCGAGCGCCAGCGACTCGGGCTCGCCACCGCTGCCGGCATCGGTCTCGACGCCGCCGTAGTAGCTGCCCAGCGACCAGCGGGACATGTCCAGGTAGGCCGACGCCATCGCCGGGTCCTGCCCTGCCAGGGCGTCCACCAGGCGGAGCAGCGCCTGGTTCAGGTCGATCTGCACGTCGTGCAGGGCGCCGGTGTCGGTGCTGAAGGGAAGGTAGTCGACCGACGCGTTGCTGGCCAACGCACCGGACGCCGTCACGTACTGCGAGGACAGGTTGTACACCTGCTGATCCGTGTCGCCGGCCGCGATCGTCTGGTAGGCGCCCGGCTCGCCGCGGAAATCCACCAGCGGGACCTGCAGGAAGATCTCGGTGGAGGGCAGGGACGGGTCGTAGGACGGGTTGCCGGACGCGTTGAAGAACACGGTGAAGGCGTTGAAGGCGATCGCGGTGCCGCTGCCGGCCACGGCGGAAGCCACCCGCTCCTGGGCGGTGAAGGTGAGGGGGTGGTCGAAGGTGGTGGTCGCGGCGGCATAGCCTGTGGTCTGCAGGAAGGTGTCGCGCGTCGATCCGCCGCTGGCGCCGACGCGGAAGGCATAGTCGCCGGGGCCGCCATACGCGGCGAAGCTGCTGCCGTCCGCAACGGTGCCGGTGGTCCAGGCGGCAAGCGCAGGCCCGAGCAGGGCGTCGGCGTCGGCACCGTTGGGCGTGTCGGGGTCGAAGATCTGGTCCGGGGGCGTGTTCCACTGCGTGACGTTCCAGCCGGGATCCGGGCTGCCCGCGATGTCCGGCAGGTCCGCCGCCCAGTCCTGCGCCCCGTCCACGACCAGGCCGGTGGAGAACAGGAGGTCCGGGCCGGCGACGCTCGGGTCGGCGAAGATGGTGGTCTGCACGAGAACGCACTCCCCTGGTGGCGAGAGGTTACGATACGAAAGGTGAACAAAACGTGTCGGAAGGGGCGGCGTCCGGCATCGGCGGGGCATGGGCCGGCTCTGGTGCGGACCGGCGTCACGCCCTAGGATGCGCAGGCTGTCGCCTCGGCATCCCGGACCTGGCAGCCTTCATCGGGACGACGCGATCCGTGCACCTGCCCCTCCTGTCCATCCTCATCTTCCTGCCGATGCTGGGCGCGCTGGCGATGCTGCTGCTTCGCGGCACCGCCCCTGCGGTCGAGCGCCTGTCGCGCCAGGTGGCGCTCGGCACCGCGCTGCTGACGCTGCTGCTGGCGGCGGGGCTGTGGATCGGCTTCGTGCCGGGGCGGTCCGTCACCCCGTCGGGGTTCCAGTTCGAGGACCATGCCGACTGGGTGCCGGGCTTCGGCATCTCGTACCATGTCGGCCTGGACGGGATCAGCCTGCTGTTCGTGGTGCTGGCCGCGGCGATCACGCCGATGGCGATCCTGGCCAGCTGGCGCGCGGTCGATAGCCGGGTCCGCGACTACATGATCGCGGTGCTGCTGCTCGAGACCACCCTGCTCGGGCTGTTCTCGTCGCTCGACTTCGTGCTGTTCTACGTGTTCTACGAGGCGACGCTGATCCCGGGCTCGCTGCTGATCGGCATCTGGGGCGGCCCGAAGCGGGTGTTCGCGTCGATCAAGTTCTTCCTGTTCACCTTCGGCGGCTCGCTGTTCATGCTGCTGGCGCTGCTGTGGATGTGGCACGTCGCCGGCACCACCGACCTGACGGTGCTGCTGCACACCCGCTTCTCCGCCGTGGCGCAAGGCTGGATGTTCGGCGCCTTCGTGCTCGCCTTCGGGGTGAAGCTGCCGCTGTTCCCGCTGCATTCCTGGCTGCCGGACGCCTACACCGAGGCGCCGGCGGGGGCCACCGCGATGCTGTCCGGGGTGCTGAGCAAGGCCGGCGCCTACGGCTTCCTGCGCTTCGCGATCTCCATGCTGCCGGACGCCGCGCACCGCTACGCGCCGTGGATGATCGCGCTCGGCATCGTCGCCGTGATCTATGCCGCGATCATCGCGCTGGCCCAGACCGACATGAAGCGGCTGGTCGCCTACTCCTCGTTCTCGCACATGGGCCTGGTGCTGGTCGGGCTGTTCACCCTGAACGCGGTCGGCATCGACGGGGCGGTGTTCGTGATGCTGTCGCACGGCATCATCATCGCCGGCCTGTTCTTCGTCGTCGCGATGCTGGGCGCGCGCAACAACAGCCGCCTGATCGCCGGCTTCGGCGGCACCGCGCACCGGATGCCGGTGCTGGCGACGCTGGCGATGCTGTTCACCATGGCCAATATCGGCCTGCCCGGCACCGGTTCCTTCGTCGGCGAGCTGCTGGTCATGATCGGCGCGATCCGGGTCGGCTTCTGGGTGGCGCTGCTGTCCGGCATGGCGATGATCCTGGGCGCGGTGTACATGCTGGTGCTGTACCGCCGGGTGATGTTCGACGGCGTGTCGGGCCTGCTCGGCACGCTGCGCGACCTGTCCGGGCGCGAGGTCGCGGTGCTGGCGCCGCTGGCCGTGGTGACGCTGTGGATGGGCATCTACCCGTCCTCCTTCACCCGGGTGTTCGACCCGGCGGTGGCCGGCATCGCCGCACCGCGTCCGGCCTCGCCGCAGGCGGCGGCGGATCCCGCGGCGCTCCATCGCCCCGGCTGACGGTCCTTCCGCTACCAGCCCGGCGCTCCCATCTGGACGGGATGCCAGACATGCACCCCGCCTCCGCCGCCACGCTGCCGCGCCCGCCCATGCCGATCCGGGTGCGGAGCACGGCGGAGTCCTTCCTGGTCCTGCGGCGCAACCCGCTGGAGCTGTGGGGCCGGCCCGCCTACCAGGAGCTGGTGCTGCCCGGCTCGTTCCTGGGCCGCCGGCAGCTGCTGCTGAACGACCCGGCGGCGATCCGGCACGTGCTGCTGGGCAACCACGAGAACTACCAGCGCAACGAGGCGTCGCGCCGCGTGCTGCGGCCGGTGCTGGGCGACGGGCTGTTCCTGGCCGAGGGCGAGGCCTGGCGGCACCAGCGCCGGGTGATCGCGCCCGCCCTGGCGCCGCGCGTCATGCCGATCCTGTCGCGACACATCGTTTCGGTGGCGGCCCGGGCCGAGGACCAGATCGCTGCGGCCGGCACCAGGCCGGTGGAGCTGATGCCGGTGCTGCAGCGCCTGACCCTGGACGTTGCCGGGCAGTCTATGTTCTCGCTGGAAATGGGCGCGTTCGGCACCGACCTGCGCGCCCTGCTGCTGCGCTATGGCCGCGACTTCGCCAAGGTCGGGCTGTTCGACATGCTGCTGCCGGACGGCTGGACCACGCCGCTGGACCGCGGCCGCGGCCGGTTCCGGCAGGACTGGCTGCTGCTGATGGACCGCATCATCGCAGCACGCGACGCCAAGCCGCCGACCGCGGAAGGGGCGCCGCGCGACCTGTTCGACCTGCTGCGCCAGGCGCGCGATCCCGAGACCGGGGAGGGCTTCGACCACGCCCTGCTCCGCGACGAGGTGTCGACGCTGATCCTGGCCGGGCACGAGACCACCGCGGTGACGCTGTTCTGGGCCTGCTACGCCGCCGCCCGGCTGCCGGCGCACCAGGACGCGATCGCCGCCGAGGCGGACGGGCTCGACCTGTCGCCGGACGGCGCCGCCGCGGCCCTGCCGCGCCTGGTCCACACCCGCGCCTTCGTCGACGAGGCGCTGCGTCTCTATCCGCCGGCCTATCTCCTCGTACGCGAGGCCAAGGCGGCGGACGTGGTCGGCGGCGAGCCCATCGAGGCCGGCACCATCGTCACGATCTCGCCCTGGATCCTGCACCGCCACGAGGCGCACTGGGGCCGGCCGGACGACTTCGAGCCGTCTCGGTTCCTGCCTGGCGCGCCGGCGCCGGACCGGATGGTCTATATGCCGTTCGGCGCCGGCCCGCGCATCTGCGTCGGCGCGCAGTTCGCGCTGGCGGAGGCGACCCTGGTGCTGGCGCGTCTGCTGCGCCGGTTCCGCCTGGACCTGCCCGGCGGCGGCGCGGTGCTGCCGCGCGGCCTGGTCACCACCCAGCCCGACCGGCCGGTCCGGTTCCGCCTGCTGCCGCGCTAGGCGGCTGCGGCGACCCGTGCAGCCGGGCGAGGAGGCGGACGACTACCCGGGTTCGCTGGCCGACCCGGCGGTGCGGGCGCGGCGGCTGGCGATGCTGGACCGTCCGCACGCCCGCCCCCTGGCCGACCACGTGCGCCGGATGCGCGGGGAGGGGATCGGCTTCGTGCCGGATTTCGATCCGCTGGACGGCGGCATCGAGGCCAGGCTGCTGTTCCTGCTGGAAAAGCCGGGGCCGCGCGTGGTGTCGGCGGAGGGCGTCGGCTTCGTCAGCCGCAACAATCCCGACCCGACCGCGCGGAACTGCCGCGCCTTCATGATCGAGGCCGGGATCGACCACCGGCAGGTCGCGATCTGGAACATCGTGCCGTGGTGGAACGGGACGATAACGCTCACCGCGGCGGAATGCCGGGCCGGGGCGGCGTCCCTGCGCGTCAGCCTCGGCCTGTTCTCCCGCCTGCGCGGCGTGGTGCTGGTCGGCAACCGGGCGGCGGAGCACGGCGCGCCGGTGCTGGACGGCTCCGGCCTGAGGCTGTTCCGCAGCGTGCATCCGGGCCTGCAGGCCCGGGCCGGACCGCACAGCCGCGACCGCTGGCTGGCGATCCCGGAACTCTGGCGGGACGCGTGGCAGGCGGTGGCGTGAGACCGGCCCGCGTCACCGGCACGAAAAAGGCCCCGGGACGCTGCCCCGGGGCCTTTCCATTGTCTGCGACCCGAGCCGTGAGGCGCCGGTCAGACCGTCTTCGCGCTGGAGAAGAGGGTCATCCAGGTCGTCCCGCGTGGGATCGTTGTCAGGCAATGAGACACTGGATCACCTCCTTTCAGTTGGTTTCGTCATGCTCAGACTAGCCCGACCCGAGGCGGGTCCGCAAGGGCTCAGCTTCCGGGCGCGCTGCAGCGGTCGTCGGCGCCGCCATCCTCCGGCAGCGCCAGCCGGTAGGTGACGGCGACGGCGTCGCTGCCGCTGCAGTAGCGGCGACGCGTGGTCTCGCTGTCGATCGCCTCGAACCGGGCCGTGCTCTGGTCGGCCTCGAGTCGCAGGGTGCGGATCAGGATCCGGCGCGCCTCGCCCGCCGGCGCCGGGTCGGCCGGGTCCGGCTCGGCCACGAACAGCAGCGTGGCCGGCATGCCGCCGACCTTGGCCCGGGCCAGCACCACCGAGCGGCCGCGCCCGTCCAGCGTCGGCCCGTCGCCGTCGGCCGGGTCCATCTGCACCACGTCCCAGCCGCGCATCCCCTCGGCGCGCGGCAGCATAGCCATGAGCAGCGGCGCGCGCGCCGAGGGCTGCCTTCCCTCGACCACCAACCCCTGGCGGCCGTCCGGCGCCAGGTGCGGCACCAGGTTGGCGCCCTCCTGCAGCGGCACCGGGATGACGCTGGTGATGCGCGCGGTGCCGCGGGCGACGCAGCCGGCGAGCGGGACGGACAGGCAGGCGAGGAACAGGAACGGCAGGGTACGGACGGTCATCCGGCGGACCCTAGGCGCCCGGGTCCTGTCCCGGAAGCCCGCTCAAAGATCGAGGTCGGCGGCCTGCGCGTTCTGCTGGATGAACTGGAACCTGAGTTCCGGCCGCCGGCCCATCAGGCTTTCCACCCGCTCCTCGGTTGCCGCGTGCTGGTCCGCCGCCGCCACCACCTTCAGCAGCACGCGGTGCGCCGGGTCCATGGTGGTGCGCTTGAGGTCGGCGGGCGGCATCTCGCCCAGGCCCTTGAAGCGGCTCACCTCCACCTTGGCGCCGGCCTTGAACCCCGACTTGAGCTTCCGCTCGCGGTCGCGGTCGTTCATCGCGTAGACCGTGCGCGCTCCCTGGGTCAGCCGGTACAGCGGCGGCTGCGCCAGATGGAGGTGGCCGCCGCGTATCAGCTCCGGCAGCTCGCGGTAGAAGAAGGTCATCAGCAGCGAGGCGATGTGGGCGCCGTCCACGTCGGCGTCGGTCATGATGATGACCCGGCCGTAGCGCAGCCGCGCCGCCTCGTACTGCCTGCCCTGGCCGCAGCCGAGCGCCTCCACCAGGTCGCGCAGCTCCTGGTTGGCGCGCAGCTTGTCCACCGAGGCGCTGGCGACGTTCAGGATCTTGCCCCGCAGCGGCAGGATCGCCTGCGTCTCGCGGTTGCGCGCCTGCTTGGCCGAGCCGCCGGCGCTGTCGCCCTCGACCAGGAAGATCTCGGTCTCGGACGCCTTCTCGCGTGTGCAGTCCACCAGCTTGCCGGGCAGGCGCATGCGCCGGGTGGCGCTCTTGCGCGGCGTGTCCTTGAGCTCGCGCCGGCGCAGCCGGTCCTCGGCGCGCTCGATGATCGCCGCCAGCAGGGCGTCCGCCTGCGCCGGATGGCCGGCCAGCCAGTGGTCGAAGCGGTCGCGCAGCGCGGTCTCGACCAGGCGGGTGGCCTCGTTGCTGGTCAGCTTCTCCTTGGTCTGGCCCTGGAACTGCGGATCGCGGATGAAGGCCGACAGCTTGGCCGCCACGGCGCCGAGCAGGTCCTCGATCGTCACCTGGGCGGCGCGCTTGTTGGCGCGCTGCTCGCCCCAGGACCGCAGGCCCTTGAGCAGCGCGTTGCGGAACCCGGCCTCGTGGGTGCCGCCCTGCGGCGTCGGCACCGTGTTGCAGAACGAGGCCAGCGAGCCCTCGCCCGCCTCCAGCCAGGCCACCGCCCATTCCATCCGGCCGGTGCCGCTGCCGTCGGACGCCGCCGGCAGGTCGGCCTCGCCGGACCACAGCTCGGACAGCAGCGCGGCGCCCTCGCCGAGCTCGTCGCGCAGGCTGTCGGCCAGCCCGCCGGGGAAGTGCAGCACCGCGCCCTGCGGCACGTCGTCGCGGCCGCGCAGCAGCGCCGGGTCGCAGTCCCAGCGCAGGGTGACGCCGCGGAACAGGAACGCCTTGGAACGGCACAGCCGGTACAGCCGGGCCGGGGAGAAGGCGAGCGGGCCGAAGATCTCGGTGTCGGGAACGAAGCGGACCTGGGTGCCGCGCCGGTTCTGCGTCGGCCCGACCTTCTCCAGCCGCCCCGTGGGCCGGCCGCGATGGTAGCTCTGCCGCCACACCGCGCGGTCCCGCGCCACCTCGACCTCGAGGCTGCTGGACAGGGCGTTCACCACCGACGAGCCGACCCCGTGCAGGCCGCCGGCGGTGGCATAGGCCTTGCCGGAGAACTTGCCGCCGGAGTGCAGGGTGGTGAAGATCACCTCCAGCGCCGACCGGTCCCGGAACTTCGGGTGCGGGTCCACCGGGATGCCGCGCCCGTTGTCGCGCACCGTCAGCCGGTTGCCCCCTTCCAGCGCCACGTCGATTACCGTGGCATGGCCCGCCACCGCCTCGTCCATGGCGTTGTCGATGATCTCGGCGGCCAGGTGGTGCAGCGCGTTCTCGTCGGTGCCGCCGACATACATGCCGGGCCGTCGGCGTACCGGCTCCAGCCCTTCCAGCACCTCGATGTCGCGGGCGGAATAGCTGTCCTCCGCGACTGCGGAGGCAGCCGGCTTGCGTGGCTTGGGCGTTACCGAGAACAGGTCGTTCATGCTTGGTTCTCACTCCCGGCGCAGGCGGCGTCAAGACGATCCGGTCCGGTTGGTAATTTACCGCAACGCTTCTTGCCGTGATCCGGCCGCATGGCAACATCAGCGCGGGCGCATGGAGCGGGCCGGGGAGAGACTGCCGCGTGGGTCTGATCAAGTTCGCACTGAAGTATCGCGTCACGTTCTACGTGATGGCGATCCTCATCATGCTCGCCGGTGGCGGCGCCGCCATCGTCATGCCCAAGGACGTGCTGCCGGAGGTCAACATCCCGGTGGTCACGGTGCTGTGGACCTATACCGGCCTGCCGGCGCCGAGCATGCAGAACCAGGTCACCGCCTACAGCGAGCTCGCGATCACCAACAACGTGTCCGGCATCCGCGACATGGAGAGCACCACGCTGCAGGGCATCACCATCACCAAGATCTACTTCCAGCCCGGCATCGACATCTCCCTCGCGCTGACCCAGGTAACCTCGGCGACCAACGCCATACGCGGCCAGCTGCCGCCCGGGATCCAGCCGCCGGTGATCCTGCGGTTCTCCGCCTCCTCGGTGCCGGTGATCCAGATCGCCGCCACCTCGGAGGTGGAGAGCCAGGCGTCGGTGTACAACTACGTGCGCTTCCGCCTGCGCGCCACGCTGCAGACCACGCCCGGCTCTACCATGCCGCCGCCCTATGGCGGCGTGCCGGAGCAGGTGATGATCGACCTCGACCCGCACGCGCTGGAAGCCTACGGGCTGACCCCGATGCAGGTGCTGAACCAGGTCAACGCCGAAACCCTGACCCTGCCGTCCGGGCTCGCCAAGTTCGGCCAGACCCAGTTCGTCATGCGCATGAACACGCTGCCGGACCAGATCGCCAAGCTCAACACCATCCCGATCAAGGTGGTGAACGGCTCGCCGATCCTGCTGCGCGACATCGGCTGGGCGCGCGCCGGCGGGCCGCCGCAGCAGAACATGGTGCACGTCAACGGCCATCTCGGCCTGCTGCTGCCGGTGCTCAAGAACGGCGGCACCTCGACCACCTCCATCGTCGACAACGTCAAGGCGATGCTGCCCGGCATCATCGGCGCGGCACCCAAGGACATCCACATCCTGTCGCTGTTCGACCAGTCGGTGTTCGTGACCGACGCGATCAAGGACGTGGCCGAGGAGGGGCTGATCGCCGCCGCCCTGACCGGGCTGATGATCCTGCTGTTCCTGGGCTCCTGGCGGCCGACCCTGGTGGTGCTGGTCTCCATCCCGCTGGCGGTGCTGACCTCGCTCGCCGTGCTGGCGGCGATGGGCGAGAGCATGAACGTCATGACCCTGGGCGGGCTGGCGCTGGCCGTCGGCATCCTGGTCGACGACGCCACGGTGGCGATCGAGAACACCTACCGGGTGCTGGAGGACGGACGGCCGTTCCGCGAGGCGGTGGTGGAAGGAGCCGCCACCATCGCCAAGCCGACCCTGATCTCGACGCTGTCGATCTGCTCGGCGTTCGTCTCGGTGCTGTTCCTCACGGGCGCGCCGAAATACATCTTCACCCCGCAGGCGCTGGCGGTGGTGTTCGCCATGCTGGCCTCGTACCTGCTGTCGCGCACCCTGGTGCCGATCCTGATCGACGTCCTGGTCGGACCGGAGCAGAAGCGCCGCGAGGAACAGGAAAAGGACGGGGCGGACAAGAAGAAGCCGGGCTGGTTCGCCCGCTTCCACAAGGGCTTCGAGAAAAGGTTCGAGCGCTTCCACCGCGGCTACATCGGGCTGCTGCACGCCGTGCTGGCGCGCCGCCTGGTCACCTCCCTGGTCGCCGGCGTGGTGCTGGTGATCGCCGGCTGCCTGTTCCCGTTCCTGGGCCGGGACTACTTCCCGGCGATCTCGTCCGGGCAGATCACGCTGCACGTGCGGGCCCGGCCCGGCGCCCGGATCGAGGAAACGGCCAAGCTGTTCCAGGGCGTCGAGGACATCATCCGGCAGCAGGCCGGCGCCGGCAACGTGCCGACGATCGTCGACAACATCGGCCTGCCCTCGATCACCTACAACCTGGCGTTCAACGACGGCACCTTCGTCGGCTACAACGACGGCCAGATCCTGGCCACCCTGAAGCCGGGCCTGAGCAGTGCGCTGCTGACCAAGAAGCTGCGCGTGGTGCTGCACCAGCGCTACCCGGACTCGGTGTTCTACTTCCAGCCGGCCGACATGATCACCCAGATCCTGGACTTCGGCGTGCCGTCCCAGGTCGACGTGCAGGTGCATGGCCGCCACCAGGCCGACGACCTCAAGATGGCGATGGCGATCGAGAACCGCCTGCGCAACCTGACCGGCCTGGTCGACGTGCACCTGCAGCAGATCACCAACTCGCCGGAGTTCTTCACCGAGGTCGACCGCCAGCGCGCCGCCGAGCTCGGCTTGAGCGAGCAGGACGTCGCCAACCAGGTGAACATCTCGCTGTCCGGCTCCTTCCAGGTGGCGCCGAACTTCTGGACCGACCCCAAGAGCGGCATCCCCTGGCAGCTCACGGTGCAGACCCCGGAATACCGGGTGGACGACTTCGCCGACGTCGCCAACACGCCGATCTACACCACCAACAACGGCGTGGTGAGCGCGCAGCCGATCACCCTGCTG
>CAXUEL010000087.1:0-12424 GCA_964249915.1 uncultured Acetobacteraceae bacterium | reverse complement strand
CGCCGAACCCGTCATGGTAGGCGCCGGGACCGCCAAACCTTCCGTTATGCCCGCCATATCCGCCGAACCGGCCGCCGTACCCGCCGTGGCCCTGCGCCGAGACCGGGCCGGACCCCGACGCCGCCGTCGCCAGGGACAGGCCGAGCCCCAGAAGCATATTTGATAAGGGCCTGACAGTGTATTTCTGTCCATCTCTTGTCGGCAGCGTCATCGACATGCCCTTCCTGGCCGGGGAGCCGACCAGACCAGGCCCGTATGGCGTCGGTGCGGCGGAATTGCGACGGCCCGTCACGCGGAGCCGGCTCATGGAAATGGCCGCGCAGGTTGCCCGGCGCGGCCTTCCGGACGGCGGCCGGCTCAGTTGACGGAGCGCGAGCCCGGCTGGGTGGACACGATGCGTATGTCGTTGCCGGTTCCGGTGCGGCGCTCCGTCGGCGCCTCGCTGATCCGCGGCGGGCGTGCCGGGCGCGGCACCTCGCCGCCGGCACGCGACAGCGCCGACACGAAGGAGCGGCCCCATCCGAGGGCGGACGCGTCCTTGATCGCCTCCCAGCATGCCTTCCAGCGGTCCTGCCGCTCCGGCCGGCTCATGCGCAGCGCGAGGTCGAGCGCGTCGGCGATCTCGTCCGGGTCCACCGGGTTGACCAGGATGGCCGCCCCCAGCTGGCGCGCGGCACCGGCGAACTTCGACAGCACCAGCACCCCGGGATCGTCGGGGTCCTGCGCCGCGACGTATTCCTTGGCGACCAGGTTCATGCCGTCGCGCAGCGGCGTCACCAGCCCGATCCGCGCCTCGCGCATGAAGCCGGCGATCGCGTCCCGCGGCACGCCACGGCTGATCAGGCGCAGCGGCACCCAGTCCGACTCGCCCAGCCGGGCGTTGATCGCCCCGGCAGCGCCCTCCAGGTCGTCGCGCAGGGTCTGGTAGGCGTCCACGTCCTGACGGCTGGCGGCGGCGATCTGCAGGAAGGTGGTCTGCCGCGTCCACTCGTGCCGGCTCTCGATCAGCCGGCGGTAGCCGGCCAGGCGGTGGCGCAGGCCCTTGGTCGGATCCATGCGATCCACGCCCAGGATCAGGCTCTGGCCGTCCAGGCTGCGGCGCAGGCGCTCGGTCTCGGCCGAACCGTGCGCCTCGGCCGCCATCTCGGCGAACTCGCCCGGATCGATCTCGACCGGGAACGCGCCGACCCGGATCTGCCGGTTGCCGAGCTGCAGCCCGCCGCCCGCCAGCCGCGCGGCCCCGGCGATCCGCTGCGCCGAAGCGGAAAAGTTCTCCGCGTCGTTGGCGGTCTGGAAGCCGAGCAGGTCCGCGGACAGGAGGTCGCGTATGAACAGCGCGGCGTCCGGCACGGAGGAGATCATGTCCGGGCTCGGGAACGGCGTGTGCAGGAAGAAGCCGATCGGGCAGGACACGTTGCGCGCGCGCAGCGCCGCCGCCATCGCCAGCAGGTGGTAGTCGTGGATCCAGATGGTGTCGGTCGGCCGCAGCAGCGGCAGCAGCACGTCGGTCAGGCGCGCGTTCACCGCCCGGTAGCCTTGCAGGCTGCGGCGGTCGAAGTTCATCTGCTCCGGCAGCGAGTGCATCAGCGGCCACAGCGTGCCGTTGGAGAAGTTGTTGTAGTACAGTTCGTGCTCGGACGGCGTCAGATCAACGGTGGCATATTCGACCGAGCCGTGCTGCACCAGCTCCGGGACCTGGCACCCCTTGCCGTCCGAGGTCCGGCCGCTCCAGCCGAACCAGAGGCCGCCCTGGCGTTCCATCAGGTCGTTCAGCGCCACCGCCAGCCCGCCTGCCTTCGCGTCGCCGGTCGGGATCGACACCCTGTTGGACACGACGACCAGTCTGCTCATGGCACTCTCCCCGTGTCGGGCCACCGGTTGCCGGAGCCGAGCGGGAGGCCGCTCGACCGGCCGGGCAGTGGAGACGACCGTCGCGACGGCATCTTAACGCAACATCAAGCGCCACCTCACGACCAAGTTGCACCCGTCACCACAAAAGCTCCAGCCTGCCCGTCACCCCTGACGCTGCTGCTCCAGTCGGCGCAGCCGGAGCGTGGCCCGCTCACCGGACAGCACCGTGCCGACCGGATCGTGCAGACGCCGGCGCCAGTTCGGATGCTCGTCCACCGTGCCCGGAACGTTGGGCTGCTGCTCCAGGCCGAGCACGTCCTCGGTTGGCACCATGGCCAGCTCGCAGGCCGAGCCGCCCACCTGGGCCACCGCGGCGTCCACCACCGGCATCGCGTCCCACACCGCCGGCACCGGACCCGAGGCAGCGCCGCTGTCCCGCATCGCGGTCCACAGCCGGTCGCGGTCGGTCGCCCGGTCGGCCAGCTCGCGCTGCTCGTCCGCTTCCGAGCCGCCGAGCGCGCGGCGGGTGCCGATGTCGTGCCCCTTCCACCAGCCTGCCACGGTCGGCAGGTCGTGCGTGCTGGTCATCGCGCTGGCGTGCCTGGCCCAGCGGGCGGGCGGGGTGAACCCATCCTCGTCGCGCTCGAACCACAGCACCCGCATGCCGTCGATGCCCGCCTGCTGCAGTCGGTCCTGGAAGCCGGCCGGAACGGTGCCCAGATCCTCGCCGAGCACGATGGCCCGGTTGCGGACCGACTCCAGGCGGGTGAGGCGGATCAGGTCGGTCTCGGGGAGCCGCAGGTAGGCGCCGTCCGCGGCGCTGCGACCTTCCGGGATCACCCAGAGCCTGGTCAGGCCCATGGCGTGGTCGATCCGCACCCCGCCGGCATGGCGCATGGCACCCGTCAGCATCTCGACGAAGGCGCGGAAGCCGTTCGCCCGCAGGCCGCGGCCGGAGAACGCGGTGATGCCCCAGTTCTGTCCGGCCCGCTGCAGCAGGTCCGGCGGCGCGCCCACCGTCAGCCCGATCAGGGTTTCGGGCTTGCGGCTCCAGGAATGGCTGCCGCCTGAATCGGTGCCGACCGCCAGGTCGGACACCAGGCCGATCGCCATCCCGGCATCGGTGGCCGCCTGTTGCGCCGCACCCAGCTCGCCGTCGGCGCGGTACTGCAGCCAGGCGTGGAAGGCGATCTCGCCGGGATGGGCGGCGGCGAACGCAACGGAGCCCGGCGCGTGCGGATCGCGGAACCCTTCCGGCCAGTCCTTCCAGTGCCAGGCGCCCTCCTGCTCGCGCCACAGATGCGCGTGCAGCGCCTCGAACAGCGCATGCGACTCCAGCTTGTCGCCCTGGGCCTCGCGCCAGGCGGCGAACGCCCCGTCCGCCGCGCCGGAGTCGAAGCTGCGGCGCAGCCGGCTCAACCGGTCGCGGCCCACCGCCGGCCAGTCCACCAGGTCGAGCGTTTCCAGCCGGGCCGCCTCCTCGCCGGGATCGTCGGCGGCGATGTGCAGCACGTTGAGCATGATCCGGCTGGACGGCGCGTACGGGCTGAACCGGTCCGGATCGGCGGAGAACTGCGCGTGCACCGGGCTGATCGACACCGCCGCGGCGCCATGCGCGGCGGCCTCCCGCACGAACTCGGCCAGCGCGGCGAAGTCGCCGACGCCGCCGTCGCCCGGACGGCGCAGCGCGTAGAGCTGCTGCGCCAGGCCCCAGCTCCGGCGCCCGGCCCTGGGCTCCGGCGCCGCGAAGGCGTCGCCGATCCCGAAGCAGCGCGGCGGGGCCACCGCGACGCTGGTTTCCTGTCCGTCGATCTCGAGGCGGTAGTAGCCGGGCGCGTCCGGCAGGACCACGCAGGCCTGCCCGTTCCGCGCCGTGGCGGTTCCGGACCAGGCGGTCCCGTGCTCGTCCTGCATCCGCCAGGCGCCCGGACGGACGGGAAGCACCAGCTCGGCGCCGGCATCGCCGGTCACCCGCGGCGCCAGCGCCGCGTCCTCGCGCTCCAGCAGGGCGATCAGCTCGCGCGCGTCGTTGTCCGAGCCGGCATCGAGCCCGAGGGCGCCGAGCACCGCGGTCAGGTTGTCCGGCGCGACCGCGTGCATCTTGCCGAACGCGTCCTCCCACCGGGCCGACACCCCGGCCCGTTCCGCAAGTGTCCCCAGCAGCCGGTCATCGACGCTCATGTCTTCGGCACCAGGATCAGGGTGGACAGCGGCGGAAGCGTCAGCGTCAGCGAGGCCGGCTGGTCGTGCATCGGCAGGTCGGTGGCGGTCACCGAGCCGTGGTTGCCGACGTTGGACCCGCCGTAGCGGGCGGAGTCGCTGTTCAGCAGCTCCTCCCATTCTCCGGCCTGGGTGACGCCGAGGGCGTAGCCCTGGCGCGGCATCGGCGTGAAGTTGCACACCACCAGCGCCGGCCGCTGGCCCCAGTGGCCGAACCGCAGCCAGGCGAACACGCTCTGGTCGGCGTCGTGCAGCACCACCCAGCGGAAGCCGTCCGGCTCGGCGTCCCTGGCGTGCAGCGCCGGCTCGCTGCGGTAGACGGCGTTCAGGTCGCGCAGCAGCAGCTGCACGCCGCGATTGGCCGGGGCGTCGAGCAGGTCCCAGTCCAGCCCGGTGTCGTGGTTCCATTCCCGCCATTGCGCGATCTCGCTGCCCATGAACAGCAGCTTCTTGCCGGGATGGGTCCACATGAAGCCGTAATAGGCGCGCAGGTTGGCGAACCTCTGCCAGTCGTCCGCGCCCGGCATCTTGCCGATCATCGAGCCCTTTCCGTACACCACCTCGTCGTGGCTGATCGGCAGCACGAAGCGCTCGGAGAAGGCGTAGACCAGGCCGAACGAGATCTCGCCGTGGTGCCACTTCCGGTGCACCGGCTCGCCCTCGATGTAGTGCAGGGTGTCGTGCATCCACCCCATGTTCCACTTGTAGTCGAAGCCGAGCCCGCCCTCGTCGGCCGGGCGGGTGACGTGCGGGAACGAGGTCGATTCTTCCGCCACCAGGATCGCGCCCGGCGCCACATCCTTCACCGCCCGGCTGAGGTCCTGCAGGAAGGCGATCGATTCCAGGTTCTCGCGCCCGCCGTGGCGGTTCGGCACCCACTCGCCCTGCTTGCGGCTGTAGTCGCGATACAGCATGGAGGCCACGGCATCGACGCGCAGACCGTCGACATGGAACTGGCGCAGCCAGAACAGCCCGCTGGCGATCATGAAGCCGCGCACCTCGTTGCGGCCCAGGTTGTAGATGAAGGTGTTCCAGTCCTGGTGGTAGCCCTCGAACGGGTCGCCGTGCTCGTACAGCGCGGTGCCGTCGAAATGCGCCAGGCCGTGCGCGTCGGTCGGGAAGTGCGCCGGCACCCAGTCCAGCACCACGCCGATCCCGGCCGCGTGGCAGCGGTCAACGAAGCGCGCGAACGCCGCCGGCGGTCCCATGCGCGAGGTCGGCGCGAACTGCCCCAGCACCTGGTAGCCCCACGAGCCGCCGAACGGGTGCTCCATGATCGGCATCAGCTCGATATGGGTGAAGCCCAGCTCCTTGACGTAGGGGATCAGCCGGTTGCCCAGGCGCTCCCAGTCCGGCGTCGCGCCCTCCTCGTGCGGCAGCCAGGACATGGCGTGCAGCTCGTAGAACGACAGCGGCGCGTCCGGCGCCTGGGCCGCGCCGCGGCGTGCCATCCACTCCCCATCGGTCCAGGCGTACGGCGCGGGATCCGACACCACGGAGGCGGTCGCCGGCGGCGCCTCGGCCTGCCAGGCGACCGGGTCGGCCCGCCAGGGCAGCAGGTTGCCGTCCGGTCCGACCAGCTCGTACTTGTAGCGGTCCCCGGCAGCGGCGCCGGGCACGAACAGCTCCCACACGCCAGACGGCTGCCGCACCCGCATCGGGTTGCGCCTGCCGTCCCAGTTGTTGAACGAGCCGACCACCGACACGCGCTGCGCGTTCGGCGCCCACACCGCGAACCGCGTGCCCTCGACGCCCTCCACATTTACCACGTGCGCGCCCAGCACCTGCGCCAGGTCGCGATGACGGCCCTCGGAGATCAGGTAGATGTCGAGCTCGCCGAGCAGCGGCGGGAACGCATAGGCATCCGCGACCTCCCGCACCGCCTCGCCGCCGGCCCTGTCCGGCGCCGACACGCGCAGGCGGTACGGCTGCTCGCCCTGCACCAGCCCGGACCACAGCCCGTCGCCGTGCACCCGCGCCAGGGTGCCGCGCACGAAGCCGCTGGTGGCGTCCACCACCTCGACCCGCGACGCCTCGGGCAGGAAGGTGCGCACCGCCACCCCGCCCTCCACGGCGTGCGGCCCCAGCAGCGAGAACGGGTCGCCATGCCTGGCGCGGACAAAGGAATCGACGGCGCCCGGATGCGGCAGGTGCTCACTCATTCGGCAGGTCTCCGGCACCCAGAAGGCGCGTTGCGATCCCGTTCAGCCCGCCAAGCGGAATGCCGATCCAGTCGGGACGGTTGTCTGCCTCGTAGCGGATCTCGTAGGCCGCCTTCTCCAGCAGGAACAGGTCGAGCAGCGCCTGCTCCGCCGCGCGCGGCACCCAGGGCGTGGCGCTCGCCTCCAGCACCTCGCGGTAGCTGGCGAGGAAGTCGGCGCCGGCCTGGCTGCGGAACTGCTCGATCAGCCTGGCCCGCCGCTCGGTCACCCGCTCGCTGTTGCTGTGCAGCCGCGACGAGGCGGTGGCGCCGGCATAGTCGAACGAGCGCAGCATCCCGGCCACGTCGCGCAGCGGCGAGGAGTGGGCGCGTCGCTGCTCCATGGTCTTGGCCGGCTCGCCCTCGAAGTCGATCAGGTAGGCGTCGCCGCCCACCACCAGCACCTGGCCGAGGTGGAAGTCGCCGTGCACCCGGGTGCGCAGCGCGCCGACGCCCTGCGCCGCCAGCCGCCTCGCCAGCCCGTGCAGCGCCTCGTGCCGATCGACCACCTGGCCGGCCAGCAGCGTCACCTCCTCCGGTACCGTCGCCGGAAGACGCCCGAGCGCCTCCACCGCCCGGTCGATCTGCTCGACCGCACCGTCCGCCCAGGCCTGCAGGTCGGCTTCCGTCACCGTTTCCGGAAGGAACGCCGGCTCGTCGGTGGCGGATGCGAACACGTCGTGCAGCTGCGCCAGCCGGCGTCCCAGCGCCTGCGCGAAGCCGGCATAGTTGCTGTAGAGGTCCGCGTTCTGCTCCTCCTGGTCGACCGCGGCGTCCGCCACGCTGTCTTCCGCGGCGCGAGCCAGGAAGTCGAGCGTCCAGGCCCAGCCGTCGCCCTGGTTGCGCACGAAGCCCTGCACCAGGATCAGCGTGTTCGGCGTGCCGTCGGGATCGTAGCGCGTCACCTCGCCGTGCATCGGCGGGGTGTTGGCGTAGCCGCGCCGGGTCAGGTAGCGCGAGATCTCCGCCTCAGGGTGCACGCCGGACAGCACCTTGCGCACCACCTTCAGCACGATCTGGTCGTCGATGATCGCCGAGCTGTTGGACTGCTCCGCCGACAGGCGTCGGACCTGCATCTCGGCCGGGCGCTCGAGCTGGTCGAACCGGTCGGTCTTGCGGAACTCGATCCGGCCGCCGCCTTGGAGCGCGATGTCGGCGTTTTGGCCGATCCGCCCCAGCGTGCTGGTCATGAAGTTGTCGGTGGTGAAGCCGTCGGTGACGTAGCCGACCAGCGGGCCGCGCCGGATCCGGGTCATGGCCAGCTGCTGCGCCACCGGGATCGCGTTCTCCTCGGCGACCGCGCCCAGCGGCAGGCAGTAGCGCTCGGTGCGGCTGCCCACCTGCACGGTGATCTCGGTCAGCAGCGAGGTGTTGTCGCGATCGTCGCGCAGCGGCACCGAGTAGGCGAAGGCGATGTCGCCCAGGGCCTCGCTCTTGGACGAGAACCAGCGCCGCTTCGGCAGGTAGGCGGGAAGCACCTCCTTCTCCAGCAGGTTGCGCGACGCGCCGGCGCAGACCTCGGTCATCATGTTGCGCACCACGATGGTGGACAGGTCCGGCAGCGGCTCGGGCGTCGGCGTGTGCCAGCTCGGCAGCGCCTGCTCGCTCGCCAGCAGGAACCAGTAGAACCCGTAGGGCGGCAGGGTCAGCAGGTAGGTGAGCTGGCCGATCGGCGGGAACACCGAGCCGCCGATCACGTCGACCGGCACCCGCCGGTTGAACTCGTGCAGGTCGAGCTCGACCGCCTGCGCCGCGCGCGACAGGTTGTAGACGCAGAGCAGCGTCTCGTCCTCGGTCGGATGCGAGCGGAGATAGGCCAGCACCTTGCGGTTGCCGGGGAACAGGAAGCGCTGCGAGCCGCGACCGAAGGCGCGATGCCCCTTGCGCACCTCCAGCATCCTGCGCATCCAGTTCAGCAGCGAATGCTGGTCGGCCGACTGCGCCTCGACGTTCACCGCCTGGTAGCCGTAGATCGGGTCCATGATCGGCGGCATCACCAGCCCGGCCGGATCGGCGCGCGAGAAGCCGCCGTTGCGGTCGATCGACCACTGCATCGGCGTGCGCACGCCGTCGCGGTCGCCGAGATAGATGTTGTCGCCCATGCCGAGCTCGTCGCCGTAGTAGATCACCGGCGTGCCCGGCATCGACAGCAGCAGCCCGTTCATCAGCTCGATGCGCCGGCGGTCGTGCTGCATCAGCGGCGACAGGCGGCGGCGTATGCCGAGGTTGATCCGCGCCCGCTTGTCCGACGCGTAGGTCTCCCACAGGTAGTCGCGCTCCGACGACGTCACCATCTCCAGCGTCAGCTCGTCATGGTTGCGCAGGAACACCGCCCACTGGCAGTTCTCCGGGATCGCCGGGGTCTGGCGCATGATGTCGGTGATCGGGAACCGGTCCTCGCGCGCGATCGCCATGTACATGCGCGGCATCAGCGGGAAGTGGAACGACATGTGGCACTCGTCGCCGTGCCCGAAATACACCTGCGCGTCCTCCGGCCACATGTTGGCTTCCGCCAGCAGCATGCGTCCGGGCGCGTAGCTGTCTATCTCGGCGCGTATGCGCCGGATGATGTCGTGCGTCTCCGGCAGGTTCTCGTTGCTGGTGCCGTCGCGCTCGATCAGGTACGGCACCGCGTCGAGCCGCAGCCCGTCGATGCCGAGGTCGAGCCAGAACCGCATCGCCGACAGCACCTCGTCCATCACCAGCGGGTTGTCGAAGTTGAGGTCAGGCTGGTGGCTGTAGAAGCGGTGCCAGTAGTATGCCTGCGCCTCCTCGTCCCAGGCCCAGTTCGACTTCTCGGTGTCGAGAAAGATGATGCGGGTGCCGGCATACTTCTCGTCGGTGTCGGACCAGACGTAGAAGTCCCGCTCCGGCGACCCTGCGGGCGCCTTGCGGGCGCGCTGGAACCAGCTGTGCTGGTCGGAGGTGTGGTTGATGACCAGCTCGGTGATCACGCGCAGGCCGCGGTCGTGGGCCGCCACCACGAAGCGTCGCAGGTCGTTCAGCGTGCCGTAGTCGGAATGCACGCCGCGGTAGTCCGAGATGTCGTAGCCGTCGTCGCGCCTGGGGCTCGGATAGAACGGCAGCATCCAGATCGCGGTGACGCCGAGGTCGACGATGTAGTCGAGCTTCTGCAGCAGGCCCTCGAAGTCGCCGACGCCGTCGTTGTTGGAGTCGAAGAACGACTTGATGTGGATCTGGTAGATCACCGCGTCCTTGTACCAGAGCGCGTCCTCGATCGGCGGCAACGTGGCCGGGCTGGTCGCGACAGGAGGCTGGTCCCGGGAAGCGGAAGGTTGGTCGAGAGGGATCATGACGATGGTGCCTCAGGAAGCGGGTGCGGCGCGCCAGATCAGGTAGGGCCGATCCGGCGTCAGGGTGATGGAATGGGTGCGGCCGGACAGGGCGAAGCTGCCGCCCTGCAGGAGGTCGTCGACCGCCAGCGTGCCCTGGTCGGGCAGCCCCCACTTCCAGAGCGGCAGGTCGATCGCGGCGGTCTGCACATGGTTCGGATCGAGGCTGATCGCCACCAGGACGGTGTTGCTGCGGTCGCGCGTCGCCTTCTCGAACACCAGCACCGCCTCGTTGGCGGTGGACAGGAAGCTGATGCCGTGATGCGTGCGCAACGCCGGGTTCTCGGCGCGGATCGCGTTGAGACGGGTGATCTCGGCCACGATGTTGCCGGGACGGTCCCAGTCCCAGTGCCGGATCTGGAATTTCTCGCTGTCCAGGTATTCCTCCTTGCCCGGCGCCAGGGGGGTGCCCTCGCACAGCTCGAAGCCGTTGTAGACGCCCCACAGGCCGGACAGCGTGGCCGCTGCGGCGGCGCGTATCAGGAACGCGCCGCGCGTGGTGTTCTGCAGGAAGAACGGGTTGATGTCGGGCGTGTTGACGAAGAAATGTGGCCGGAAGAAGTCGCGCGGCGCCTCGGTCGTGAGCTGCGTCAGGTACTCGGTCAGCTCCGCCTTGGTGTTGCGCCAGGTGAAGTAGGTGTAGCTCTGCGAGAAGCCGACCTTGCCGAGCCGGTTCATCACCTTCGGCCGGGTGAACGCTTCGGCCAGGAACACCGCGTCCGGATAGAGCGCCCGCACCTCGGCGATCATCCACTGCCAGAACGGGAACGGCTTGGTGTGCGGGTTGTCGACCCGGAACAGCCGGATGCCGTGGGAGCACCAGAACAGCACCACCCCCGCCAGCGCCATCCACAGCCCGGGTACGCTTCCCGGAGCGTAGAAGTCGACGTTGACGATGTCCTGGTATTTCTTCGGCGGGTTTTCCGCATAGCGGACGGTCCCATCGGGCCGCCAGTCGAACCAGTTTTTGTGCTCGCGCAGCCAGGGATGGTCGGGCGCGCACTGGATCGCGAAGTCGAGCGCCAGCTCGAGCCCTTCCGCTTCCGCCGCCTTCCGCAGGTGCAGGAACTCGTCCAGCGTGCCGAGCTCGGGATGGATCGCGTCGTGGCCGCCTTCCGTCGTGCCGACCGCATACGGGCTGCCGACGTCCTGCGGCCCCGGAGTCAGGGTGTTGTTCGGCCCCTTGCGGTTGATCCGGCCGATGGGATGGATCGGTGGGAAGTAGAGCACGTCGAAACCCATCGCCCGGATGCGCGGCAGGTGCCGCTCCACGTCCGCGAAGGTGCCGTGCCGGCCGGGTTGGTCGGCCATGGACCGCGGAAACACCTCGTACCATCCCGCGAAGCCCGCGCCGGTGCGCTCCGCATCGACCGGGATCTCGGCACTCCGCACGCCGAACGGCCGGGCATCCGCCGCCGCCATCAGCGCCGCCAGCTCCTCCGACAGCAGGATCGTCCGCCGTGCATCCTGGTCCGCCGCCTCGATCCGCTCCAGTGCTGCGGCCAGTTCCGCGCCGCCGCGCGGGAGGGCGTCCCGCACGTGCGCCACGCCCTCGACGAGCTCCAGCGCGGTCGGCACCCCGGCCTTGTGCTTGGCGCCCAGCTCGTGGCGGTAGGTCGCCCACACGTCCCGCCAAGCCTGCACCCGGTACAGATGCGGGCCGCGGCGTTCCAGCGGGAAGCTCGCCTGCCAGCGGTCGTTGCCGAGCAGGCGCATCGGCGCCTCGTGCCAGCCGGCGTCGCCCGGTCCCTGCCATTGCAGCGCCGCAGCCAGCATGTCGTGTCCGTCGCCGATGACGTCGATCTCCACCTCGACCGTGTCGCCGGCGGTGCGCTTGACCGGGAACAGGCCGCCATCCACGGCCGGGCTGGGCGCCTCGAGCGCCAGCCGCGCCCAGCCGCCGGCCTGCATCGCCGACTCCTCGTCGAGCGGCAGCGGCGTCCCGTCGTGCAGGCGGTCGGCGCGGAACGCGCACAGCGCGCCGGGCGGCAGCGTCACCGGGCGGCCCGGCACCAGCTTCTTGTGTCCGGTGGGATCATCGGTCCCGACCAGCGGCGCGAAGGCCGAGAACGCCCCGCCGGTCCAAGGCAGCACGCCCGCCGGATCGACCGAGGCCGGGGCGGTGGCGCTGGTGTTCAGCAGCAGCAGCGTCGCGTCGTGGCTGGTGCGCGGATCGTCGGTGGTGCCGCGCAGGATCGCCGTCACCGCCTGGCCCGGCGACGACAGCAGGCGCGGCAGGCCGAGGCCGCGGGTCTGGTCGGCGATCGCCGCCAGCCGGTCGGTTCCGTCGGATGCCGCCGTGCCGCTCGGCACGATCCAGCCGATGCCGTCGGCGACCGCCAGGCCGAGCAGGCGGCGCGTGCCGCCGCCGCCCGGCTCCGCCGGCATCGGCGCCAGCACCGGTGCGACCTGGCGCAGCAGCGCCAGCTCGGCGGCGAACCAGTCCGCCTTGCCGTCCCACCAGGCGAGCGACGACAGCACGCCGTCCAGCCCGAGCCCGGCGAGCGACCCGATCTCGCTCCAGGGGACGCCGTTGGTGTCGGCGATCAGCACCAGGCCTGGGGTCGAGCTCCGGAGCGCTCGCAGCAGGGGCAGCCTGAACCCGTCCGGAACCCGGGTCAGGCCGAGCAGCCGCGCCCCGGACAAGCCCCGTCCGGACAGGCGATCCAGCACCTCGCCCCAGTACCGTCCGACCGCCTCGGCGTCCGCGGGCGTCGCCAGCTGCGCGTCGCGGGTGGCGTCGGAGAACTCGTGCCGCGGATCGAGCGCCAGGTCCGGCGACCGCGGCGGGAACAGGTCC
>CAXUEL010000086.1:0-12715 GCA_964249915.1 uncultured Acetobacteraceae bacterium | reverse complement strand
ATGCAGGACCGCGCGGGCGTGGGTGCGCAGGGCGTGCAGCACCGGACGGGCATGCGGCCGGTCGGCCGCCGGCACCTGTGCCCGGGCCGGGGAGCCGGCGAGCAGCAGGACGCAGGGCAGCATCGCGGCGCCGGCGACGAGAACGGTCGAGCGGCGCTGGTGCACGGCGGGCATGGCTGCATCCGTGCCAAGGCCCAGGCCGCAGGGCAAGGGGTTGCGGCGGTCAGATCGACAGCAGCTGGCCGGCGCCGATGGCGTGGAGGAAGGTCGGCACGCCGACCCGCTCGACTCCCTGCAGCAGCGCCTCCGGCGGCAGCGCGATCGCCCTCAGCCCGGCCTCGCACGCCATCAGCCGCACGCCGAGCGGCGACAGCGTGTCGCGCAGCGCGTCGAAGCCGGCGACGCCGCGCGCGCGGAGGGTCTCGTCCGCGTCGCTGCCGTCGAGGCCGGACCAGTCGCGGCACAGCGCATGCAGGCCGTCCTGGGTCGCGAACAGCGTCACCGGGCGGTCCAGCGCCGCCGCCGCCGCCGCCATTAGCAGCGCGGTGTGGGCCCGGCGGAAGCAGCCGCTCAGCAGCAGGATGCCGAGCGGCGGCTCAGCCACGGTGCGCCGACAGGTCGTGGATGCGGGGGTTGCGGCCGCACAGCGCGCAGTCCGGATCGGGCTTGAGGCGGATGGTGTGGAAGCGGGCCGCCAGCGCGTCCCAGACCAGCACCCGTCCGGACAAGCCCTCACCCAGGCCGAGCACCTCCTTGAGCACCTCTGTGGCCTGCAGCGTGCCCATCACCCCGGTGACGGCGCCGAACACGCCGGCCTCGGCGCAGGACGGTGCCGTGCCGGGGCCGGGCGGCTCCGGATGCAGGCAGCGGTAGCACGGGCCGCCGCGATGCGGGGCGAAGGTGGAGAGCTGGCCCTCGAAGCGCGACACCGCGGCCGAGACCAGGGTGCGGGCGCCCAGCGCGCAGGCGTCGGCCAGGAGGTAGCGGGTGGGAAAGTTGTCGCTGCCGTCGCATACCAGGTCGTACTCCGCGATCAGGGGCAGCACGGTGTCGGCGTCGAGGCGGAACGGATGCTGCCGGACCTGCACCAGCGGGTTCAGCGCGTGGAGGGTCTCGGCGGCGGAGCTTACCTTGGCGGTGCCGACCCGGTCGGTGGCGTGCACCACCTGGCGCTGGAGGTTGGACAGCTCCACCACGTCGTCGTCCACCAGCCCGATGGTGCCGATGCCGGCGGCGGCGAGGTAGAGCGACACCGGCGCGCCGAGGCCGCCGGCGCCGACCACCAGCACGCGCGCGTCGCGTAGGCGCGCCTGGCCGATGCCGCCGACCTCGCGGAGCAGGATGTGGCGGGAATAACGCTGCACCTCGTGCTCGGAGAACTGCAGGTCCATGGGTGATTCGGACGGGCGCCGGGTCTTCACGTCGCGTTCACGAACTGCGCGCATTCTCGATATGTGGGCACGTCGAACGCGCTTGACCACCGGTCGAGCGGTAGGAGATGATGTCGCATGGCAGCCCGGCTTGCCGGACAGGGAACGCGCATCATGACTTTCCGGAAGGTCGGCCTGCGTCATCGAGCTGCTGCGGTGTCCGCCACCTGCCTTGCCCTGGCCTTGCTGTTCTACGCGCTGTCGCCGGTGGCGACGCTGTTGTCGGTGGCGAACGGGCTGCGGCACGAGGATGTCGCCGCGCTGCGCGGCGCGCTCGACTGGCGGGCGGTGCGGCTCGGCCTGAAGGCCGATTTCGGCGGCGGGCTGCCGGTCAGCCTGGCCAGCGCCAAGGTGTCGTCGGCGGATGACGAGCTGCCGGGGTTCGGGGAGTCGTTCGCCAACACGCTGGTGTCGCACGTGGTCGACGACGAGGTGACGCCCGAGCGGATGATGGCGATGCTGTCCCGGGGCGATGCCGGCGGGATCGCGCAAGGGGGTGCGGTCGCTGCGGTGCGCTCGGTGCTGGGCCGGGTGGAGCGGGTCGCGTTCCTCGGTCCGGCCCGGTTCGAGGCGGCGATCCGGATGTCGGACGATCCGTCGGTGCAGCCGGTCTGCGTGTCGATGCGGCTGGAACACTGGCAGTGGAAGATCACCGAGATCCACCTGCCGGAGCAGATGCTGCAGGGCGGCGGCAGCCTGGTGCAGAGCGCTAGCAACCGGACCTGAGCCGGGCGGATCAGCCGGCCGGCCGTGCGCGGCCGGCGACCCGGAGCAGCTCCTCGAACGCCACCACCAGGTGATACAGCGTGCTGGCAGGGACGCCCGATCCGCAGGCTTTGCCCGAGCCGTCGAACTGGTCGATCCACAGCCCGACCGGATCCGTCGCCAGGTAGGTGTCGAGCACGCGGCAGGCGACCCGGGCGGCAGCGTCCGGCTCGTCGTTGGCGAGGTGGCTCTTGATCAGCTCGGTCTGCGGCCAGAGCCGGCGCGTGGTGCGGCGCGGCGTTCCCGTCCGGTCGCACTCGTCGATCGCGAAGCCGTCGCGGTCCAGGCCGTGGGCCAGGGCCCAGCGGTGCAGCCGGCCGGCCTCGGGGCGCAGGTCGCGGCCGCCCGCCTCGGCCAGGCGGTGCAGCAGCCACGACCATTCCAGGTGATGCCCCGGCTCGACCGAGCTGCCGTGCGGGTGCGGCGCCGGGTTCCAGCCGGCGGTGAAGTGTTCGCCTAGCGTGCCGGTGTCGCGGTCGAGGAAGCGCTCCGCGAACAGCGCGGCGAGCCGGTCGGCGCGGTCGAGATAGCGCTGCGCCCCGGTGAGGCGGTGCCAGGAGAGCATCGCCTCCAGCAGGTGCATGTGCGGGTTGGAGCGACGCGGCAGGCAATCGGGCAGGCCCTCGCGGACGCTGCCGTCGCGCGGGTCGGTTAGGGCCGCATCGACGAAGGCGAAGGTGTCCTCCGCCAGGCGCCGGGCGCGGTCGAGGCCGGCGGCAGCGGCGCCGGCGAGGCCGAACAACAGGAAGGCCTGGTCGTAGCTGTCGCGCTTGGCGTCGAGCGGCTGCCCGTCGCCGGACAGGAGGTGGACCCAGCCGCCGTTCTCCGCCCACGCGGCGGCGGCGACGGCGTCGAGCGTCCGGTCGAGCCCGGGCCGCACGGCGTGGCCGAACGCGATCGCGCGCGAGAAGCAGTAGAGCTGGCGTCCCTGCACCCGCACCCGACGCGGGGCGGCGAGATCCGGGCGGCCCGCGTCGTCGAGGCTTTCGACGAACAGGTGGTTGCCGGGGTCGATCCCGCGCGCGATCCAGAGCGGCCAGGCCCGGGCGAACCAGGCCTCGATCCGGTCCGCCGCCTCGGCCAATCCGGTGCCGGACATGACGATCTCCTTTTCCCCACGCCGTCCTGCCGCCGCCGGCGGCACCCGGTCAAGGGCGGCGATGCCGGGCCTTCCTTCCGGGTCGCTGCACCCCATCTTCCGTAACGACCCGGCATGCCGCAGCGCTGTGGCTGGCGCCCGAACGGAACAGGAACGGTTGATGGACCTGCTGGCCAAGCTCGAGATCCTGGCGGATGCCGCGAAGTACGACGCGTCCTGCGCGTCCAGCGGCACCGAGACGCGCGACAGCGTGGGTGCCGCCAAGGGGATCGGCTCGACCGAGGGCATGGGGATCTGCCACGCCTATGCGCCGGATGGGCGCTGCATCTCGCTGCTCAAGATCCTGCTGACCAATTTCTGCCTGTACGAGTGCGCGTACTGCATCAACCGGCAGTCGTCGTCGGTGAAGCGGGCGCGGTTCACGGTGGACGAGGTGGTGCGGCTCACGCTGGGCTTCTACCGGCGCAACTGCATCGAGGGGTTGTTCCTGTCGTCGGGGATCATCCGCTCGCCGGACTACACCATGGAGCAGGTGATCGGGGTGGCGCGCACGCTCCGGGTCGAGCACGGGTTCCGCGGCTACATCCACCTCAAGACGATCCCGGATGCGGACCCGCTGCTGCTGGAAGAGGCGGGCCGCTGGGCGGACCGGCTGTCGATCAACGTCGAGCTGCCGACCGAGGGGGCGCTGAAGCAGTACGCGCCGGAGAAGGACATGGGCGGCATACGCCGGTCGATGGGGCGGATGCGGCTCGGCATCGACGCGGCGCGGGAGAAGACCAGGCCGGGAGCCGCGAAGCCGCCGCGCTTCGCGCCGGCGGGGCAGAGCACGCAGGTGATCGTCGGCGCCGACCCCAGCCCGGACCGCGCCATCCTGCGCATGAGCAGCAACCTGTACGGCGCGTACGGGCTGCGGCGGGTGTACTATTCGGCGTTCAGCCCGATCCCGGACGCGTCGGCGGCGCTGCCGCTGCAGCCGGCGCCGCTGCTGCGCGAGCACAGGCTGTACCAGGCGGACTGGCTGCTGCGGTTCTACGGCTTCGGCGTGGAGGAGCTGGCGACCGACGCGGTCGGCAACCTCGACCTGGTGCACGATCCGAAGCTGGCCTGGGCGCTGGAGAACCGCCAGATGTTCCCGGTGGACGTCAACGCCGCCGAGCGGGAGGCGCTGCTGCGCGTGCCGGGCCTGGGGGTGAAGTCGGTCGACCGCATCATCCAGGTGCGCCGGCACCGGAGCCTGCGCATGGCCGACCTGGCGCGGCTGCGGCTGTCGCTGGCCAAGATCGCCCCGTTCGTCACCGCGCTGGACCACCGGCCGGCGGGGGAGCTCGACAGCGCGCGGCTTTCGGCGAGGCTGGCGCCGCAACCCAGGCAGCTCGCCCTGCTTTGAAGGCTCATGCAGAGCGTCGTTCTCGCCCACGAGGTTGATTTCACAGGCTGGCGGGACGCGGCGCGCCGGCTGGCGCTGGAGGGCGTGGCTCCGGAAGGGGTGCACTTCTCGGTCGGAGCACCCGACGACCTGTTCGCGCAGGGGCCGGCGGAGGAGCCGGAGCCCGCGGCGCCGCAGGCGCCCGGCAGCTTCACCGTGTCGCGCGCGCTGGTCGAGCTGGCGCAGACGGTGATCCAGGCGAGGGAGCCGGAACGGTTCGACCTGCTCTATGGGCTGGTGTGGCGTGCGCAGCACGGGGAGAAGAAGGTCGCGGAGCTGGTGACCGACCCGGCGGTGCAGCGCGCGGTGCGGCTGGCGCAGTCGGTGCGCCGCGACACCCACAAGATGCGGGCCTTCCTGCGCTTCCGCGAGGTGCCGCCGGACGGGGGCGACGGCGACGCGACGCGCTACGTCGCCTGGTTCGAGCCCGAGCACTTCATCGTCGAGGCGAACGCCGACTTCTTCGTGCGCCGCTTCGCCACCATGCTGTTCTCGATCCTGACCCCGTATCGCAGCCTGCACTGGAACGGGACCGAGACGCAGTTCGGGCCGGGTGCGGACCCGTCGGAGGTGCCGGACGACGACGCGCTGGAGCGCTACTGGCGGGCGTATTTCAGCGCCATCTTCAACCCAGCCCGGCTCAAGGTGTCGGCGATGACGTCGGAGATGCCGAGGAAGTACTGGCGCAACCTTCCCGAGGCGGCGGCGATCCCGGAACTGATCCGCACCGCGGCGCGTCGGACCGAGACCATGCTGGAGGCGGTGCCGATGGACACGATCGATCCCAAGCCGAAGCGGCGCGCGGCGGCGCCGGATGCCGGGCCCGCCCTCGGGCTCGCCGACGCCGACCCGGTGCGTCCCGGCACGGTCGCGGAGCTGGCGCAGGCGGCGGCGGCGTGCCGGCGCTGCCACCTGTGGGAGCCCGCGACCCAGGTGGTGTTCGGCGAGGGGCCGTCGGACGCGCGGATGATGATGGTGGGCGAGCAGCCGGGCGACCAGGAGGATCTGGCGGGGCGGCCGTTCGTGGGGCCGGCCGGGCAGCTGCTCGACCGGGCGATCAAGGAGGCGGGGATCGACCGCAGCACGGTGTACGTCACCAATGCGGTCAAGCACTTCAAGTTCGAGGCGCGCGGCAGGCGGCGGATCCATGCCAAGCCGGACCTGGTGGAGATACGCGCCTGCAACGTGTGGCTGGACGAGGAGCGGCGGGCGGTGAAGCCGGCACTGGTGGTGATGCTGGGGGCCACCGCGGCGCGTGCGGTGCTGGGACGGGCGGTCACCATCGGGCGGGAGCGGTCGCAGCCGATCGCGCTGCCGGACGCGTATGGCAGCAACGCGCAGGGCTTCGTCACGGTGCACCCGTCCTACCTGCTGCGCATCCCGGACGAGGATACCAAGCAGCGGGAATATGCCTTGTTCGTGGCCGACCTGAAGCAGGCGCTGGCGCTGGCGAGCGGCTAGCACGTTCTGCAGGCGTCCCGGGCTTCGGGGGCCATGACGATCACCGTGGTCGAGACGCCCGTGCTGTCGGTCGGCTGTCTCGTGTCGGGGCCGGAGGACGGGCGGCCGCTGGTGCTGCTGCATGGCTGGCCGGACGGTGCAAGCAGCTGGGACACGATGCTGCCGGCGCTGCATGCGGCGGGATACCGCACGGTCGCACCGTTCCTGCGCGGGTGCGGGCCGACGCGGTTCCGGGATGACGCAACGATGCGGTCGGGCGAGATCGTGGCGATGGCGCAGGACGTGCTCGACCTGGCGGACGCGCTCGGGCTCAAACGGTTCGGCATCGTCGGGCACGATTGGGGGGCGCGGACCGCCTATACCGTCGCCTGCGTAGCGCCGGAGCGGGTGGTGGCGGTGGCGGCGCTGGCGACGGCCTGGGACGGGAACGATCCGGACCAGACAGTGTCGATGGGGCAGAACCAGGCGCTGTGGTACCAGTGGCTGATGGGGCTGGAGCGAGGGGCGGCGCTGGTGCGGGACGACCGGCGCGGCTTCACCCGGTACATCTGGGAGCTATGGTCGCCCGGCTGGACGGTGCCGGACGACGAGTTCGCAGTGGCGGCGGACGGGTTCGACAACCCGGACTGGGCGGAGGTCACCGTGCACTCGTACCGGGTGCGCTGGGGCCTGGCGTCGAGGGACCCGGCCCATACCGCGCTGGTGCAGCGCGTGGCCGCGGACCCGACGATCGCGGTGCCGACCCTGATGCTGCAGGGGAGCGCGGATCCGGTGGCGCTGCCGCAAGGCTCGGAGGGCAAGGAAGGGTCGTTCTGCGGACCATACGAGCGGGTGGTGCTGGACGGGCTCGGACATTTCCTGCAGCGGCAGGGGCCGGAGGCGGTGCTGGGGCGGCTGCTGCCGTTCCTGCGCGGGCATCGGGGCTAGGCGTCCGGCAGGGTCACCCCGGACAGGCGTGCGCATTCGGCCAGCAGCCGGTCCTGGCGGTCCGTGTCGTGCGTGGCGCCGCTCGGGGGTTTGGGGCGGAGGTGGAAGAAGTAGCCGCCGGTGCCGAGGGCGGCGGGGTCGTCGCTGGTCGCGAGCCAGACCTGGGTGCGGTGGGCAGCGTCGAGGTCGCCGGTCGCGCGCGGGCTCATCTTGGTCGCCACCCAGCCGGGTTCCATGGCGTTCGACAGCACGTCCGGCCAGCGGCGTGCCACCGCGAAGGCGAGCAGAACGTCGTGCAGCTTGGTGTCGGAATAGGCCTGGTTGCCGCGCCAGGCGCGCCGCTCCCAGTTCAGGTCGACGAGCGACGCGTCGCCGCGTCGGTGCAGCTCGGAGCTGACATAGACCAGGCGGCGCGGCCGGTGCATCAGCGCGGTCAGCACGTAGGGGGCCAGGGTGTTGACCGCGAACACGTGCGACAGGCCGTCGGCGGTGGGCAGGCGCTCGCGTTCGCGGTAGCCGATCGCGGCGTTGTGGATCACCGCGTCGAAGGAGCCGAGGGCGTTGGCCCGTTCGGCCAGGGCGCGGGTCTGCGACAGGCTGGACAGGTCGCCGATCAGCACCGTGTCCGCGCCCGGCACGGCGGCGAGGGCTTCACGTCCGCGCGCCTCGTGTCGGGCGTGCAGCACCACCGCGTGACCCCGCTCGACCAGGAGCCTTGCTGCCATGCGGCCGAGGCCGTCGGAGGAGCCGGTGACGAGGATGCGTGCCATGAACGGGGCAACGCGTCGGCGGCGCCTGGGTGGCGTCACGCCATGACGCCGCGCGAGGCCGGCTCACGGTCGGCATGTCCGAACGTCAACCAGCGGCAGGTGAGCTGCACCGCTTCGCAGACGGCCTGAGGGCTTGATGCGAGAGGGAGGGGGATGTGAGGGTCCGGGGTCGCCGATGCGGTCGACCGCCAGCGCGTCCAGGCCGGTGACGGCGCCACATGGCAGCCTGGCCAGGCGATCCAATGGAGCGGCCAACAGGGACAGCCGCACGCACGGCATCTGCAGCCCGGCGGCGTGGCCGACCATCCGGTCGAGCGACAGCACGTGGTCGCAGACGACAAGCCGGGCGGAACCGCATGCGATGGGGGCGACAACCTCGCCCTACACGATTGGGTGCTGCGGCAGGTAGCGATCAGCCCGCCGCGGGGCCGCCTCGCGATCGAGGAACCCGACCGGCTGGGCTGTTCCTGACAGGGCTCGCGGCGGTCGCGAGCAAAAAATCCTGGCCAGGAGGCCGTTCACCGCTTGCGCGGGACGTCTTGAGCTTCCTGGTCACGTACGGTGCGGCCTGCGTCGAAATAACGCCGGCGTGGCCGATACGGCCGAGGCTCGGGAGCGAGAGGCTTGCGGGTGCCGTGCTGCGCACCCCGCAACCCTCACGCCGAGCCGGCTTCGGCCCTGGTGCGGAGCATGTCGAAGCCGGCAGTATCGCGGCTACCGGCCTGCCGGTCAGGCCGCCAGCGCATCCGGGTAGAGCGCCGTGCTTGCCAGGTGCACGTCGAGATAGGTGATCTCATCGGCCGTCCGCAGGTCGAGCGACGCCATGCCGTTGGTCCAGCGACTGTCGCCTTCCACCTGATACCAGCCATCCAGCGTCAGCTCGCTGGCAGGCACGACGGTGTCGTTGAAGCCGGTCCACAGCACCAGCTTCTCGACCGCGACGCCCAGGGTCCGGCGATCGTCGACGAACGGCCCGATCACCCGCGCCGGCACCGCCGTGCGGGACAGCAGCCGTACCGGCCGGGCGCCGGACGGGATCTGGAACATGAAGCGTTGCGCATCGTTCCAGCAGCAGGCCAGCTCGACGCCGTCATCCAGCAGCAGCCGCAGGTCGGGTCGATCGGTGAGGGCCGGAACGCCGTCCGGGCGCTCGAAGCCGAGCAGCGAAGCCCGCTCCGCCAACCCGGTCCAGATCGGCTCGACCAGTTCGCGCGACACCGCAAGCGGCGCCCCCCTGGCTGGCAGCCGCTGGACGCCGACATGCGCGTTGCCGTCGGCGAACAGGGGGCGGTTTCCGGTGTCCAGGTAGCTCTCGGCGGCCAGTCCTTCGGCCAGCAGGATGCCGTGGGCGTCCAGCTCGATGTGGAAGAACTCGTACTCGGGCAGACCGCGGTCGATCAGGATCGACGCCTCGTTCACCAGCATGCGTGCCGGGACCAAGCCGGCCTCGGTCAGGATGCAGTGCTCGGGCGTCACCAGCAGGTCGCGAACGGGCATCCCGACGGCGAACGCATCCTTGCGGATGCGAACGGGAAAGGCATCGTCGCAATGGCCGAAGCGGGCGGCGTCCATGCGACCGCGACCGACCCAGACGACAGGGCGGGCGACGGTACGGCCGTGTTCGAGCACGCTCACCACGTCGCCAGCGCACAGCCGCTCGACCGCGACCTCGCCGGACGGCGTCGCGATCAGGGTGCCGGGAAGGAAGCAGGTGGCGGTGACGGTCAGCGTGGTGCTGGAGGTCACAGAACCGTCGCTGTCGTTGATGGCGAGGGCGACCCGGGTCGAGACGGTGTTCCCGACCAGGACCTGGCCGAGCGTCGGCGTGAAGTTCAGCGCCTGCAGCTCGCTGGTGAGGCTGGCCGGGCTGGCGGCGGCAAGGCTGTAGGTGCCGGTGCCGGTCTTGGTCAGGCCGATGCCGCTGAGCACGCCGTTGGCATCGGTCGCGAGGCCGTTGGCACCGTCCAGCTCGATCGTTGCAGTTGCCGTGGCACTGCCGGCATCGGTCACCGTGACGCCGGCGAATACTGCGATGGCCGACGCGGTCGTGCCGCTCTCGGTAGAAGACAGGCCGGAGATGATGGGAACGGAGCCGGTGCCGCTGACGCCGTCACCGACGAGGCGGATCGACGCGGTCGGGTTCACCGCGGTGTTCTTGACCGACGTGTAGAGCGACGGGCTGCCTTCGTAGAACGAACTGGGGTTCTCGCTCTTCCAGTCCACGTAGAGGCTATTGTAGGTGCCGGTGCCGGTCTGCGACAGGCTGTGGATCTCGTAGGACGTGAAGCCGCTCGAGGTCGGGTCGTCCGCGTAGGGCAGCGTGCCCATGCTGGTGAAGGTGTTGGTGCCGCCGGGACCGGTGACGGTGAAGGTGGCGCTCTGCACCGCCAGCAGGAACCCGTTCGGATCGTAGGTGGCGGTCCAGGTGCCGGACAGGGTCGCTCCGTCGGCGAAGGCGGCCCCGGTGATGGTGGTGGTGACCGACTGGTCGGTCACGCTGGACACCGTACCGGTGCTGGTCAGCGGCAGGACGGTGCCGAGGGCGTTGGTGACCGACGTCGCAGCGGTGCCGCTGGTGGCGTTGAGCGTCGTCGGCGTCTGGCCCGACCAGTCGATGTTCAGGTTCGAGTAGAGGGCGTTGTTCCCGGTGGCGGCGGTCAGCTCGAAGGAGCCGGTCGCAGCGTCGACCTTGGCGCTGGTGAAGGTCGTCACGATGCCGGTCAGGGGGGTGATGATGAAGCTGGGGTTCACGATGCCGATCAAAGAGCCGCTGGCATTGTATTCGGCGGTGTAGGTGCCGCTCAGGATGGAGCCATCGCTGAATGCTGCGTTCCCAAGCGTCATAGTGACGTAGGTGTTGGCCATCGAACCCCCAAAGGTACGGAGTCGATCACGTGCGGTGATCGTTGCGATAAGCTGTTGTCGCCGTTACCTAGCTAATCACGCTGTTCTTGTCACCAGCAATTTTACTGTGTGGCAAAGGATGTTTGAGTAATCATCAATATCGGGACGCGTCCACCATTATTGAAATGGCAATCAAATTAAAGCCGCGACGGCATCCGGCTTCCAGTTGGATCGGCGGTGGACGTGCCGGACGCGACGTGCCGGTGGCATGACCTGCTCGGCGCGGCGCTGCAGCTCGCAGGACCTGACGCTCCCGTCGCGGTCGTTGCTCGCCTCGAACCTGAAGCCGGCCTCCGCAGCCTCGACGAGGCAGTGCGTCCAGGCCTCGGGCCATCAGGAGTGAGCGGACAGGCTGCGTTCCGCCTAGCCGGTGTCAGCCAGCAACATGGCCTTCCGGCACGAACCCGACCGGCGATCCCTCTCGTTCGGCAGCCCGATCGGCATGACGGCTTCCGCCGGAAACGCCAGCTCGGCACCAGCCAGGTGCAAGGTCATGCGGGATCGACCAGCAGGTTCATGACCCTTCCGACGGGCGGGACGAACTGGTCCGGGTTCTCGCAAAAGGCATGAAAGGCTTGTCTGGTTACCTGAGCTCCGTCATCGCCGATGCCTTCCGCGGGACGATGTGGTCTGGATCATCGAGATCCGGACCGACAGCGAAAGCCTGGCAGCGTCGCCTGGAGCTGCCTGCGGTGCAGGAGGCTTTGGAGGAGGGCCGGCCGATGCTGACCGGCATGGGCTCGAGGACCGCGATCCGCCAGTGGGCCGACATCCGACCGCGGCGGATGATCGGCGTGTCACCGGGGCGATCGGGCAGGATGACAACCCGACGGGATGCCCGACCCGGCCGAGGAGCGGCGCGCAGGGCCGGAGCTGGACATTCCGTTCCGGCATGCCTGGTCCGGGACGCGGACGGTCCTTCGTTTCACCGGTCGGCGCCGGGCGCCGGAGCGGAGGCTCAGGGGGTGGCGAGGCTGCGTTGCAGGCGAGCGATGGCGCCGGGCAGGCCGCGCACCGTCAGCACGCGGCCGGTCTCGTCATAGGATTCCGACAGGACGCGCGCGCTTTCGTACACCTCGCCGATCAGGCCCTGGCGGGCATAGGGCAACACCAGCACGTCCTCCACCATCGCCTGCTCGAAGAAGGCGATGATGGCGTCGCGCAGCGCGGCCACGTCGCCGGGGGCGTGGGCGGAGAGTAGGATCGCGTCGGGATGCTTCTCCAGCAGGGCGGCGCGGCCGGCGTCGTCCACCTGGTCCAGCTTGTTCAGCACCAGGCGGGACGGCACCGCGTCGGCGCCGATCTCGCGCAGCACGTCCCGGCTCACCTCCAGCTGCGCCTCGTGGGTCGGGTCGGAGGCGTCGACCACGTAGAGCAGCAGGGAGGCTTCCAGCGCTTCGGCGAGCGTGGAGCGGAACGAGGCGACCAGGTCGTGCGGCAGCTGCTTGATGAAGCCCACCGTGTCGGACACCAGCACGCGGGGGCGGGTTTCCGGCTGCAGCGTGCGCACGGTGGTGTCGAGGGTGGCGAACAGCTTGTCCTCGACCAGGACCTGGCTGCCGGTGAGGGCGCGCATCAGGGAGGACTTGCCGGCGTTGGTGTAGCCGACCAGCGCCACGCGGAGCTGGTCGCGCCGGGCGGTGCGCCGCCCGTCGCCGTCGCGCTGCACCGCGTCGAGCTGCTCCTTCAGCTCGGACAGGCGGTCGCGTATCTTGCGGCGGTCGAGCGCCAGGGCGCTCTCGCCGGCACCCGGGCCCTGCTGGCGGCCGCCGCCGGAGGCGGACTCGCGCAGGCGGGGAGCCACGTATTTCAGGCGCGCCATCTCTACCTGCAGCCGCGCCTCGCGGGTGTTGGCGTGGCGGTGGAAGATCTCGACGATGACGCCGGTGCGGTCCAGCACCTCGGCGCCGGTGGCGCGCTCGAGGTTGCG
>CAXUEL010000085.1:0-12774 GCA_964249915.1 uncultured Acetobacteraceae bacterium | reverse complement strand
GTCGCGGATCGCCGTTCCGGACCGCGCCAGCACCCTGGCGGCCGCGCGCGCGTCGGGCCCGGCCCGGTCGAGCCAGGTCGGCCCGGGCAGCACGTCCGGCCGCGCGTCCATGCCGGCTAGCCGAGCTTCGCCTGCACCAGCCGGGCCAGGTCGCCGACGTTCTTGAGCTGGTCGACCTCGCGCGAGCGCAGCTTGATGCCGAAATGCTGCTCCACGCCGAGGATGATGGTGACCATGCGCACCGAGTCCCAGCCCGGCACCTGCTCCGCCGACAGGGTCGGGGTGAGCGTCAGGCCGTCGTCGCCGAACACGTCGTGGAACACCTCGGTCAAGCCGTCGTAGATCGCCGCTTCCGTCGCCACGTGTCCGGTCCCCTTCGCGTTATTCGCCTTCGCTGACGCTCATGTAGCTGTCCGGGGCCACGAAGTCATGCAGCGGCAGCACCGCCACGTGGCCGCCATCCGCCCGCTGCAGCGCGTCGCGGAAGCCGAGCCGGGCGTAGTGCTCCGCCACCATCGCGTTCTTCGCCGTCGGCACGTACTCGCCGACCAGGGCGGTCGCCCCCAGCGCCCGCGCCTGATCGGCCAGCAGCGCCAGCGTCGCCTGCTCCACGCCGCGGCCGAGCACCCGGCACGACATCAGCCAGGTCTCGATGTGGCAGCGCTTCTCCCCGTCCAGCCGCCCGGTCACCACGGCGATGATGCCGTTGTCGCCGAACCGGTCCGCCAGCCGCAGCTGCAGCCCGAACGCCCGGGGATCCTGCATCAGCGCCGTCACCTCCGCCTCGGTGGTGCGCCGGGTGGTCAGGTTGAACTGGTTGGTCTTGTTGATCAGCTGCACGATGCGGCCGAGGCCGATCCGGTCGAACCGGCGCCACACCAGCCGCATCTCCAGCGAGCGCAGGTAGGACGGCATGTCGGTCGCCTCGCCGGCGAGCGACGCCCGCTCGGCGTTGGCGCGGTAGGAGCCGGTGCGGGCACGGTCCTCCTCGGTGATGGACACCGCCTCGAAGTAGCCGCCGTCCGCCAGCGCCTGCGGCATCAGCGCCGGGTCGTCCTCCGGCACCTCCGGCACCGCCACCTCCGGCAGCTCGGCGCGGACGAGGTTGCGCTCGAACGGGTTGTCGTCGAGGAACACCAGGCTGTCGACGCCGATGTTCAGCTCTCGCGCGATGCGCCGGAGGTTGCCCGCCTTGTCGTCCCAGTTGGCGACGAAGCAGGAGATGTCCGCGCGCCGCAGCAGCATCTCCGGATGCCGCTCGAACGGCGACAGGGCGTTGGCCTCGTCGTTCTTGGAGCACACCGCCAGGATCACCCCGCGCGCCGCCAGCGCCTTGGCATGCGCCTGCACCGCGAGGTAGGCCTCGCCCAGCGCCGAGCCCTGGCCGACCACGATGCCCTCCAGCCCGTCGTCGCCGATCACCCCGCCCCACAGCGTGTTGTCCAGGTCGAGCACCAGGCACTTGGCCGAGCGCCCCTGCAATGCCGCCACCAGCCGCCCGACCAGGTCGCCATAGACCGGCGCCGCCACCGGGGTCACGTCCTGCTTGGCGCGGTGCCACAGCACCGGGTCGTGCCAGGCGGCGATGCCGTCCTTCGCCGCGAACCCGCCCAGCGACAGCAGGTGCACGCCGGCCGCATCCGCCGCCGCCGGCAGCAGGGCGTTCAGCCGCTCCACCAGGGCGGCGGGCGAACCCGGCAGACGTTGCTCGTTGCCGCCCATCAGGGCGGGCAGGGTCGGCAGCACGGTCTGCTGGATCACCGTGGCGCCCAGCGCCTGCGCCGCCTTCCAGCAGCGCCCCATCCGGCCGAGCCAGTCCTGCAGCGCCCGCTCCGCCCCCGCCGCGTCGGCGGCCGGATCGAGCCCGGCGGCGACGTGGCGGGCGTCGAACGCCAGCAGCACGAGGTCCGGGCGGAAGCGGTGCAGCTCGGATTCCGGGTCGTCCAGCTCCTGCGCGTACTGGCCATACTCGCCCTCGTGCACGGCGACGGCGATGTTGCGGCGCAGGCACGCGACCCGGATCGAGGCCGGCAGGTGCACGGTGGTGGCCGATCCCAGGATCGCCAGCCGCACCGCCCGCGTCGGCAGCCCCGGCGGCGCCTCGGGAAAGTGGCGCAGCAGCAGGCGGTCCAGCCGCTCGGTCTTGAGGAAGTCCAGCCGCGCGTTGGCCAGCGCCGCCAGGTCCGGCCAGGCGACCGCGTCCGCCTGCTCCAGCGTCCGGATCCGTCCGGCGAAGCCGGTCGGCTCGGCCAGCCAGGAAAGACTAGGGGCCAAGACGTCCTCCACCGATCATCCGGCCGGCATCCTTCCGGGTCCGGGCCTGGCCGTCAATCGAGATGCGGACTGCGCCGGACGCGAACACGTGTCGCGGCGGCGCGGCCGTCCGGCGTCGATCGAACTGGACTTTTTTGGACGTTGCTCGGTATTCGGAACGGCCGACAGGCACAGATGCCGTTCATGGAGACCTGCGTGCCCCCGCAAAGCGACGTACACCTCGAAGAACGGCCGACCAACCTGTGGCAGCTGGCCGAGGTCGCGGCGACCCTTGTCCGGACCGGCAGGACGGCGGAGGCCGAGGCGCTCCTGGCGGACGGCAAGACGACCTTCCCCGACCACCCCAGGCTGTTCATCGACCACGCGACCCTCGCCGAGACCCGCTCGGACTGGCCGGAAGTCATCCGCCGCTTCACCGTCGTGACGGAGCGGTTCCCCCATGAATGGTGGGCCTACGCCCGCATCGCGATCGCGCTGTGCCACCTCCACCGCTTCGACGAGGCGGACCGCGTCCTGGAGGAGGGCCAGGAACAGGTGCCCGGGGAACGCGCCCTGTTCATCGACTACGGCACCGTCGCCGAGGCGCGCGGCGACTGGCCGGAGGCGATCCGACGCTTCACCGTCGTCAAGGAGAAGTTCCCGGACAACTGGTGGGCCTATGCCCGGATCGCGATCGCGTCCCGCCACCTCGGCCGCCTCGACGAGGCCGACCGCATCCTGGAGGAGGGCCAGCGGCAGGTACCGGGCGAGCGCGCCCTGTTCATCGACTACGGCACCGTCGCCGAAGCCCGGGCCGACTGGCCGGAGGCGATCCGACGCTTCACCGTCGTCAAGGAGCGGTTCCCCGACGGCTGGTGGGCCTATGCCCGGATCGCCGCCGCCCTGCGCCAGCTCGGCCGCCTCGACGAGGCCGACCGCATCCTCGAGGAGGGCCAGCGGCAGGTGCCGGACGAACGGGCGCTGTTCATCGACTACGGCACCGTCGCCGAGCTGCGCGAGGACTGGCCGGAGGCGATCCGACGCTTCACCGTCGTCAAGGAGCGGTTCCCGGACGGCTGGTGGGCTTATGCCCGGATCGCGCGCGCCCTGCTGCGGCTGGACCGGTTCGACGAGGCCGACCTCATCCTGGAGCAGGGCCAGGCACAGGCGCCCGGCGAGCGTGCCCTGTTCATCGACCACGGCGCGGTCGCCGAGGCACGCGGCGACTGGCCGGAGGTCATCCGCCGCCTCACGGTGGTCAAGGAGCGGTTCCCCGACGAGTGGTGGGTCTACGCCCGCATCGGCACCGCCCTGCGCGAGCTGGGCCGGCTCGATGAGGCCGACCAGATCCTGGAGCAGGGCCAGCAGCGGCTGCCGCAGGAGCAGGCCCTGTTCATCGACCACGGCACGATCGCCGAGCTGCGCCGGGACTGGCCGGAGGCGATCCGACGCTTCACCGTCGTGACGGAGCGGTTCCCCGGCAACTGGTGGGCCTATGCCCGGATCGCCGCCGCCCTGCGCGAGCTGGGCCGGCTGGACGAGGCCGACCGCGTCCTGGAGCAGGGCCAGGCCCGGGTGCCAGGGGAGCGGGCGCTGTTCATCGACCACGCCGCCATCGCTGAAGCCCGTGCTGACTGGCCCGAGGCGATCCGCCGCTTCACCGTCGTCAAGGAACGGTTCCCCGACAGCTGGTGGGCCTATGCCCGGATCGCCGCCGCCCTCCGGAGGCTGGACCGGATCAAGGACGCCGAACGGGTCCTGGAGGAAGCGCAGCAGCGCCTTCCCCACGAGACCGCCCTGTTCCTCGACTACGCCGGGCTTGCCGAAAGCATCTGGAACTGGACGGAGGCGCTCAAGCGGTTCGAGCTGGTCCGCGAGCGGTTCCCGGACAACTGGTGGGGCTATGTCGGGCAGTCCAGGACGCTGGTCCACCTGAGCCGCACCGGCGAGGCGCAGTCTCTGCTGATGGAGATGCTGCAGCTCTTCCCGGACGAGGCCCAGCCCCTGGTCGATCTCGCCTACCTGTCCGGCTTCCTCGCCGCGGACGAGCGGCAGATCCCCCTGGACGAGCTGGACAGGCTGCTCGTCGAACGCGCCGACGCGCGGGGGATGACGGTGGATCTGCTCGACGCCAGGGCGCAGATCGTCAAGCTCAAGGGCGACTACCCGCAGTATCTCAGCCAGCTGAAGGACATCTCGGAGCGGTTTCCGGACTTCGCCGGGATCAAGGAGAAGATCATCGTCGCCGAGGAGATCCTGCTCGGCAGCGCACCCGTTTCGTACGACACCAAGCCCGAACGCGACAGCAAACGTCGCGGGAATGCGGAGGACCAGTCGATCGCGAGCATCCTGCCGCAGTTCGAAAGCCTGGGCGGCGGCGGCTCGAACAACACCGCGGTGTATGGCTGCGAGTTCGGCTTCTTCCAGCGCCAATGCGGAATCGAGCCGCTGAGCCTGCTGCGCTGGTCGGGCGTCAGCCTGCCGAGCCTGACGCGCGCGCTGGAGGCCGGCTTCGCCGGGGTCGGCGCACCCGGATCGACGGTGCTCAAGGCGAAGCCCAACGCGTCCGACTGGGCGATGGTCGACACCACCTACGACATCTTCTGCGACCACACCCACCTGGAGCGCATCTCGGTCCCCGAGCAGCAGGCGCACGCGATGATGTGCCAGCGGATGAGCTTCCTGTCCCGCAAGCTGACCGAGGACCTGGAGGACGGGGACAAGATCTTCGTCTACCGCTACGCCGGGCCGCTGCCGGACGAGGCCGAGCTGACCAGGCTCGCCGAGGCGGTGAACCGGTTCGGGCCGAGCCTGCTGTTCCTGGTGTGCAGGGCGAGCGGCGACGACGTGCCGCTCGGCATACGACGCATCCACGACGGCTTGGTGGTCGGCTTCATCGACTGGTTCGCCACCGACCGGCCCGGCTGTCCGTGGAACATCGCGGGATGGACGCGCCTGTGCCAGGCCGCGTACGCGGAATGGACCAGCGCGCGGGGCGCATGAGCACGGGCTGCGCGCGCCGCAGCCCCGCGCGTCACACGTTGAACCGGAACAGCAGCACGTCGCCGTCGCGCACCACGTAGTCGCGCCCCTCGACGCGCATCCGGCCCACCTCCTTGGCCCCGGCCTCGCCCTTGTAGGCGAGGTAGTCCTCGGTGCTGATGGTCTCGCAGGCGATGAAGCCGCGCTCGAAGTCGTTGTGGATCACCGCCGCCGCCTGCGGCGCCCGGGTGCCGGCGGTGATGGTCCAGGCGCGGGTCTCCTTCGGGCCAACGGTGAAGTAGGTCGCAAGCCCCAGCAGCCGGTAGCCGGCGGCGATCACCCGGTCGAGCCCGCTGTCCGACAGGCCGAGGCCCTGGAGGAACTCGGCCCGGTCCGCATCCGCCAGCTGGCTCACCTCGGCCTCGATGGCGGCCGACACCACCACCATCGCCGCCCCTTCCGCCCGCGCCTTGGCCCCCACCCGCTCCGACCAGGCGTTGCCGGCCGCGGCGGCCTCCTCCTCGACGTTGCAGACGTACAGCACCGGCTTGGCGGTCATCAGCTGCAGCCGGCGCACCGCCTCCTCCTCGCCGCGCGGGATCGCGAAGCGGGCCGGCCTGCCTTCGCGCAGCACGGCGAGGATCGGCTCGATCAGCGCGACCTGCGCCGCCGCATCCTTGTCGTTGTTGCGGGCCTTCTTGCCCAGCGGCAGCAGCCGCTTCTCCAGGCTGTCCATGTCGGCCAGCATCAGCTCGGTTTCCACCGTGTCGGCGTCCCGGACCGGGTCCACCAAACCCTCGACATGGGTGACGTCGTCGTCCTCGAAGCAGCGCAGCACGTGGATGATGGCGTCCACCTCGCGGATGTTGGCCAGGAACTGGTTGCCGAGCCCTTCCCCGCGCGAGGCGCCGCGCACCAGGCCGGCGATGTCGACGAACTCCAGGCTGGTCGGCACGATCTTCTGCGACCGCCCGATCGCCGCCAGCGCGCCCAGCCGCGGGTCCGGCACCGCCACCCGGCCGATGTTCGGCTCGATGGTGCAGAACGGGTAGTTCGCCGCCTGCGCCGCCGCGGTCGCGGTGAGCGCGTTGAACAGGGTCGACTTGCCGACGTTGGGCAGGCCGACGATGCCGCAGTTGAACCCCATCGCTCCTCAGCCTCCCACCAGCAACGCCACGCGCGTCATGAACGCGTCCGGCTGCCCGTCCGCCAGCAGCGGCGCCGCGTCCGCCACCGCGTCGAGCAGGACGCCGAGCCAGTCCTGGTCCACGCGGGCGAAGTCGCCCAGCACGTGGCCGTTCACCCGTTCCTTCGAGCCGGGATGGCCGATGCCGAGCCGCACCCGCCAATAGTCCGGCGTGCCCAGCATGCGGTCCATCGAGCGCAGCCCGTTATGCCCCGCCGCCCCGCCGCCCTTCTTCACCCGCACCCGGCCGGGCGCCAGGTCGAGCTCGTCGTGCAGGGCGGTGATGCCGGACGGCTCGATCTTGAAGAACGCGGCCGCCGCCTGCACGCTTTCCCCGGACCCGTTCATGTAGGTCAGCGGCTTCAGCGCCAGGACCTTCCGGCCCGCCAGCTCGCCCTCGGCCACCTCGCCCTTGAAGCGCTTGCGCCACGGCGTGAAGCCGTGGCGGCGTGCGACGGCGTCGATCGCCATGTACCCGATGTTGTGCCGCTGCCGCCGCATCCCAGGCTCGGGGTTGCCGAGCCCGGCCCAGAGCAGCACGAGCCAGCCTACTTCTTGGCGGCAGGCTTCGCCGCCGGCTTGCCCGGCGCCTTGGTGCCCCTGGCCGGAGCCGCCACGGGAGCGGCAGCCGCGACCGTCGGCTCCGGCTCGGCGATCACGGTCGGCGCCGCCACCGTCGCGATCACGAAGTCCCGGTCGCTGATCACCGGCGACACGTTCTCGGTGCCGCCGATGTCGGACCAGCGCACGTTGTCGTTGATGTCGAGCGCGGTCAGGTCGACGCTGAAGCTGGCCGGAATGTGGTCGGGATCGACCGACACCTCGATGGTGTGCCGCACCACGTTCAGCACGCCGCCGCGCTTGATGCCGACCGAGGTGTCCTCGCCGGTGAACACCACCTGCACCGCCACCCGGATCTGCTCGCCCGGCGCCAGGCGCTGGAAGTCGACGTGGATCGGCCGGTCGGTCACCGGATGCAGCTGCACCTCGCGCATCAGCGCGCGCACCGGCTGCCCGTCCGCCGTGATCTCGTACAGCCGGGAGCGCCAGCCGGTCTTCACCAGCTCGCGCAGCACCACCCGCGGGTCCAGCGCGATCAGGCTGGCCTCCTGCCTGGCGCCGTAGATCACCGCCGGCACCAGTCCGTCCCGCCTCGTTGCGCGCGCCGCCCCCTTACCAGCCCTCGCACGCACCGACGCCTCGATCGTCGTGAAATTGGTCACTGAACTGCTCCCGAACAACAAGCGCGCCGGCCTCCAGGGGTGCCGACGTGCGCGTGGTCTCTTAAGCGGGCACGAGAAGAACCGCAACGCCCATCCTTGACAGTTGCGTGTGGATGCGAGCCCGCCACCCGCGCAAGCGTTGGCCCGCGGACAACCCGGGCAGAGGATCCCCCATGGACCACGCGACCGCCGTCCTGCGCTCCCATCCCCGGCCACCCGGGCAGCTGGACGCGATCCTCGCCTGCCTGCGCAGCCTGGCCGACTGCGCCGCCTCCTGCAGCGCCTGCGCCGATGCCTGCCTGGCCGAGGACGCCATCGCCGAGCTGCGCGCCTGCATCCGCCTGGACCTCGATTGCGCCACGATCTGCGCCGCGACCGGCACGATCCTGTCGCGGGTCGGCGCGCTCAGCGAGGTGGTGGTGCGTGCCCAGCTCGCCGCCTGCCTCGCCGCCTGCCGCGAGTGCGGCGACGCGTGCGGCAGCCACGCCGCCATGCACGCGCACTGCGCAGCCTGCGCCGAAGCCTGCCAGGCTTGCCACGACGCCGGCGGCTCAGCTCCCGGCCGGCTCGCCCCAGCAGTACCGCTTGCTGGTCCGGCCGATGCCGGGGTTGAGGCAGTTGCAGGGGTCCAGCGACCGGTAATGCGCGGCCAGCGCCGGCGGCGCGTGGTACAGGTGCCCGACATTGTGCTCGGCCGGCGCCCGCGCGCCGCGCGCCTCCAGCAGCGCCAGCAGCCGTGCCTCCAGCGCCACCGGATCGGCGCCCGCCCGCACCACGTAGTCCTGGTGCAGCACGTGGCACAGGAAGTGGCCGTAGTACAGCCGGTGCGAGAACGCGTCGTCGAACTCCGGCGGCAGTTGCTCGAACCAGTCGCGGGCGTTGCGCGGCAGCGCCACGTCCAGCGCCACGATGTCCTCCACCGTGTCGCGGTGCAGGGCGCGGTAGCGCACCGCGGCGCCGGCGGCGGCGAACCGGTGCAGGAACGCCTTGGACGCTTCCGGGCCGGAGCAGCGGAACAGGTCGCCATGGCCGTCCCGCAGCACCTCGCCCAGCAGCGCCTCGGTCTCGGCCGCCACCTCGCCGCCGACCTTGAGCATCAGGTGGTGCGCGTAGCGGTCGCGGAACCGGCGCAGGCGCGGCGGCAGGTGGTCGGGGAACAGCCGGCCGATCCCCTGCAGCAGCCGGTCGCCGAGGCCGCGCGGCAGTCCAGGCATTCGATCGAGCCAGGCCTTGAGCGCGAACAGCGCCGGCAGGCGCGCGGTGCCGAGCCGCTCGATCGCGATCACCGTGTCCTTGCCGTAGCGGTCGGCGATGTCGAAGGCGTCGCGGTGCATGTACTCGGCCGCGACCGGCAGCGCCGACAGCTCTTGCAGCAGGCGCCGCCGCAGCGTTCCCAGCACCCCCGGATCGTCGGTCCCGACATAGAACACCGCCGGGTCCGGCTCCGCCGGAAACGTGTCCAGCCGCACCGCGAACAGCACCAGCCGCCCGGCGCTGCCCGACGCCTCGTGCAGGCGCGACGGGTCGGCGTTGTAGCGCGCCGGCAGCGGCGACTCCACGTCGCGCACGTGGGCCGCGTAGCCGTCGTCGTGGCCGCGCCCGGCGTCCCAGTCGACGTCGTTCTCGTCGAACGCGTCAGCGTCCAGGCGCCGCAGCACCTGCTCCGGATCGGTCCCGAGCCGGATGCCGAGATGGTCGACCAGCACCAGCCGCCCGTCCGCGTCCACCCGGCCGAACAGCGCCATCTCGGTAAACACCGGGCCGCGCCGCACCAGCGCGCCGCCCGAGTTGTTGGCCACCCCGCCCATCACCGAGGCGCCGAGGCAGGACGAGCCGATCACCGAATGCGGCTCGCGGCCGAGCGGCTTCAGCATCCGCTCCAGCCGGTGCAGCGTGGCGCCGGGATGGCACAGCGCCTGCCTGCCGCCGCCCAGCAGCCGGATCCGGTCCATGCGCAGCGTGCTGACGATCACCACCTCGCGGTCGTAGCCGCCTGCATCCGGGGTGGAGCCGCCGGTCAGGCCGGTGTTGGCCGCCTGCATCAGCACGATCCGGCCCGCCTCCACGCAGGCCTGCGCCACGCGCCACTGCTCCAGCAGGCTGCCCGGCCGCACCACCGCCAGGGCAGCACCGCCGCCGGAGCGGTAGCCGCTGCGGTAGCGTCGGGTGCGCGCCTCCCCGTTCAGGACGTGTCGTCGGCCGACGATCGCGGCGAGCCTGCGCACCAGCGTGGCGCCATCGTGCGGACCGCCCCGGGGCATCCCGTCCGGCATCAGCCTTGCTTGCCCACCTCGACCAGCGTCCACGGCTCTCCGGGCCCGCCGGGCGTCAGCCAGAGCGGGGCGGCGTTGGGCAGGCGCACGTTGGCCGGCAGCCCCATCGCGTGCCGCAGCGCCCGGAACATGGCGCCGTGGCACACCACCAGCGCGGTGCCCTTCACTGCGGTCGCGCGGTCCACCGCGGCGGTCGCGCGTGCCACCAGCGCGTCGAACGGCTCGGCGCCCTCGGGCGTGTAGTCGCCGGCGATCCAGCTGTCGTACCAGTCCCCCATCGGCTGGCCCTCCTGCACGCCGAAGCACACCTCCTGCAGCTCGGGGTCGATCGACAACGGCAGCGTCACCCCGTCGCGCGCGGCCAGCGCCTCCACCACCAGCTCGGCGGTGCGGTAGGCGCGGTTCAGCGGCGACGACACCACGCGCACGATCGGCGCGTGGTCGTGCCAGTGCTCGGCCATGACCTGCGCCGCATGCCGCGCCTGGGCGATGCCGGTCTGGTTCAGGACGATGTCGGAGCGCCCCTGGCTCAGGCCGCGCGCGTTCCAGTCGGTCTCGCCGTGACGCAGGTACCAGAACGGGCGGGGGGCCAGGATCGCCATGCAGGCCTCAATCGAACAGGGAGCTGACCGAGCTCTCGTCCGACACCGCGCGCATGGCGTTGGCGAGCAGCTGGGCGATGGAGATCTGGCGCATGTTGGGCGCCAGCCGCACCGCCTCGGTGGCGAGGATGCTGTCGGTGGTGGTCATCATCTCGATCGGCGAGGAGGCGACGCGCGACACCGCGCCCCCGGTCAGCACGCCGTGGGTGACGTAGGCGCCGACCGACCTGGCGCCGCGTCCGATCAGGGCGTCGGCGGCGTTGCAGAAGGTGCCGCCGCTGTCGACGATGTCGTCGATCAGCAGGCAGGAGCGCCCCCCCACGTCGCCGATCACGTTCATCACCTCCGACACCCCGGCCCGCTCGCGCCGCTTGTCGATGATGGCGAGGTCGACGTTCAGCCGCTTGGCCAGCTGCCGCGCCCGCACCACGCCGCCGACGTCGGGCGAGACGATGATCAGGTCGCGCACCTCGTAGCGCTCCTTGATGTCGCGGGCGAACAGGGGAGCTGCGAACAGGTTGTCGACGGGGATGTCGAAGAAGCCCTGGATCTGCCCGGCATGCAGGTCGAGCGTCAGCACCCGGTGCGCGCCTGCCTCGACGATCAGGTTGGCCACCAGCTTGGCGCTGATCGGCGTGCGCGGTCCCGACTTCCGGTCCTGACGCGCATAGCCGAAATACGGCATCACCGCGGTGATCCGCCGCGCCGAGCCCCGGCGCAGCGTGTCGATCATGATCAGCAGTTCCATCAGGTTGTCATTGGTCGGGTAGCAGGTGCTCTGCACCACGAACACGTCCTCGCCGCGGACGTTCTCCTGGATCTCGACGAAGATCTCCATGTCGGCGAACCGGCGCACCACCGCCTTGCACAGCGGCAGGCTCAGCGCCGTGGCGACCGCCTCGGCCAGCGGCCGGTTGCTGTTGCAGGCGACGATCTTCATGACACCAGGCTCCGACGCCACCTCGAGGCCCCGCGGCCGGGAAGCCGGGAAGATCGGGACGGCCGCCTTCTAGCAACCGTGCCCGGTCCTGTCACCCGAACCCGGGGCGCCGGCGGCTGATTGCCGGCCGGCCGTGTCGTCCGGGAAGCGGGCTCGTTCAGGACGCGGGCGGCGGCTGCCGCGGCTTGCCCTCGTTGTTGCTGATCACCTCGTGTATCCCGCCCGCCGCTTCCTGCGCCGCCGCCACCGCCACGTCGCCCCAGAACCCGTCCAGCGAGTGCGCCGGCACGTCGTGCAGCTGGGTCGCCTTTCCCGCCTCGTGGCCGCGGGCGTTGCGCACGGTCCAGGTGATCTCGACGTGCTGCACGTTGCCCGCTCGTCGGTCCGGCGCCGACACCGAGACCTGGCCGGACACGGTGTAGTCGGCGTGCCGGGCGTCGGTCTGCAGCGTGTCGTGCTCGTCCGGCAGCAGGGTCGCCATCTCGCGCCCGAGTTCGACGTCGCCGTTGCCGGGCGCGCCGGTGACGCCGGTGAACCAGATCCGGGTGATCCGGTTCAGCAGGCTGTTCGGGTCCGCCTCCGCCTCCTTCGCCTGGATGCCGCTCAGCATGGCGTTGACCTGCGTCGCCGCCAGCGCCGCGTTGGCGTGCAGCAGCGCCGCGTCGGCGCCGATCCACGACCCGGCCGGGACCGGGGTGCCGTCCTCGGACGCCTGCACCCGCCCGTTCGGGCCGACGATTCGGTAGGTCGGCAGCACCTCGTCGCCCTGCCGGCGGGCGGTCACCTCCAGGTGCCAGTCGCCGCGACGCACCGGCTGCGCCACCGCGGGCACCTCCTTCTGCAGCAGCGACACGGTCAGCGCCTGGCTCCAGATCCGCGCCTCGCGGTCGGCCAGCAGCGCGCCGGCGGGAACCGGGACGTCGAGCCGGCTCGGCGGCGGCACAGACAGGCGCGGCGCGTCCCCGCCCGGGTTCTCGGCGAAGGGCTGGGGAAGATCTCCGCAACCAGAAAGTGATAGCAGGAGGGGCAGGAGGAGGTAGCGGCGCATCAGCACGCGATCACCGAGATCTGGTGCCCGATCGGGCTGCCGCCGGCCAGGCCGCCGCCGGCCAGCGTGCGCCGCCGGTGGCTGAAGAACCGCGCCTCGTCGCTGCGGGTGTCGCAGCCGAGCCCCTCGGCCGAGTCGACCCCGCAGGCCCGCAGCCGCGCCAGGCAGTAGCCGGGCAGGTCGAACTGCAGCCGGTCGTGGCGGCCGGGCCCGCACCAGCCGCCCCGCGCGGCGCCCGGCCCCGCCCCGCGCCCCCCCCCCCGCCCC
>CAXUEL010000084.1:0-12836 GCA_964249915.1 uncultured Acetobacteraceae bacterium | reverse complement strand
CCACCGGACCGCGTCGCCCCGGGGCGATCGGCTTCGCCGCCCTGCGCGGCGGCGAGGTGGTGGGCGAGCACACCCTGTCCTTCACCGCCGGCCACGAGCAGGTCGCGCTGACCCACCGCGCCTTCGACCGCCGCGTGTTCGCCGCTGGCGCGGTGCGCGCGGCGCTGTGGACCGCCGGCCGCCCGCCCGGGCTGTACGGCATGGAGGACGTGCTGGGCCTGTCCTGACCCGGTTCCGTCCCGTTCTTGACCCTGTCGGCGGTTTCCGCCACACCCCCCGACGACGGTGGCCGCTTGTCCGAGGCAGCCCCGCGCTGAGGCGCGCCTGGCGCCAACGAGGAGCACCATGCGCAACAAGGGCGAGTTCCTGTTCACGTCGGAATCGGTGTCCGAGGGCCATCCGGACAAGGTCGCCGACCGGATCAGCGACGTGGTGCTGGACAGCTTCCTCCGGGCCGACCCCGAGGCGCGCGTCGCCTGCGAGACGCTGGTCACCACCAACCGCATCGTGCTGGCGGGCGAGGTGCGCGGCCCCGCCTCGGTGACGGAGGAGCTGCTGGTCGACGCCGCGCGGCAGGCGGTGCGCGACATCGGCTACGACCAGAGCGGCTTCTCCTGGCGCAACGCCGAGGTGCAGTATCACCTGCATGCGCAGTCCGCCGACATCGCCGTCGGCGTCGACGGCACCGGAGCCAAGGAGGAGGGCGCCGGCGACCAGGGCATCATGTTCGGCTATGCCACCCGCGAGACCGCGACCCTGATGCCGGCGCCGATCCACTACGCGCACGCCATCCTGCGCCGCATGAACGAGCTCAGGAAGGCCGGTGACCCGCGCGGCCACGGCCTGCAGCCCGACGCCAAGAGCCAGGTGACGCTGCGCTACGTCGACGGCCGCCCGGTCGGCGCCACCTCCGTCGTGATCTCCACCCAGCACGACGAGGGCAAGCCGCAGGGCGAGATACGCGACGCGCTGCGCGGCATCGTGTCCGAGGTGCTGCCCGAAGGCTGGGAGGTCCCGGAGGACGAGTTCTACGTCAACCCGACCGGCATCTTCGTGATCGGCGGCCCGGACGGCGATTGCGGCCTGACCGGGCGCAAGATCATCGTCGACACCTATGGCGGCGCCGCCCCGCACGGCGGCGGCGCGTTCTCCGGCAAGGACCCGACCAAGGTGGACCGCTCGGCCGCCTACGTGTGCCGGTACCTGGCCAAGAACATCGTCGCCGCCGGCCTCGCCGACCGCTGCACCCTGCAGATCTCCTACGCCATCGGCGTGGCGCACCCGCTCTCGGTCTACGTCGACCTGGACGGCTCCGGCCACGACGTCGACGAGGACCGGCTCGGCCGGGTGCTGCGCGAGGTGGTGGACCTGACCCCGCGCGGCATACGCCGCCACCTGCGCCTGAACCGACCGATCTACGCCGCCACCTCCGCCTACGGCCATTTCGGCCGCACCCCGGACCCGGCCCGCGACGACTTCACCTGGGAAAAGACGGACTTGGTGGACACCCTGCGCCAAGCCTTCAACCGCTAGGAACGATCGTTAAGTGTCCCTAGGCCGGCGATCCGACGCGGTTCTCGCGGCTTCCGGTGCTCACGGTCCGACGGCCGCTTCGCTCCGGGTCCGCGACAACCAGGCCGGGCGCGCCCCGTCGCTGCCGCGACGATGCGCCCTCGCTCGGCCTGGCGCACTTTCCGACCGTTCCTAGGGCCTCCGTGGCGGTCAAGCCGCCGCCGGACCGGCTGTATGGCCGGCTGCGCAGCCATCCGCTGCGGCCGCGCCAGCAGCGCCTGCTCGACCTGACGCTGCCTCGTCTCCGCTTCGCCGCGCCCGACGACCCGGCCTCCGGCTTCGGCATGACGCCGGACGCGCTGTGGCTGGAGGTCGGCTTCGGCGGCGGCGAGCACACCCTGGCGCAGAACCTCGCGCATCCGGGGATCGGGCTGATCGCCTGCGAGGTGTTCGAGAACGGGCTGTGCTCGCTGCTGGGACGGCTGGTGCCGGAAGGCGGGGAGGACACGGCACTCCTGCCGCCCGGCCTGCGCCTGTGGGACGACGACGCGCGCACCCTGCTGCGCGCGCTGCCCGATGCCTGCCTGCACCGGCTGTTCCTGCTGTTCCCGGATCCCTGGCCCAAGACCCGGCACGCCAAGCGCCGCTTCGTGCATCCCGAAACCGTCCCGCTGCTGGCCCGAGTGCTGCGCCCCGGCGCGGTGTGGCGGGTCGCCAGCGACGACCCGACCTACCAGGCCTGGGTGGCGGAGGTGATGGCGGCTCCCGCCGCACGGGCGCTGTTCGAGGCGCCGGAACCGGCCCGCCTCCGCCCGGACGGCTGGCCGCCGACCCGCTACGAGGCCAAGGCGCTCGCCGCCGGCCGGCAGCCGCTGTACTGGTCGTTCGTCCGGCGCGACTGAACCCGCCGCCCGATCCTGCGCTGTCCGCAGGTGTGGATGGAGGCGGCGATGCTGACGCGCGTGGCGATCTACGAGGGCGCGATCGAGGCGGGCGGCGAGGACGCGTTCTTCGCCGACGTGAAGGCGCGGCTGGAGCCGATCTGGCGCTCCTTCCCCAACGTGCTGGACGTGCGGGTGCAGCGGGTGCTGCACGCCGATCCCGGCGCGATCCCGATCGTCATGGTGCTGGAGATGGACTTCGCCTCGCAGGAGGCGCTCGACCAGTCGCTGGCGTCCGACATCAAGACCCGGTCGCACGCCCTGACCCTGGAGGTGCTGTCCCCGTTCAGCGGCCGGTTCTTCCACTTCGTCGCCGACAGCCACGGCGTCCCGGCAGCCTGAGACTCCGGGGCCTCAGGCCCCTGCGTCAGGCTCCGGCTTCAAGCCCCCGCTTCAAGCGACGTGCGTGGCTTCCGCCTGCTGCACCGCGACCTCCTCGCTCACCTTCACCCACAGCGCGGCGGCCTCGAGGTCGTCGGCCGCGCGCAGCTCGGCGGCGCGCTTCAGCGCCCAGGTGCGGGCGTTCCGGCCGTGCTTGTTGATCATCAGCCGGGCCGCCTGGCGGTAGCTCATGCGCGGACGCTTCGCCGCCGCGGTGCCGCCGGCTCCTGCCAGATCCATTCCGTCCATGCCCGTCATCACTCCGCGTCATCCGTCTCGATCAGGAACACCGCGAACTCGTCGCGGTCCTCGTCGGACACCTCGCCATCCTGCATCGCCTCGGCGAAGCCGGCATCGTAGTGCGCCGCCTCGTCCGCACTGGCCTCCCGCACCGTCAGGGGCGCCTCGCCATCCCACACCGGCGCGCCGTTGCGCTCGAACTCCTGCAGCGCCTCGGTGACGTTGCCGGTATCGGCCTCCTCCTGCGCCAGCGCCAGGGTGTCCTCGGGAAACACGAGAATCGGCTCGCCGCCGATCTCGATCACAAACAGGGGCATCGCACTCGACCTAACGGCTTTGGCTGGAATTGACGGGCTCGCCGGGGCGGGCAGGGAAACCGGGCCGCGTGGCCTGGCCGGTCCGGCAGTGACTTAACAGCATCGGCATGGCGTAAAAAGCGGCGTAATTGCAAGCGTGCCATCCAGTTGACGTGTTTAGTGATGCCGGCGGCCGCACGATGCTGCCGGCACTGGAGCGGACGGGAGCGAGTCCATGCAGACGCGGATCGAAGGCCAGACCCTGCCGGTGCTCTACGTGTCGCTCGACCCGTTCGAGACCCTGGTCTCGGAAACCGGCGAGCTGTCCTGGAAGAGCCCGAACGTCGCGCTGCGCACTACCACCTCCGGGGCCGGCGCCACCGGCTTCCTGGGCGCGGTCAAGCGCTCGCTCGGCGGTGGCGGCCTGTTCATGACCGAGTACCGCGCCGAGGGCGGCCCCGGCCATCTCGCCTTCGCCGCCAAGATCCCGGGCAGCATCGTCGAGCACCGGATCGATCCCGGCCGGACCTACCTGCTGCACCGGCACGGCTTCCTGTGCGCGACCGAGGGCGTCACGCTCGGGCTCGGGTTCCAGCGCTCGCTGGGCGCCGGCATCTTCGGCGGCGACGGGTTCCGGCTGCAGCAGGTGGCGGGCAGCGGCACCTTCTGGAGCACGCTGGGCGGCGGCGTGGTGGAGCACCACCTGGCGCCGGGCGAGGCGATCGACGTGCATCCCGGCCATGTCGGCATGTTCGAGGACAGCGTCGGCTTCGACATCACGATGCTGCCCGGCATACGCAACAAGCTGTTCGGCGGCGACGGCTTCTTCCTGGCCAGGCTCACCGGTCCGGGACGGATCTGGCTGCAGACCCTGACCGTGCCCAACCTCGCCCACGCGCTCGCACCCTATCTCGGCGGCGAGACCGCCAGCGCCTCGGCGGAGGGCTCGGCGCTCGGCGTCGCGGCGTCGAGCCTCATCCGGCGCGCCTTCGAGTAGCCCCCGGGAGCACCAGCGACACCGCCGACGCCACCAGGATGTTGAGCAGGAGCGCCAGCAGCCCGGTGGACACCGCGACCGCGTGCGGACCGCCCCCGAACAGGGCGTGCACCGGCTTCAGCCCGTCGGCGAACACGATGACGGTGCCGCCGGCCATGCCCACCGCCCAGCCCGCCAGCAGCCCGGCCGGCGTCAGCCGCAGCTTCAGCAGCCCCAGCACCAGCGCCGGCAGGGTCTGCAGGATCCACACCCCGCCCAGCAGCTGCAGGTCGATCGCGAACAGCGGGTTCAGCAGCAGCACGAAGCCCAGTGCCGCCACCTTGACCAGCAGCGCCGTCACCTGCGCCGCCCGCGTCCCGACGCGCGCGCGGGCGGGCAGCAGGTTGCGCGTCAGCAGGTTGGCCGCCCCCACCGCCATCACCGCCGCCGGCACCAGCGCGCCGATCGCCACCGCGGCCAGGCAGAAGCCGGCGAACCAGCCGGGAAAGATCCGCAGGAACAGCGCCGGCACGATCGCGTTCGGATGCGTGGTGGCGATCCCGGCGGCATGCGCCATCAGCCCCAGCAGCGCGATCAGCCCGAGCAGCAGGGTGTAGGCCGGCAGCATCACCGCGTTGCGCCGGATCGTGTCCGCGTCCCGCGCCGCCAGCACCCCGGTCAGGGTGTGCGGATACAGGAACGCCGCCAGCGCCGAGCTCAGCGCCAGGGTGGCGTACGGGACCGCCTGCCCGGCGCCCAGCACGTGGCCGGCCGGCGCCGGCTTCATGTGCGCGCCGGCACTGGCGAACATCGCGCCGTAGCCGCCGAGGTGGCGCGGGATCACCGTGACCGCCGCGATCACCGCGACATAGATCATGATGTCCTTGAGGAACGCGGTGACCGCCGGCGCGTGCAGCCCGCCGAGCCAGGTGTAGGCGGCGAGTGAGGCGAAGGCGACCACCAGCGGCACCTCGCCCGGCAGCCCGAGCGCCTCCAGCACCGTACGTATGCCGACCAGCTGCAGCGCGATGTACGGCAGGATCGCCAGCAGCCCGGTCGCCGCCACCACTCGCTCCAGGAGCCGGCTGTCGTATCGCGCGCGGACGATGTCGGCGGCGGTGGCGTGGCCGCCCGCCTTGGCGACCTGCCACAGCCGCGGCATCACCGCGTAGACGAACGGATACACGATGATGGTGTAGGGCAGGGCGAAGAAGCCGTACGCGCCGGTGGCGTACACCAGCGCCGGCACCGCGATCACCGTGTAGGCGGTGTAGAAGTCGCCGCCGACCAGGAACCAGGTGATCAGGGTGCCGAACGAGCGGCCGCCCAGCCCCCATTCCTCGGTGCTTCCGGCGACCGCGCGGCCGCTGCGCCCGCGCCGCCAGCCGGCTGACGCGCCGAGCAGGATGGTCAGCGCGAACAGCAGCACGAACACGGCGATGCCGGCGCCGCCCGGCCCGGCGTGAACGGCGTTCATGCCCGCTCCAGCCGCCAGACCAGCCACACCACGGCCGAGGTCACCGGCACCCAGGCCAGCTGGTACCAGTAGAAGAACGGGAAGCCGAGCAGCCCCGGGCCGGGCCGGTCGTAGAATGGCACCCACAGCAGCCCGGCGAAGGGAAGCAGCAGGAGCAGCCACGCGGCGCGCCGCAGCGGCGACGCCATCCCGTTCCGTGCCATGGCGCAACCCCCTCCTGTTCCCGGACCGCCTGCCTGCCCGATCAAGCGCACGGGTTCAAGCGGCGGCGGAACGATCCGGGCGTTCAGCGCGTCCGACGGTCCAGCTCGGCCACGAGGTCGTCGCGTTGGGGCAGCGCCTGCCCGTCGAGGCTGGCGACGCCGCGCAGGCCGAGGCTGCTGGCCAGGAACACCGCCTCCGCCTCCCGCAGCGCGTCCGGCGGCAGCGACGCTTCCGCGGCGCCGCAGCGCTCGATCAGCAGCGCGCGCCGTATCCCGGGCAGCGCGCCGTCCGCCACCGGCGGGGTCAGCAGCCGGCCGCGGTGCAGCACCAGGAGGTTGGCCGCCGAGGCTTCCGCCAGCAGGCCCTGCGTGTTCAGCAGCAGCGCGGCGCCGGCGCCGCGCTGCTGCTGAACACGCAGGGCCTGCTGGCGGAAGCCTCGGCGGCCAACCTCCTGGTGCTGCACCGCGGCCGGCTGCTGACCCCGCCGGTGGCGGACGGCGCGCTGCCCGGGATACGGCGCGCGCTGCTGATCGAGCGCTGCGGCGCCGCGGAAGCGTCGCTGCCGCCGGACGCGCTGCGGGAGGCGGAGGCGGTGTTCCTGGCCAGCAGCCTCGGCCTGCGCGGCGTCGCCAGCCTCGACGGGCAGGCGCTGCCCCAACGCGACGACCTCGTGGCCGAGCTGGACCGTCGGACGCGCTGAACGCCCGGATCGTTCCGCCGCCGCTTGAACCCGTGCGCTTGATCGGGCAGGCAGGCGGTCCGGGAACAGGAGGGGGTTGCGCCATGGCACGGAACGGGATGGCGTCGCCGCTGCGGCGCGCCGCGTGGCTGCTCCTGCTGCTTCCCTTCGCCGGGCTGCTGTGGGTGCCATTCTACGACCGGCCCGGCCCGGGGCTGCTCGGCTTCCCGTTCTTCTACTGGTACCAGCTGGCCTGGGTGCCGGTGACCTCGGCCGTGGTGTGGCTGGTCTGGCGGCTGGAGCGGGCATGAACGCCGTTCACGCCGGGCCGGGCGGCGCCGGCATCGCCGTGTTCGTGCTGCTGTTCGCGCTGACCATCCTGCTCGGCGCGTCAGCCGGCTGGCGGCGCGGGCGCAGCGGCCGCGCGGTCGCCGGAAGCACCGAGGAATGGGGGCTGGGCGGCCGCTCGTTCGGCACCCTGATCACCTGGTTCCTGGTCGGCGGCGACTTCTACACCGCCTACACGGTGATCGCGGTGCCGGCGCTGGTGTACGCCACCGGCGCGTACGGCTTCTTCGCCCTGCCCTACACCATCATCGTGTATCCGTTCGTCTACGCGGTGATGCCGCGGCTGTGGCAGGTCGCCAAGGCGGGCGGCCACGCCACCGCCGCCGACATCGTCCGCGCGCGATACGACAGCCGGCTCCTGGAGCGAGTGGTGGCGGCGACCGGGCTGCTGGCGATCCTGCCGTACATCGCGCTGCAGCTGGTCGGCATACGTACGGTGCTGGAGGCGCTCGGGCTGCCGGGCGAGGTGCCGCTGGTGGTCGCCTTCGCCTCACTCGCCGCCTACACCTGGCTCGGCGGGCTGCACGCGCCGGCGGTCACCGCGTTCCTCAAGGACATCATGATCTATGTCGCGGTGATCGCGGCGGTCACGGTGATCCCGCGCCACCTCGGCGGCTACGGCGCGATGTTCGCCAGTGCCGGCGCGCACATGAAGCCGGCGCCGGCCGGCCACGTGCTGGGCGCCGGGCAGGCGGTCCCGTACGCCACCCTGGCGCTGAGCTCGGCGCTGGCGGCGTTCCTGTATCCGCACACCCTGACCGGGGTGCTGGCGGCGCGGGACGCGGACACGATCCGGCGCAACGCGGTGATGCTGCCGGCCTACACCCTGCTGCTCGGGCTGATCGCGCTGCTGGGGCTGATGGCGCATGCCGCCGGGATCGCCACCACGCATCCGAACGCGATCGTGCCGGCGCTGTTCCTGCGGATCTTTCCCGGCTGGTTCGCCGGCTTCTGCCTGGCCGCGGTGGCGATCGGCGCGCTGGTGCCGGCGGCGGTGATGGCGGTGGGGGCGGCCAACCTGCTGACGCGCAACCTGCTGCCCGCCCGCGCGCGCGTCGGGACGCGGGCGGCGCAGGTGACGGCGCTGCTGGTCAAGGTGGCGGCACTGGGCTTCGTGCTGCTGCTGAACCCGCTGTTCGCGATCGACCTGCAGCTGCTGGGCGGGGTGTGGATCCTGCAGACCCTGCCGGCGCTGGTGCTGGGGCTGCTGAAGCTGCGGCTGACGCCGGCCGGGCTGCTGGCGGGCTGGGCGGTGGGCATGGCCGGCGGCACCGTCATCGTGTTCGCCGACGGGCTGAAGCCGGTGCACGCCCTGTTCGGGGGCGGTCCGCACGCGGTCGCGGTGTCCACCGGGCTGCTGGCGCTCCTGCTCAACATCCTGGTGGCGTCGGCGGTGTCGCTGGTGCTCCCGGGGGCTACTCGAAGGCGCGCCGGATGAGGCTCGACGCCGCGACGCCGAGCGCCGAGCCCTCCGCCGAGGCGCTGGCGGTCTCGCCGCCGAGATAGGGTGCGAGCGCGTGGGCGAGGTTGGGCACGGTCAGGGTCTGCAGCCAGATCCGTCCCGGACCGGTGAGCCTGGCCAGGAAGAAGCCGTCGCCGCCGAACAGCTTGTTGCGTATGCCGGGCAGCATCGTGATGTCGAAGCCGACGCTGTCCTCGAACATGCCGACATGGCCGGGATGCACGTCGATCGCCTCGCCCGGCGCCAGGTGGTGCTCCACCACGCCGCCGCCCAGCGTGCTCCAGAAGGTGCCGCTGCCCGCCACCTGCTGCAGCCGGAACCCGTCGCCGCCGAAGATGCCGGCGCCCAGCGAGCGCTGGAACCCGAGCCCGAGCGTGACGCCCTCGGTCGCGCACAGGAAGCCGTGCCGGTGCAGCAGGTAGGTCCGGCCGGGATCGATCCGGTGCTCGACGATGCTGCCCGGGATCTTGGCGGCGAAGGCGAGATGGCCGGGGCCGCCCTCGGCGCGGTACTCGGTCATGAACAGGCCGCCACCGCCGAGCGAGCGCTTGACCGCGCCCAGGAAGCCGGTGGCGCCGGCCCCGGAGGTGGTAGTGCGCAGCGCGACGTTCGGGCTCTTCCAGGACAGCTCGCCGGTTTCCGAGACCAGGGTCTCGAACGGGTCGAGCGACACGTAGAGCACCGGCAGGGTCTGGCCTTCGATCCGCGTCTGCATGGACTCGCTCCCGTCCGCTCCAGTGCCGGCAGCATCGTGCGGCCGCCGGCATCACTAAACACGTCAACTGGATGGCACGCTTGCAATTACGCCGCTTTTTACGCCATGCCGATGCTGTTAAGTCACTGCCGGACCGGCCAGGCCACGCGGCCCGGTTTCCCTGCCCGCCCCGGCGAGCCCGTCAATTCCAGCCAAAGCCGTTAGGTCGAGTGCGATGCCCCTGTTTGTGATCGAGATCGGCGGCGAGCCGATTCTCGTGTTTCCCGAGGACACCCTGGCGCTGGCGCAGGAGGAGGCCGATACCGGCAACGTCACCGAGGCGCTGCAGGAGTTCGAGCGCAACGGCGCGCCGGTGTGGGATGGCGAGGCGCCCCTGACGGTGCGGGAGGCCAGTGCGGACGAGGCGGCGCACTACGATGCCGGCTTCGCCGAGGCGATGCAGGATGGCGAGGTGTCCGACGAGGACCGCGACGAGTTCGCGGTGTTCCTGATCGAGACGGATGACGCGGAGTGATGACGGGCATGGACGGAATGGATCTGGCAGGAGCCGGCGGCACCGCGGCGGCGAAGCGTCCGCGCATGAGCTACCGCCAGGCGGCCCGGCTGATGATCAACAAGCACGGCCGGAACGCCCGCACCTGGGCGCTGAAGCGCGCCGCCGAGCTGCGCGCGGCCGACGACCTCGAGGCCGCCGCGCTGTGGGTGAAGGTGAGCGAGGAGGTCGCGGTGCAGCAGGCGGAAGCCACGCACGTCGCTTGAAGCGGGGGCTTGAAGCCGGAGCCTGACGCAGGGGCCTGAGGCCCCGGAGTCTCAGGCTGCCGGGACGCCGTGGCTGTCGGCGACGAAGTGGAAGAACCGGCCGCTGAACGGGGACAGCACCTCCAGGGTCAGGGCGTGCGACCGGGTCTTGATGTCGGACGCCAGCGACTGGTCGAGCGCCTCCTGCGAGGCGAAGTCCATCTCCAGCACCATGACGATCGGGATCGCGCCGGGATCGGCGTGCAGCACCCGCTGCACCCGCACGTCCAGCACGTTGGGGAAGGAGCGCCAGATCGGCTCCAGCCGCGCCTTCACGTCGGCGAAGAACGCGTCCTCGCCGCCCGCCTCGATCGCGCCCTCGTAGATCGCCACGCGCGTCAGCATCGCCGCCTCCATCCACACCTGCGGACAGCGCAGGATCGGGCGGCGGGTTCAGTCGCGCCGGACGAACGACCAGTACAGCGGCTGCCGGCCGGCGGCGAGCGCCTTGGCCTCGTAGCGGGTCGGCGGCCAGCCGTCCGGGCGGAGGCGGGCCGGTTCCGGCGCCTCGAACAGCGCCCGTGCGGCGGGAGCCGCCATCACCTCCGCCACCCAGGCCTGGTAGGTCGGGTCGTCGCTGGCGACCCGCCACACCGCGCCGGGGCGCAGCACTCGGGCCAGCAGCGGGACGGTTTCGGGATGCACGAAGCGGCGCTTGGCGTGCCGGGTCTTGGGCCAGGGATCCGGGAACAGCAGGAACAGCCGGTGCAGGCAGGCATCGGGCAGCGCGCGCAGCAGGGTGCGCGCGTCGTCGTCCCACAGGCGCAGGCCGGGCGGCAGGAGTGCCGTGTCCTCCCCGCCTTCCGGCACCAGCCGTCCCAGCAGCGAGCACAGCCCGTTCTCGAACACCTCGCAGGCGATCAGCCCGATCCCCGGATGCGCGAGGTTCTGCGCCAGGGTGTGCTCGCCGCCGCCGAAGCCGACCTCCAGCCACAGCGCGTCCGGCGTCATGCCGAAGCCGGAGGCCGGGTCGTCGGGCGCGGCGAAGCGGAGACGAGGCAGCGTCAGGTCGAGCAGGCGCTGCTGGCGCGGCCGCAGCGGATGGCTGCGCAGCCGGCCATACAGCCGGTCCGGCGGCGGCTTGACCGCCACGGAGGCCCTAGGAACGGTCGGAAAGTGCGCCAGGCCGAGCGAGGGCGCATCGTCGCGGCAGCGACGGGGCGCGCCCGGCCTGGTTGTCGCGGACCCGGAGCGAAGCGGCCGTCGGACCGTGAGCACCGGAAGCCGCGAGAACCGCGTCGGATCGCCGGCCTAGGGACACTTAACGATCGTTCCTAGCGGTTGAAGGCTTGGCGCAGGGTGTCCACCAAGTCCGTCTTTTCCCAGGTGAAGTCGTCGCGGGCCGGGTCCGGGGTGCGGCCGAAATGGCCGTAGGCGGAGGTGGCGGCGTAGATCGGTCGGTTCAGGCGCAGGTGGCGGCGTATGCCGCGCGGGGTCAGGTCCACCACCTCGCGCAGCACCCGGCCGAGCCGGTCCTCGTCGACGTCGTGGCCGGAGCCGTCCAGGTCGACGTAGACCGAGAGCGGGTGCGCCACGCCGATGGCGTAGGAGATCTGCAGGGTGCAGCGGTCGGCGAGGCCGGCGGCGACGATGTTCTTGGCCAGGTACCGGCACACGTAGGCGGCCGAGCGGTCCACCTTGGTCGGGTCCTTGCCGGAGAACGCGCCGCCGCCGTGCGGGGCGGCGCCGCCATAGGTGTCGACGATGATCTTGCGCCCGGTCAGGCCGCAATCGCCGTCCGGGCCGCCGATCACGAAGATGCCGGTCGGGTTGACGTAGAACTCGTCCTCCGGGACCTCCCAGCCTTCGGGCAGCACCTCGGACACGATGCCGCGCAGCGCGTCGCGTATCTCGCCCTGCGGCTTGCCCTCGTCGTGCTGGGTGGAGATCACGACGGAGGTGGCGCCGACCGGGCGGCCGTCGACGTAGCGCAGCGTCACCTGGCTCTTGGCGTCGGGCTGCAGGCCGTGGCCGCGCGGGTCACCGGCCTTCCTGAGCTCGTTCATGCGGCGCAGGATGGCGTGCGCGTAGTGGATCGGCGCCGGCATCAGGGTCGCGGTCTCGCGGGTGGCATAGCCGAACATGATGCCCTGGTCGCCGGCGCCCTCCTCCTTGGCTCCGGTGCCGTCGACGCCGACGGCGATGTCGGCGGACTGCGCATGCAGGTGATACTGCACCTCGGCGTTGCGCCAGGAGAAGCCGCTCTGGTCGTAGCCGATGTCGCGCACCGCCTGCCGCGCGGCGTCGACCAGCAGCTCCTCCGTCACCGAGGCGGGGCCGCGCACCTCGCCCGCCAGCACGATGCGGTTGGTGGTGACCAGCGTCTCGCAGGCGACGCGCGCCTCGGGGTCGGCCCGGAGGAAGCTGTCCAGCACCACGTCGCTGATCCGGTCGGCGACCTTGTCCGGATGGCCCTCGGACACCGATTCCGACGTGAACAGGAACTCGCCCTTGTTGCGCATGGTGCTCCTCGTTGGCGCCAGGCGCGCCTCAGCGCGGGGCTGCCTCGGACAAGCGGCCACCGTCGTCGGGGGGTGTGGCGGAAACCGCCGACAGGGTCAAGAACGGGACGGAACCGGGTCAGGACAGGCCCAGCACGTCCTCCATGCCGTACAGCCCGGGCGGGCGGCCGGCGGTCCACAGCGCCGCGCGCACCGCGCCAGCGGCGAACACGCGGCGGTCGAAGGCGCGGTGGGTCAGCGCGACCTGCTCGTGGCCGGCGGTGAAGGACAGGGTGTGCTCGCCCACCACCTCGCCGCCGCGCAGGGCGGCGAAGCCGATCGCCCCGGGGCGACGCGGTCCGGTGG
>CAXUEL010000083.1:0-12848 GCA_964249915.1 uncultured Acetobacteraceae bacterium | reverse complement strand
GCCAGCAACGGACGACGGAAGTCAGGGCCAACCTCGCAGCCGCATAAAAGGGCCGAAAACACGGTCGAGCCGAGAAGCCGGAAGAGGACGAGACGATCGAGCCTGCGCCGCATCTAGACGACGCAGTCTGGCGCTGGATTCACGACTGCCTGCAACAGGATCGCCAACGTTTTTGCAAAGAGTCGACCGGCGATAATCCACCCGAGCAACTGCACGACATGGAATCTGGAGGCGTTCCGTATGCAGCAGCATGCCATCTGCCTGTCAGCGGAAGATCGCCGCCTCGCCGTGCCTGGACGCAGAAACATCGTTGCCCTTGCTTTCCTTCCAAACGGACCGGATTGGCCCGCAGAAGATGCATCGCAAGGCATGTGCCAACGAATAAGACCAGGAAAACTAAGCTTTCTCTGCCTCTCTGTGGTTTCCGCTGTCAGGGGAGCTGACATCCTCAGTCCGGTTTCCCGACAATCCGATGCCGTAGCGCCGGACCTTGTCGTAGAGCAGCTGTCGGTTGATGTTGAGCCTCCGCGCAGCCTCGGCCCTGTTTCCGCCGGCCATTGAAAGCGCTCGCTCGATCATGGCCTGCTCAAGCCGTGCGATCGCCGTCGGCAGATCGCCGTCCAGCCAATCGATTGCCGCACCTTGCGGAACCGTGGATAGAAAGGCGATGTCGCTTGCCGTGATGGAGCGGCCGCGAGCCAGGGCCGCTGCACGTTCCATGGCATTGCTCAGCTCACGAACGTTGCCCGGCCAGGGATGCGCCAGCAGCAACGCCGCTGCCGCGGAAGTCAGCTGTCTAGGCACTGTCGATCCGGCAACCATCGCCAGAAAATGCTCTGCCAGAGGAACGATGTCGGCCAGCCGCTCGCGCAGCGTCGGCAGATGCACCGGCACCACCCGCAGGCGATAGAACAGGTCCTCGCGAAACCTTCCCTCCTGCACCAGTGCGGACAGGTCACGATGGGTCGCGGCGATGATCCGCACGTCGACCGGCGCGGCGCGGCCGCCGACCGGCGTCACGACGCGGTCCTGCAGCACGCGCAGCAGCTTTGCCTGCATCGGCAGGCCCATGTCGCCGATCTCGTCGAGGAACAGGGTGCCGCGATCAGCCTCTCGGAACGAGCCGAGCCGGTCGCTGACCGCACCGGTGAAGGCGCCGCGCACATGGCCAAACAGCTGGGTCTCGAGCAGCTCGGAGGGGATCGCCGCGCAGTTGACAGCGACGAACGGCTTCGGCGACCGGCGGCCGTGGCGGTGGATCGCGCGCGCCACCACCTCCTTGCCGGTTCCGGTCTCACCAGTCACCAGCACGGTCGCATCGCTGTCGGCGAGCATGCCGATCGCCTTCTGCACCTCGCGCATGGCAGCTGAAGCGCCCACCAGGTCCTCCACGCCACCCGCAGCCGCTGGCGCCGGTTGGAGGGCGACATTTGGCACCATTGCCTTGATCAGCGAGGTCAGCGCCTCGCGTCCCGCCGGCTTGGCCAGGTGATCCACCGCGCCCAGCCGCATTGCCTCGATCGTGTTCGCAGCCGTCGGCGCCGCGGTCAGCACCGCGACCGGCAGCAGCGATCCCATGGTCCGCTCCTGCACGCGGATGCGCCGCAACACCTCCAGCCCGTCGAGACCCGGCATGCGCAGGTCCAGCAGCACGGCATCGATCCCGCCGCGCGCGATCCGACGCAGGGCTGCTTCGCCGTCCGCCGCGTGCTCGGACTGATGGCCGAGGTCGGCGAGCGTCTCGGCCATGCTGTCCCGCAGCTCCTCGTCATCGTCGACGATGAGGATCACCGACATGTCCCATCCTCCTCGCAGTTCCGCGTGCCGACCGCATCCACAAGTGGTGGATCCCCACCGACCAGGTCGCTGCGCAGCCTGATCGTGAACCGTGCCCCGCCCTCCGGCTCGGCGTCTTCGAGCTCCAAGGTGCCGCCATGGGTGCCGACGAGTTCGCGCGCAATGGCGAGGCCGAGGCCGGTGCCTTCGGCATGTCCGGTCACGAACGGCTCGAACAGCCGGCCGCGCAGGGTAGGCAAGACGCCTGGCCCGGTATCGGCGACGCTGATCGTCACGTAGCCGGCTGCGACATCACGGCTCCCGGTCACAGCGATGCGACCGCCAGCCGGCGTTTCCCGTATCGCGTTCTGCAGCAGGTTGGCGACGACACGCCCGATCATCTCCGGATCGAGCCGCACGCACGCTCCATCCGCCTCGAGCCGCAGCGTCAGCTGCGCGGCTTCCGCTGCCTCCTCGTAGTCACGGAGCACGGCATCCAGGAACTGGTCCAGCCTGATCTCGACCGGCTCCGGCGCATGTCTCTGGGTCATCGCCAGCAGCTCGCCGAGAAGCCGGTCGAGGCGGCTGATCTGGCGGAGGATGCTGCTCAGCGCCTTGCGACGTCGCATGTCATCGCCCGCAAGAGCGTTCTCCGCACGCAGCCGCATCGACCCGATCGGGTTGCGGATCTCGTGCGCGACCCCGGCAGCCACCCGTCCGAGGGCGGCCAAGCGCTCCCCGTCGGCAACGCGAACCGCCAGCGTCGCCGCCTCGCACTGCATGGCCTCGAGACGTGCACTGGCAACGTTCAGCGCGCTGACGATGCGATCCAGCTCCTGCTCTCCGGTCAGAGGAAGGTGCGGAAGGCTACCGGTCCCTGTGGCGGCATATCCGGCAAGCACTCCTTCGATGCGGCGCACGTGGCGCGACCACGTCGCCACCAGCCAGGTGAGCCAACCGGTGATCGCCAGCACCAGGCCGAGCAGGACACCGAAGCCCAGTCGCAGCTGAGACAAGCCGTTGGCGGCGTAGAAACGGCGTGCGGTCCAGGCAACCAGGCCATGAACCGGTCCGTCCAGCAGGCAGGCAGCCGTCACCACGGTGTCGCCGTGGTCGGTGCCTTGACGAACCGCATCATGGTCCTGGTCGATCGCCAGCGACGCAACCGGCTGCCACAGGCGCGCGGACGGCAGAGCCGACGCGTTAACCGGCTGACTGGCGAGCAGTCCCTGCTGCGACTGCCAGATGCCGCCGACGATAGGATCATCCTCGTCCAGGCCACGTGCGAGCACGGCGCGGAGGTCGGCCCGGAACCCGGGATCCCCTGCATTGGGTGGCGGCCCGTTCCAGCCGTTGTCATAGTAGCGCCACGCGTCGCGTATCTGGTCACAAGCCTGCGCCACCTGGTCCTCGGCACGAGCCAGATGCGACGACGACGATTGCGCGTACAGCTGCGACATCACGATCGCCAGCGCGATCGATGCCATGACCGACAAGATCCAGACGACAGCCAGTTTAGCGCGTAGAGAGTGCATCGACTTCTCCGGCAAGGAGGCGCCCAAGCGCGGAGGCCGCCGGAGCTTGAACCATGACCGTCATCACAGCCTTGGGTCATGGATGATGGCCGGCTGTATCCGTGCAACCACCCGATATCCGTGCCGCCCTCTCATCCCGGCTCCGCGTTTCCACGGCTGCTCAGCCGTATCACAGCATCACCACGATGGCGGGCAGCATCAAACCTGATGTGAGGAGGAACCAGCCGAGACGCTTCCTGGGGTTGTGACGCAGACCAAGCCAAAGCCCGAGCCCGGTCGTGAGAGCAAGAATAAGCGTCGCGAGAAGAAAGAACCACTTCAGCATGCTCGTCGAGATCGAGTCACCGGTGTCCGCTGGCGTCGCTGAAGCGACCGTTTCCCTGTTTCCGGAAGCGGCACCGGCGGGTCTGTCGGCAACGTCGTTCGGATGCCTGTCATCGCGAGCGAACACCTGGTCCTTGTGCAGCCTGCCGAGCTTCTCGATCAGCACTGGCGGCCGGTAGCCCGGATGTGGCTCGTGCAGGTCGAACAGCTGTAACGCCCCAGTCAAGGCAAAGAACAGGATGCTCGGGGCTGTGAAGATCGCCATATAGGCATGGAGAGTGCGAAGGCGCACGGGGACATATCCATGTTGTCGCGGTCATGCCGCAAGTGGGAAGGTTTACAGAAAGGAGTCGTGTTCGATCTGGTCGCAAGGTCAGGTCGCCGCGGTCAGTCCCGCAACGGCGGCGGGACGCGCCGAAGGTACAGAGTTGCCAACACCGCATCAGCATGTGATCGACAAGATCTCCTAGGCTGGGCTGCCGTCATCCGGGTCGTGATGCCGGTGATGGCCGCCACCGCGTCCGTGGTGCCTACCCTCGTGCTCCTCGTCGATAGCAGGAGAGACAACCTGCGTTGCCGCCACCTTGCTGGGACCGAGAACACGAGCAGCGATAACGCGACCGAGCAGGTTGGAGGCACCACTGCCGCTGGCATAGATGGTCTGTCCAACGGCCAGTTGCTGGCCTCTGCGCTCGACATCCGACAGCGGCAGGTTCACGACGGTGCCGTCCGCAAGAAGGATGCCGTCCACCTCTCCCTGGGAGTCATGGAGCCGGGCCTTGATCGTGCCGGACGCCTCCAAGGGCGCATCCCGATCATGCGATCGCGAGCGGCCGCTCGTCAGCAGCATCGCATGGGTTGTGTCGTTGGTGATCGACATGGCGAGCATCATCGGCTCGGCATGCGCCTTCAGGCCATGAACGGTGACGTGGTCGCCAGGACGGGCAACCAGAACCAACTCCGAGGTGTCTCGCGTGTTCGCCTGCACCTCGGTCCCGTCAGCCAGCATCAGGCTGGCCACATCCCCGTCGGAGTCGAGAATGTACTGGCTGACGGTACCTTGGATCGTCGGAAGCTGGTTCGGGTCGAAGACCGCATCCTGCGCAACCGCCGTCGAGCCGATGGCAAGGAGGATCGCCACGCCGGGAAGTGATGCCGCTAATCGTCTCACAGAACGCTCCTCAGGATCAGGACCAAGTTGATCGCTGCCTGACAACCGCAAAGTTCATGCCACCATGTAACCCACTCAATCCACACGATGTCTTTGATCGTCCAGTCGAAGAGCTGTCCGCTCGATCGACACCACGTGTCTACTTTTCTGACAGAAGTTCTTGCGACATGCTCCGCAATCGTCAGACCCTGCCTGGGGGCAGGCCGAGCAGTCATCCGACCTGCGAAACCCGGATCCGAACCGGCTTGAACAGCACCTGCTGCTCGGCCTCGACCTCACCGTGCCGCGTCAGCTCCAGGCACGCGACGAACGTCCCGGCCACCGCACCTCGCACCTGCCGCAGCCGGTCCAGCTCCTACCTCACCGCCGGCTCCAGCGGCGGCAGGAAGTGCGCTAGGCTCCAGACTCGTTCAACACCATCCGTGAAGGATTGCGGCGAGTGCGATGGCTGAGGCGAAGTTGCGGGCGAGCTTGTCGTAGCGGGTGTGGACGCGGCGCCAATCCTTGAGGCGTCCGACGGTGCGCTCGACGGCGTTGCGGGCCTTGTAGCGGATGGGATCGAACGGGTGCGGCCGCTTGCGGGTCGGATTGTTGGGGATCACCGGCTTTGTGCCCCGCTCGCGCAGGAAGGCTCGTAGCGCATCGCTGTCATAGGCCGTATCGGCCAGGCAGAAGGCCGGGACCGGCAGGGCGGCCAGCAACGGCTGGGCCTGCGGAGCATCGCCGCGGTGTCCCGGCGTCAGCACGAAGCGCAATACGCGGCCGAGCCCGTCCGTGACCAAGTGGATCTTGGTGCCACGCCCGCCGCGCGAGCGGCCTATGGCCTGAGCGTCGGCCCCCCTTTGCCGCCTGCAGCCGAGCGGTGCGCCTTGGCCGTGGTGCTGTCGATCAGGTGCAGGCCGCCCGGTGTGGCCGCCACCAGGGCCGCTAGCATCCCCGTCCACAGGCCGCGCCCCGACCAGCGGTGATAGCGGTTGTAAACCGTGGTCGGCGGGCCGTAGCAGGGCGGGCAGTCCTGCCAGCGGCCGCCGTTGCGCAGCATGTGCACGATGCCGCTGATCACCCGGCGGTCATCCACTCGCCGGGCCCCAGGCTGGTTAGTCGGTAGCACGGGTTGCAGCACCGCCCATTGCCGATCCGACAACCAGAACTCGCCCGCCATCCAAACCTCCGCTGCTATCCGGGACCTTGAATCACAGCAGGCCCGAGCCACACCAGAACTGATTGAGTTTGAAGCCTAGAGCGGGATCGATCATTCCGGCTCATATCCTGCGGCAATGAAATAGTCTTCGCGCTCACGTGGGCTGAAGGCTGGAAGAGCATCGCGGACGGCGTTCCAGAGGTCGTCGACGGTGCGTGCGGCGGCCTTGCGCAGGATCGCCGCGAGCTTAGCGAACGCGTTCTCGATCTGGGCTTGAGCCGCGAAGCGGATCAAGGTCCGGCGAGTAGGGCGGCAGATAGCGGAGCCGCGCACCTGCGGTCTCGATCATGGTGCGGATGGCGGCGCTCCTGTGGGCGGGCAGGTTGTCCGTCACGACGATGTCGCCCGGCCATGGGGTCGGGACGAGCACCTGGCTGATGTGGGCCGGAAAGGCTTCCGCGCTCATGAGCCCGTCGAGGACCATGGGTGCCGTCAGGCCCGAGGCGCGCCATCTTGGTGGAGGCTCCCTTGATCTCCTTCGAAGCTCAAGCATCGATGAACACCAGGTGCGCCGGGTCGAGATCAGGCTGGGCGTCGAACCAGGCCTGCCTGCGCATGGCGACGTCTGGCCGCTCCTGCTTGCAGGCATGCGCTGTTCCTTTGAAGGTCATCCCGTGTCGGTCCAGGAAGCGCCAGATCGTGCTGGGCGCGGACGAGACGTCATGCTGCTCGAGCAACAGGGCGGAGAGCTCGACGAGGGTGATATCCGCCTGCGCGCCGGTCGCAACTCTTGAGCCGTGGCATCGGAACCCCGTCGGCACGCCAAGCCCGGACCCAGCGGATGGCGGTCGCCACCGGCACTCCGAAGCGCTCGGCGGCTGTGTGTCGGACATGCCGCCGTCAACGGCTGCGATCACCCGGTCTCGAAGGTTCTGCGACAACGTCCGTGCCATCCAGGCTGGCCTCCACTCCAGCCAACCTAATGAGTCGGATCAGCACCGCGTCAGGGAAAAGCTTTCGACCCTGAACGATCGGATCGTGCTCTAAGTGCTCTAAAGAAGGCTTCGAGGCACGCACCCCAGCCGAGAAACCGGAACACCTCCATCGTTACCGGCCCCGTGGCCTCTCCGTCGTCCGGGCGGGCGAGCCGATAGGGCTGCGATCGCTCTTCTACGACACCGCACAGGCCCCGCTGGACGTTGAGCTCTGCCGGGTCAGATCGGCGCGATCTGTGACGAGTTCGAGTACTATGGCTGCCGTCGGGTTCCGGCGGCGCTGCGTCACCAGGGCATGACGGTGAACAACAAGAAGCTCCGGCACCTGATGCATGAGCACGACCTGCAACCCAGGCGGCGTCGCCGTTACGTGGTAACAACAGATAGCGACCATGATGGTCTGGTCGGCAGGGTCCAACGCTACTACTGTAGCGGGCTTTGTCCTCATATCCGTCGGCTTGGTGCTGCGTGCGCCGATCACCAGTGCCAGCAGGTTCGTTTCCGGCTTCCGCCCCAAGCTCAGCCCGTCGGCTTGCGAAACCTGAGCACAAAGTTGTCTGCTTCGCCGATAGCCTGATATTTAGCTCGGTCGGTTCTGCCCAGCGCCAGCACCGGCGGCAGTGTCCACACGCCTTGCGGCCAGTTCGCCGTGTCCTTTGGGTTGGCGCCGAGCTCGGATGACCCGGCGAACCGGAAGCCCGCCTTCTCGACCAGCGCAATCGCGTACGGCTGTCGCACGTAGCCGTTGTCGGCCTTTGGATCCTGCGCCACCGTCGTATTACCTCGATGATCCTCGATACCCAACACTCCGCCCGGCTTCAGCGCCCGGAAGATCGCTGCCAACAGCTCCGGCGCATCACCCTCGTTCATCCAGTTATGCAGGTTGCGAAACGTCAGGATCAGGTCGGCGCTGTTCGGAGGTGCCAGGTCGTCGTGGCCATGGCCGAACTCCGATAGGCGGATCTTGCCGTAGACCGCCGGATCCGCGTCTAGCATCGCCTTGAATTTCAGCTTCAGCGCGAAGGTCTGCTCGGGCTTGACCTCGTGCCCCACGTCCTTGACCTCCAGCCCTACGTCCCCGTCTGGCACACCCATCGCCAAGGTATACAGGCCCACGTCGTGCAGGTACGGCGCCAGGATCTGCGTCCAGTAGCCACCGCCCGGCCAGATCTCCACAACGTTGGCCGTCGGCATAATGCCAAAGAATTGCAGCTCCTGCACCGGATGCCGCGCTCCGTCGCGCGCTACGAACTTTGGTGCTCGTCCTGGAGCCGCCACCGCATCCAGCAGGGTCATCGGCTTGGCTTCGGCGGTGAGCGGCACCGCCGCGACGATAAGTGGAAGCAGGCAACGGGACAGACGGTGCGGCATGGTGGTGGATCCTTCTCTAAGAGGGCGATCATGCCAACGTCGTATTGACACCGAAACCCGAAAAGACATGAATACTCCGTCACCTTTAGTTCCCATCTCCTTTCGGCGTCGTCGCCAGACACGGCAGGAGATGCGTGACCAGCGTTACCGGCCGCACCTGCTCATTCTCAGCTGGCCAACCTGTCAGATTAAAGTCCGAACCGACTATCCGCCTTCGGGCAGTAGTGCGGCTCTGCATTCTTGGCATCACTGCTACGTTCAATGGCTGGAGCAGCAGATCGAGAAGACCACGACGGTTAAGAGCCGGGGACAGAACCCTGCCCGAGGTGTTGAACGGTCATGACAGCGGGCAGGTTATCGGCATGAACTGCGTGTGCTGTGGCCCAGGGGCGGTGACGGAGCAGCCGGAGGTGACAGCTGGCGGCTACCGGCGGTATCGCTGCCGGACCTGCGGGCGGCAGTTCGACGAGCGCAGCGGCGGTATGCTGAACCGCACCTGCGTGACCAGCGATATCATTGCCTTCGTGGTGTTCTGCCGGCTCCGCTGCCGGCTGACCCTGTGCGATCTGAGCGGGATCATGGCGCTGCGTGCGATCGAGGTCAGTCACGAGAGCATCCAGGACTGGCAAGCGAAGCTGCTGCCGATCACGGGCGAGGCGCTGCGCAAGCGCCAGCACGGCAGGCGCCGCAGCGGCGAGACCACTTGGCACGTCGACGAGACCTACCTGAAAGTCCGCGGCTGCTGGTGTGCTACCTCTACCGGGCGATCGATCGGGACGCGGACCTGGTCGACGCCATGCTGGGCGAGTAGCGCGACATGAAGGGCGCGTACGCGTTCTACCATTCGGCCGAGGCCACATGGGATATGGGCCTGATCGAGTGATGACGGACGGGCACGGCTCCTACCCAAGGGCTATTCGCAGCGTGCTGGGTCAGGCCATCCGGCATCGCACCAGCGCCTACCTGAACAACCGGCTTGAGCAGGACCGTCGCGGCATCAAGGGCAGGATCCGATGCATGCAGGCTTCAAGGATCCTGCCGCCGCCGGCCGCCTCTGCCGCAAGCACCGGGAACGCTGTAGCCTCCTCCAACCCTGACGCCGTCACAACAAAACTATCTCCGCCTCCCTCCACCGCTTCCGCTTCGCAGGAGGCGCCCGAATTGCGCTCGGATCATGCAGAACGCCTGACTTGCCGTGTCCGCTACGCCCAGGATCAAGACGCTGGCACGAAAGCTGACAGAACCTAGCGGTGAGCAGACCATCGTGCTTGCCTACCGACTGGTGAGTCTACTCCACCCTTAACCATTGTTGGAGCTTGGTCTTGAACGTTCTTATCGTCTATGCCCATCCGGAACCGAAATCCTTCAACGGCGCGATGAGGGATATAGCAGTCGCGACGCTTCGCGAAGCCGGGCACACGGTCGTCATCAGCGATCTCTATGCCATGTGCTTCGGGGCAGTAGCTGGCCGAGGCGACATCGCCGGCGATTTGGTGGAAGAGGGAGTGTTCAACCTAGCCCGCGAGCAGACCGCTGCCTACGAACGGGGTGCACTCGCTCCCGAGATCTTAGCTGAGCAAGCGAAGCTGAGCGTCGCCGACCTGCTCATCCTGCAGTTCCCCGTGTGGTGGTTCGGGATGCCGGCGATTCTAAAGGGCTGGGCGGACCGGGTTTTCACGCGCGGCTTCGCGTACCTGCCCGGCCGCAAGTACGACGTGGGGCTGCTCAAGAGAAAGACCGCGATGGTAGCCGCCACGACCGCGACCTCAGCCGATACTTACGCCCCTGACGGCATTGATGGCGACATCCTGAACGTTCTCTGGCCTGTGCATAACGGGCTGCTCCGCTACACGGGCTTCGACGTTTATCCTCCCTTCGTGGCTTACATGCCAGGCCGCGTCGGCCAAGATGAGCGTGAGACTTACCTGAAGACCTATCAACGCCGCCTTCTGGACCTCGATAAAACGCCGAAACTCTTCTTCCATCCCGCCGAGGATTATGGCCCGAACGAGCGTCTCAAGCCAGGCATCCTGGCCCGTTCCGGCATCCAGCGAAACGTCTAGTCCGCATCGACATTCGCTAAAGCCAGATCATGGTGGCTGCGGGATGAGCAAAGCCGGCGAAGTGGATGGTGCGCCCGTCATAGCGGGTGGCGAAGCGGTGGAAGTGCTTGAGCCTGTTGAGGCATCGCCCGATGCGGTTCCGGTGCTTGTAGACGGTGAAGTCGTGCGGGATAGCGAGCGTATGGGAACGGTTCGACGGGATCACCGCCTGGGCGCTGATGTCTGCGATGAGCTTACGCAGGGCGTTGCTGTCGTAGGCTTTGTCGGCAGGCACGACCTGGCCTCTCCTGCCCTTCAGCAGAACAGGAGCCTGAGTAATGTCGCCTGTCTACCCGGCGGTGACGATCAGGCGCAACGGCCGAGCGAGGACATCGGCCAGCATGTGGATCTTGGTCGTCATTTTGCCTCGGGAACGGCCCAGCACTTGGTTCTGAGCCCCCTTTCCGGTTGCCGTCTACTGGTAGGCCCGGACCATGGTGCTGTCGATCATCAGGTACTGGTTGTCGCCGTCCACCGTCAGCGCCTGGAACACCCGCTTCCACACGATCCCAGGGCCAGCCCCGCACGCCCCGATCAGACAGGTGCATCGCGGCCGCGCGTCAGAAGGGGCGTAGGTTGTGGCTGCCCCTCGTAGTAATCAGCCTCGCGCAGGAAGCCGTGGCGACCGAGGCCATCAACTACGAGCGCGCCGCTGTCGGGATAGGTGCAGACGTCCCCGGGCGGCTCGGCGCCGATCGCGAGGTAGACCAGGTCACCTGTGCCGTCCGGGGTCGCGGGGTTGGCGATCTGATGGGCGATCCCCGTGTCGGCCGGACAGGAGATGCAGTCTCCGGGGCGGATCTCGTGCACGCGATCGCCGTAGCGGAACAGACCTTGCCCTTCGAGAACGATGAAGATCTCGTCAGCCATGAGATGCGTGTGCGCTGGACACGCGCTGTGGCCCGGGGGTACCCGCGTGGCGTTCATGCCGAGACGGCCCATCCCGAAGCGCCCGGGCCCTGCATCCTTCATCGCAGGCGTCAGCGCGCGCTGGAAGTGCGTCCAGGCGGCAGGCACGTCGGCCGCGATTTCGGGTGCCGTGTGCATGTTGATGATCGTCGGTGTCTTCATATCATCCTCTCGTATCCGTACCAGAAGGGTGTCAGCCGATATTCCGGCATGTACGCTGCAACCACAACGTCAAGCCGGGAGAAAACGACGCGCAGACCGGATCGGAGCTTCCGGCATGGCCGGCTACATGTAGCAGTCGACATGCGGCGCGATGGAGGTGTCGGAGGCGCCGCGGCTCAGAGCTCTGGGAAGCGGAGAACATAGGGCTGAAGCGGCTCCTGGTGGAAGGTATCATGGACGTCTCGACGCGAAAGGGCTTTCTGGCAAAAGTCACGACGGTTGGTTTCCGGCGGGATGCCGTCACCTAGGCGGAGCCGGTCAAGGTTCCGTCGGTCGACGACCGATGGAAGACCAGCGGAGGAAATCACGGAGCACAAATATCCGCAGCGGCGGAACTGCCGGTCGGTCAGCATCGACCCCAAGACGTGGCCTGGACGTCGGAGCGTCCGGACGAAGAGGCGGACCCGCTTGCATGACCTTGCGGGTGAACGACGCCGGTTCGGCTATTGGCGCCTGCACATCCTGCTCGATCAGCACGTGCTGCTGCCGCTACTCCACCGTGCGGCGCAGCCGCTGCGCTACCCTTATCCACTCCGATCTAAATCGAGGAACTGTCAGCACGTCATCCCAAGCTGCGTCAGCGTGCATCGACCGAATGGTTATGCTCTTGTGTCGCCCGAGCCGCTTCAGCTTAGCCGGATTGACGTCTTGGTCCATGCCCAGGATGAGCGCTTCTCATCCAAGAACACCTAACGAAACCCGCTCTGGTGCGTTGTAGATGCCATGGCTAAGCTGCTTGTTTCCGACGACCTGTGGATGGCGGTCGCATCGCTGTCACCCCTGGAACAACCAAACCTAAGGGTGGCCGCCCGCGCCTGCCGGACCGGGCGGCGTGAATCGGTATCCTGTTCGTGCTCGAGTCTAAGTTGCCATGGGAGATGTCGCCTGCTGACATGGGCTACGGGTCGGGGATGAGTTGCTGGCGATGCTTGTGCGACTAGCACAAAGTCGAAGTCTAAGTGGCGCCACACGGGATGCTGTTGGTGCGCCTACAGTATACCGACAAAGGCTACGACTATCGGCGCTGCCGTCGCAAATGCCGCGTCCGCAGTATCCAGCCCCGCATCGCGCGCCGCGGCGTCGAGAGCGGTCAGCGCCTGGGTCGTTCATCGTTGGGTAGTCGAGCGTACCAGATCCCGGCTGAACCGCATGCGTCGCCTCGCCATTCACGACGAGCGCAAGGCCGACACCTGCCAAATCTTCACCGTGCTCAGCCGCGCCCTCGTCTGTCTCAGCCAGATCAGGCAGTTCTGTTTGGCGCTCTAACACTACTCTGCCAGGTTCATCGCATCCATGTCTGTG
>CAXUEL010000082.1:0-13025 GCA_964249915.1 uncultured Acetobacteraceae bacterium | reverse complement strand
TCTCGGCCATCAACACCACGCCGCTGGTCGACGTGATGCTGGTGCTGCTGATCATCTTCCTGATCACCATCCCGGTGGTCACCCACACGGTGAAGGTGAGCCTGCCCAAGGACGCCAACCAGGAAGCCCAGACCAAGCCGCAGAACGTCACCATCGCGGTGGACCAGAACGGGCAGATCTACTGGGAAACCACGCCGGTCAAGGACACCCACGACCTGCTCGCCCGCCTGGAGGCGGTGGCGGTGAAGCAGCCGCAGCCCGAGGTGCAGATACGCGGCGACGGCCAGTCGCGCTACGAGAGCGTCGGCAAGGTGGTGTTCGCCTGCCAGCAGGCCGGCATCTCCAAGGTCGGCTTCATCACCCAGCCGCCGCCGCACGGCGGCTGATCCGAGCCTGGCGCGGACCGGGGATCATTCCCCGGTCCGCACCCTTCTCCGCCACCCTGCCGCATCCCTCGTCCCGGCCGGCACGCGCGCAACCAGGAACCCACCGCCATGTCCATGAACGTCGGCAACGAGAGCTCTTCCGGCGGCGATCCCGAGGTGATGGTCGACGTCAACACCACGCCGCTGATCGACGTGATGCTGGTGCTGCTGATCATGCTGATCATCACCATCCCGATCCAGACCCACGCGACCAAGCTCGACCTGCCGCAGGGCAACCCGCCGCCGCCGCCGGTGCCGCCCACGGTGGTGACGATCGATGTCGACTTCGACGGCACCATCTCGTGGAACGGCGAGGCCATCCCGGACGAGCCGTCGCTGCTGTCGCACTTCGCCACCGCGGCGGCGCTGCCGGACCAGCCGGAAATCCACCTGCGGCCGAACAAGCTCGCGAACTACAAGTACGTCGCGCACGTCCTGGCCGACGCGCAGCGCCTGGGCATGACCAAGCTCGGCATCGTCGGCAACGAACAGTTCATGGGACAATGACACGCACATGACGCCTCGCTTCCTCCATGCCGTGTCCGGCTGCCTTCTCGCCTGCGCCGTGCTGGCGCCCGACCTGGCCCGGGCCGATCCGCTGCGCCCTCAGGTCGGCAAGCCGCTGCAGGCCGCCCAGGTAGCCTTGCGCAAGCGCGACTTCGCCGGCGCCATGCGCGACGTGAACGCCGCCGACGCGGTGCGCGACAAGACCCCCGACGAGACCTACGTGATCGACCAGATGCGCGCGGCCGTGGCGCAGTCCTCCGGCGACGTGGCGGCGTCGGTCGGCGCCGACGACGTGCTGATCGCCAGCCCGCGCACCTCGGCTGCGGAGAAGACCAGGCTGCTGATGGCGGAAGCCGGCCTGGCCTACACCGCGCACGACTACGGCCGCACCGTCACCGCGCTGGAACGCTACTTCAAGGCCGGCGGCAACGACCCGCAGATGCACACGCTGCTGATCCAGTCCTACTACCTGCTGAAGGACTATCCGCAGGCGGCCCAGGCGCAGGCGCGCCAGATCGCGATGGAGGAGCGGGCGCGCCAGGTTCCCACCGAGAACCAGCTGCAGCTGCTGGCCGCGGTGCAGCAGCAGTCGCGCGACCTGAACGGCTTCAACGCCACCATGGTCAAGCTTGTGCAGTACTACCCGAAGCCCGACTACTGGGCCAACCTGATGCAGGGCCTGCGCACCAATCCCAACGTTCCCGAGCGTCTGCAATACGACGTCGACCGCATCCGGCTTGCGGTGGGGCTGCTGACCTCGACTGCCGACTTCATGGACATGGCCGAGCTGGCGGTGCAGCAGGGCGTGCCGATGCAGGCGCAGAAGGTGATGGCGGCGGGCTACGCCAGCGGCGCGCTCGGGCGTGACGCCGGAGCGCCGCGCGAGGCACGTCTCAAGGCACTCATCGACCAGACCGCGGCGGCGAAGAAGGCGAGCCTTGCCTCCGACGAGGCCGCCGCCAGGGCGGCGCCGGACGGCAACGCGCTGGTCGCGGTCGGCAGCAATGCCGTCGATGCCGGCCAGGCGCTGCAGGGACTGGCGCTGATGCAGGCCGGCATCGCCAAGGGCGGCCTGGTCTCGGCCGACGACGCCAGGCTGCATCTCGGCCTGGCGCAGATGGACGCCGGCATGAAGCCCGACGCGATCCGTACGCTGCAGACCGTCGGCGGCACCGACGGCGCCGCCGACATGGCGCATCTCTGGATCCTGCAGATCAACAGGCGCTAGGCATCGTCCGGTCCGACTACAGGCCGCGGCGTGGTCCATCCCGGATGAATCACGCGGCAGCCCACGCGATTGTCTTTCCTGACGAACGCCGCGCCCTAGACCGCCTCGCCGTCGTGGATGCCAGCTGACCGTTCTGCTGACTCAGAACGATGAATTTCATGGCAGACGCGGGAGTTTCCTGCATGTCTCGCAAGCAGGACTGCACCATTGTAACAACAGCGTGTTGTATCCGCTACAGTTCGGCCGCGAATGCGTTCCTGCGGCAAGGTTTCGGCCACAATCGGTCCACAATCCATCAAGTTTCCCGTAGGACGGTTCCCAGCAGATCGTTCTCCGGGAGACTTAGGCATTGCGGACTTCCAACCTGTTCACGCGTAAGCACACGCTCCTGGGTGCGACCGCCATTGTTCTGACTATCTCGAACGTTGCCGCCCGCGCGCAGCTGCCGGCCCAGAGCGTGCCGTCCGGGATCCCGGCCAACACCGCCGACCAGGCACCGCCGACGCAGAACGGCAACACGCCCGGCAACAGCGAGACCGTCACCGTCCGGGCGCAGAAGCGCCTGCTGCGCGAGAAGGACGCGCCCAGCGCCGTCACCGAACTCGGCACCGCGGCCATCTCGCAGGTCGGCGTGCAGGGCAGCGTGGCGACGCTGCTGCGCCAGGCCCCATCGGTGAACGTTTATCAGCAGGGCATCGGCGACAACGAGCCGGTTCTCACCATACGTGGTATCCGCGGCATCGAGGTCGCCAGCACCCTGGACGGCGTGCCGACGCAGGATCTGCTGAGCGGCGGCTCGGGTGCCTTCCTGAACAACCTACTCGGATCGCACTTCAACCTCGACCAGATCAGCGGCGTGTCGATCTATCCGGGCGTCGCCTTCCCAGACAAGAGCACCTTCGGCACCATCGGCGGCACCGTCGCCTATACCAGTCTTCGCCCGGACAATACGGCGGGTGCGGATCTGTTCGGCTCCGTCGGCTCCTTCGACACCTACGAAGAAGGCTTCGACGTCAACACCGGCCGGATCGACGGCTTGCTTGGCACCGGCGTCGACGCGCCGAAGGCGATGATCAAGTACTCCAACTTGCAGACCAGCGGCTTCATCGACTACACGCCAGCACGCTACAACAACATGGAGTTCGCCTTCGACAAGCCCTACAACCAGGGCCAGTCGCTGTTCCAGTTGACCACGATCTACAACACCGGCAACGGATTGATCACGCCGGAACCGGTGCCGCTGCCCTACCTCCAGCAGAATGGGTACTTCAGCAACTACAATCCCAACCAGCAGTTCTTCCGGAGCGATAACGACTACTTCACCCTGATCCTGAAGAACGACACCTACATCAACGACTACGTCAGCGCCGGCCTGACCGCGTTCTACCTGTACTCCGACACCTACAACACGGACTACGCCAACCCGACCCTGTTCGCACCGAACGGGCAGCCGGGCTCGGCCGCTGTCGGCGGCGCCAACCCGTTCATCCAGACACCAGCCGGCTTCGGCGAACAGCAGTATTTCGGCTATGGCAACCCGTTCTACGAGCCGACCGCGTATCCGTACCAGCCGAACCTGACCGCGAATTGCCCGGCCAGCGTGACCGCGGAGTTTGCGGCTGCCGGACAGGTGAGCCCCTGCGGCACCAACTCCCAGTACACACGGCAGCACAACGACACGTATGGCATCCAGCCACGCGTGAGCATCACGCCGCCGCAGTTTTATGGCATCGACAACACAATCCATGTCGGCGCGATCATTGCGAAGGAAACGCAGAACAACCCGCAATCCTTTCTCGGTACCACTTCGGAGTTCGCGCACACCACGCAGAACCAGAGCGGTCTGCCACCGCAGGGGGGTGGCTACGATGGCGGCGGACAGCGTACGATCTACGAGCCTTACCTCCAGGACAAGATCGACCTGATCCACAACACCCTGCACGTCACGCCGGGCTTCACGCTGCAGACCAGCGACACGAGCGAGGAAGGCAGCTACGTCTTCGGTGGCACGCCAAGCGCTGCGACCGTGAACAGTGCCTACTACCAGCAGTTCGGCGACGCGTTCGGGCAATACAAGGTGCACAAGTGGGATCGCACCTGGCTGCCGTTCGTTAACGTCGACTACGACCTGGACAAGATCCTGCCTGCAGCACGCGGCGTGTCCCTCTACGCGAGCTTTGGCGAGTCCGCGATCTTCGCACCGGTCGCCGACTACGTGCCGCAGAGCATCCCAGGGGAAGGCCCGCCGCAGCCGTCGATCGTGCACATGTACGAGTTCGGAGTGAAGTACAACCGCAACAACCTCAGCCTCAACCTTGACTACTTCTACCAGCACGTCACGCGCGACTTCGGTTTCTTCCAGTACCAGTCGGGTCCGCAGGCTGGCGAATCGTTCTACACCAACGATGGGCAGCGCGAGTTCAAGGGCTTCGAGGCCTCGGCGATCTATCAGGTGACGCCGCGCTGGCAGCTGTTCGGCAACGTGTCCTACACGTTGGCCAAGTATCTCGCGACTTCCACCGCATCCGTCACGGTGCAGGAGGATCAGTTCGGTCTGGCGATCCGCGGGACCCCGATCTCGGGTATTCCGGACTGGCTGGCTACGTTTGGCGTCGACTACGACCACCACAATCTGTTGCTGCCCAGGGACGAGCTGAACGTCCGCTTCGAGGGACAGTATACCGGCCACCAGTACACGACCATCGACGGCAACGGCTTCGTCAACCTCGGGACGATCCCCCGGATCGGCTCGTACGGCAGCTACGCCTATTATGCAGGTACCGCCGGCGAAACGTTCACGAACACCAATGGGGGCGGCATCTCGCCGTTCGCGATCTTCAACCTCGACCTGAACTACAAGATGCCGATCCGCGCAGCCGGTCCGCTGAAGTCGCTGGACTTCGACCTGAACGTGCTGAACATCTTCAACCAGGGCTACTTCCAGTACTTCTACAACCAGATCAGTCCGGCCTCGTGCGGTACATTCAAGAGCGGGCCGTTTAAGGGCGAAGCGATCAGCAACTATGGCTGCAGCCCGCAGTTCAACGACGGCCTGCCGGGCGAGCCCGCTTCCGTCACCTTCACGATGCGTGCCCACTTCTGACGCGCCGACCCGGGGGATCTGCCGCGATGCAGATCCCCTTTTCTCCCAGTTAGCCGATGAAAATCGCCGGCACCGCGGCCGCCGTGATCCTGCTCCTGCTGGTCACGGCGTTCGCATGTGCGCCACGCCACGATCTCGTCACCACCATCCGGATCGCGGCCACACCTTCGCAGGTCTGGGATGTGCTCACCGACACCGCGGCCTATCCGCAATGGAGTCCGCACATGCGACTGGTCGGCCGCTTGGCGCCAGGCAGCGTGATCGAGCACGTCGAGATCGACGGCAACGACCGCACCGTCTTCTGGCCGCGGCTGCTGGTGGTGCGGCCGGATCGCGAGCTGCGTTGGCTCGGGCGGATCGCCATGCCGGGCGTGCTCGACGCGGAGCACTTCTTCCTGCTTCAACCGAGCAGACGCAGTACCCTGATGACGCAGGGCGAGCATCTCCACGGCATCGGCTTGTGGTTCTTCGACCCCGACGCTCTGCGCTCAAGCTTCGACGAGATGAACGCCGCGCTGAAGATGCGTGTGCAACAGCTGCAGGCAGGAACCCAGAACCGGTGACGCCGCCGCGGCGCCCTCACCGCACGCTAAGCTGACGCGGCGTCTAGCAGCCCGTCGAAGCGGGCTCAGCCTGGGGGTTGAGTGGCGCTTCGACGCCAGACAGACAGCAACGTGGGCAAGGTGCCCGGCGGCGGCGTCAAGGCGCTCGGTCCGGTCACGCAGCACGCCATCCGATGGGTCAGCCAGCCGAAACTGTTCTCAACAACCCACTGGCGCTCAAGCACGACAAGGTCCTTCTGTTTTTCGCCGCGTGCCGCCATGCGGTGACGCATGCCGTGCGGGGCGGCCTGCTTCCGGCAACGTTCGGCGGCCGTGCTCTTCAGCATCGCTTCGCGCAGGCCCGGCCACTCGGCCATGTCCCGGTCCAGGGCAGGCAGCGTGTCGTGCTCCTGCACCGGAGCAGGCACGACGGCCGGCATCGACCATGGCGATGCGCGTGCGCCCCGACACCTTCTTGCTGGCGTCATGTCCACGACCGCCATTCGCAGCGTTAGCCTGCGCCCGACCGCATGGTGGCGCAGACAAGCTGCGTCGCACAGCGGTAGGTACTGGAGAAGACTGCCGCACCCCGGAACGGATGGTGTTCCGGACCGCGTACCGGCTCGGCAAGTAACATCCCGTTGCCGACTTCACTCTCGCCTCATCCCTGATTTCACCGCAGCTCGCACGCCTCGCCGTCTCCGCTCCGTCCGGAGACTTGCGGATCCCGTGGCCGCGTGGAGCGTCGATGCGCTACATCACGTACCGGGCCGTCGTTCGCCCGGCGACCTCGTCCTGCGTGGTTCCTGGTGCGAGCTCGATGAGCTGGAACGGTCCCGTGCGGTCGGGCCGCCGGAAAACGCAAAGGTCGGTGACGATCATGTCGACCACGTTCATTCCGGTCAGCGGCAGGGTGCAGCGCGGCACGAACTTCGGCCCGCCGTCCCTGGCGTTGTGCTCCATCACCACGATGACCTGTCTGACGCCCGCGACCAGGTCCATGGCGCCGCCCATCCCCTTCACCATCTTGCCCGGAATCATCCAGTTGGCGATGTCGCCGGTCTCGGCCACCTCCATCGCCCCCAGCACGGTGAGGTCGATGTGGCCGCCGCGGATCATCGCGAAGCTGTCGTCGGACGAGAAGTAGGACGACGAGGCCAACTCGCTGATGGTCTGCTTGCCCGCGTTGATCAGGTCGGCATCCACCTCGTCCTCGTAGGGAAACGGGCCGATCCCGAGCATGCCGTTCTCGCTCTGCAGCGTCACCGTCATGCCGGCCGGAATGTTGTTGGCCACCAGGGTCGGGATGCCGATGCCCAGGTTGACGGTGTAGCCGTCACGCAGCTCGCCGGCCGCGCGTGCGGCCATCTGGTTGCGGGTCCAGGGCATCAGGCGACCTCCCTCGAGCGGGTCGTTCGGAACTCGATCCGCTTGTCGTAGGGCGCGCCGCAGACGATGCGCTGCACGAAGACGCCCGGCAGGTGCACGCCGTCCGGATCAAGCGAGCCGACAGGCACGATCTCCTCCACCTCCGCCACCGTGACGCGCCCGCACATGGCGGCGGGAACATTGAAGTTGCGCGCGGTCTTGCGGAACACCAGGTTGCCCGTCGCGTCGGCCTTCCAGGCCTTGACGATCGCGAGGTCGGCGAAGATGCCCTGTTCGAGGATGCAGACGTGTTCCCCGAACGTCTTGTGCTCCTTGCCCTCGGCGGCCAGCGTGCCGACGCCGGTGCGGGTGTAGAAGCCGGGAATGCCCGCGCCGCCGGCCCGCATCCGTTCGGCAAGCGTGCCCTGCGGGCAGAACTCCACCGCCAGTTCGCCGGCCAGGTACTGGCGCTCGAACTCCTTGTTCTCCCCGACATAGGAGCTGATCATCATCGCCACCTGGCGCGAGCGAAGCAGGCGACCGAGCCCGACGCCGTCGATGCCGGCGTTGTTGGACGCGATGCGCAGGCGCCTGGTGCCGGCCCGCTCGATCGCGTCGATCAGCCGCTCGGGGATGCCGCACAGCCCGAAGCCGCCGGCGGCGATCAGCATGCCGTCGGACAACAGGCCGTCGAGCGCCGCGTCCGCGTCAGGATAGGTCTTGGTCATCATGGTGCAGTCCGACCTCGGCATCGGCTCGCCCGCGGCGGCGAGGCGGCGGGCTTGGGGGGAGGATATGGGTCAACGCTCCAGCGTCATCGCGACGCCCATGCCGCCGCCGATGCACAGGGTCACCAGGCCGCGCGCCGCGGCCCGGCGACGCATCTCGTGCAGCAGCGTCACCAGCACCCTGGCCCCCGACGCACCGATCGGGTGGCCGATGGCGATGGCGCCGCCGTTGACGTTCACGATCGACGGGTCCCAGCCCATCTCGTGGTTGATCATGCACGCCTGAGCTGCGAAGGCTTCGTTGGATTCCACCAGGTCGAGGTCGTCGACCGTCCAGCCGGCCTTCTCCAACGCCCTGCGGGACGCCGGAACCGGCCCGGTCCCCATGAAGGCGGGATCGACCCCCGCCGTCGCCCAGGACGCGATCCGCGCCAGCGGCAGGAGGCCGCGCCGTGCCGCGTCGGACGCCGTCATCAGCACCACCGCCGCGGCTCCGTCGTTGAGGCCCGACGCGTTGCCGGCGGTGACGGTGCCCGTCCCGTCGAAGGCAGGCTTCAGCTTCGACAAGCCGTCGATCGTCGTTCCGGGCCGGATGTGCTCGTCCTTGCCGACGATCCGCGCGCCCTGCCGGCCGTCAACCGTGACCGGCACGATCTCGTCGCGGAAGCGTCCGGCCGCCCGTGCCGCTTCCGCCTTGTTCTGCGACCCGGCGGCGAAGGCATCCTGCTCCGCCCGTCCGATCCGCCAGCGCGCGGCGATGTTCTCCGCCGTGACGCCCATGTGGTAGTCGTTGTAGGCGTCCCACAGCCCGTCCACGACCATGGTGTCGACCAGGGACATCGAGCCCATCTTCCGCCCCGCCCGCATGTGGGCGGCATGCGGCGCCAGGCTCATGCTTTCCTGGCCGCCGGCGACGACCACGGACGCGTCGCCGGCGGCGACCTGCTGCAGGCCCAGCGCCACCGAGCGCAGGCCGGAGCCGCACACCTGGTTGACGCCCCAGGCGGTGGTTTCCTGCGGCAGCCCTGCGGCGAGGGCCGCCTGGCGTGCCGGGTTCTGGCCCTGGGCGGCGGTCAGCACCTGCCCGAGGATCACCTCGTCCACCTCCGCCGGAGCGACCTCGGCACGCCGCAGCGCCTCGCCGATCGCGGCTGCGCCCAGCAGGTGCGCCGCCGTCGCGGCGAACGCCCCGTTGAAGCTGCCGACCGGCGTGCGCGCCGCGCCGACGATCACGATGTCCTTATCCGCCATCATCGCTCATCCTTGCCTAACAGCACGAGCCAGGCTGTCCTGCCAACAGGCCGGCTGTGCCACGATGCCGGGCAGTTCCCCGGTGGACGGCCTGTGCCAGGACGTGGCCAGCCAAGTCGCAGGCAGGACCGTCATGTCCGGATCCCATGGTTCCGAGCCGGTTGCGCATCATGCACCTCACCCGGCCGTCGGGCGATGGCCGAGCGGCCGGCTGGGCTGACCTTGCCGCCCGCGTGGTCGTTGTGGACGACGACCACCGCGACCAGGTCACCTCGGCTCCGGTCCCGTGGCGGCCCATGGCGCGAAGGCGGCGGCAGGCGCGGCATCCTTTGTCATGGTCCGGCCGTCAGAACGCCGCGTCCTGCAGTTCCGGCAGCGGTACGGCACCGGCCAGCAGGATGGCCTCCAGGCCGAGCGTCCGCGGCAGCATGCGGTCCACGAAGAAGCGGCTGACGGCGAGCTTGTCGTGACGGACACGCCGCCGTCCTGCCGCGGGCGTATCCCCGGAACGCCGGAGTGGTCCGGTGCCGAGCGTGTCCGGCTACCCCTCGAACAGCTATGAACGGGTTCCAGGCCGAACAGAGATCATGCTCGACCGCTTGTCCCAGTCATGGGGTTGAGCGCTTGAGGGGAACCCGGCGGCGCCTGATCCGTCGCGATCCGATACAGGAAACCCGGACGACCCCGGACATCGTCAAACCCACGTGGTCCAGGGCGGCAGCCGCCTGCTCCTTGGCCTCGTCGTCCACCGAACCTGCAGCATCGTCGTGACGCCCATCAACCGGCCCCGTCCGCTCACGACAGCAGCACGCACGTATCTCGGGCAGGACACGGATACCAGCCTGTGATCGTCGCCCCGGCTTTGCCCTTCGGCAGCCGGCCTCACCGCATGCTGAGCTGGCGCGGCGTCTGCGTCGTGTTGAGCCAGATCCCGTGCGGGCTGCGCCCCGTGGGCAGGTAGGTGACGGCCGACGTCGCCGGGTCGATGATCGCCACCTTCTGCCGCCAGCGCAGCGTTGCCCACAGCTTGCCGTCGGGGGCGATGACGATGTCGTCCGGGCCGCCCGGGATGTGGAAGCTCTTGAGGATCGCCAGGCTGTCCCAGTCGAGCTGCTGGATGGTGCCCGACACCCGGCAGGTCACGTAGAGCAGGCGGCGGCTCGGCTCGACGAACAGGTTGTGCGGCCCCGGCGCCATCTCGATCCGCCGGTCGACGTGCCCGTCCGCCGGGTCGACCTCGGCGACGTAGGTGGCGCCCATCAGCCCGACCAGCAGCCTGTTGTTGTGCCACAGCACGCCGGCCGGGGTCTTGCCGACGGGGGTATCCCACAGCACCCGGCCGCTAGCGGTGTCGATCGCGACGAGGTGGCCGGTGTCCTGCAGGCTCACGTACACCGTCGCGGAGTCGGGCGAATAGTTGATGTGGCTCGGCATCGAACGGGCCGGGACGCGGTGCAGCAGCGCCAGCGTGGCGGCGTCGTAGATGTCGACCTGGTCGCGCGCCAGCCCGGCCACGGTGAGCAGCCGGCCGTTCGGGCTGTACTGCAGCTGGTACGGGTCGCTCATCGGCACCCGTCGCTGCATCAGCCCGGTCTGCGCGTCGAGGAAGAACGCGGCGTTGCCGGCGGTGTCGCCGACCACCAGCGACTTCCCGTCCGGCGTGGTCGCCATGTGGTGCGGCTCGCGCAGCACCGGCAGGCGGCGGATCTCGCGCAGGGTCGTGGTGTCGAACTCGCTGATCGAGGCGTCGGCGGAGTTCAGCACGAAGGCGATCCCGTCCGCGCGCGCCGGCGCGCCCGACGCCGCCGCGACCGGCAGGCACAGCAGCGCCAGCACGGCGCGAAGGGAGTTCCTGCTCATGTGCCGCACCAGCCCGTCCGCCCAAACCCTTGCCGCAGGCCGGGATTTCACGTCCGCCCGCCCGCGATGGATGCCCAGACGGAGGCCCCGCCTGTCAACCGGAAACTCCCCGCCCGCGCCGGTCCGGACGCCGCCCCTTGCCTGGCGCGGCGGTCTTGCCACATGTGACGCACCACGGACCCGGCCCCGCCTTTCCCAGGCCGCCGGACTGTCCGCGTTCGCACCGGAACCAGGATCGCCGCCATGTTCATCGAGACCGAGGACACCCCGAACCCCGCGACCCTGAAGTTCCTGCCCGGGCGGCCGGTGATGGCCGAAGGCACCGCCGACTTCACCTCGGTCGAGACCGCCGGCCGCTCGCCGCTGGCGGCCGCGCTGTTCGCCCAGGATGGGGTGTCGCGCGTGTTCCTGGGTGGCGACTTCATCGCCGTCACCAAGTCCGACGACGTGTCCTGGAGCGCGCTCAAGCCGCTGGTGCTGTCGGTGGTGGTCGACCAGTTCGTCTCGGGGCGCCCGGTGATCGAGGGCGAGGCCTTTGCGGCGGACGAGGACGTGCTGCCCGAGGACCAGGAGATCGTCGACCAGATCAAGGAGCTGCTCGATACCCGGGTGCGTCCGGCGGTGGCCGGCGACGGCGGCGACATCGTGTTCCGCGGCTACCGCGACGGCGTCGTGCGGCTGCACATGCAGGGCGCCTGCTCCGGCTGCCCGTCCTCGCGTGCCACGCTGAAGCACGGGGTGGAGAACATGTTGCGCCACTACGTCCCCGAGGTGCAGTCGGTGGAGCAGGTCGAGGCCTGACGGCAGGGCGCGCCCGGACCGGGCGAGGCCAGCGCCGCCATGCCGCTCGACGATCCGGCGCTCGACGCGCTGTTCCGCACCGCACGCACCCCCGCCGCCTGGACCGCGGCGCCGGTGCCGCAGGACACGCTGCACGCGCTCTACGACCTGGTGAAGCTCGCCCCCACCTCCGGCAACTGCTCGCCCGGCCGCTTCGTGTTCCTGACCACGCGCGACAGCCGCGAGCGCCTGCGCCCGGCCCTGTCGGCCGGCAACGTCGAGGCGACGATGGAGGCGGCGGTCACGGTGATCGTGGCGCAGGATCCGCTGTTCTTTGAGCAGCTGCCGCGCCTGTATCCGTCGCAGGACGCGCGCTCCTGGTTCGCCGCCGACTTCGCCCTGTCGGAGGAGACCGCGTTCCGCAACGCGTCCCTGCAGGGCGGCTACCTGATCCTGGCCGCACGCGCGCTGGGCCTCGACGTGTGGCCGATGTCGGGGTTCGACAACCAGCTGGTGGACGACATCTTCCTGGCCGGCAGCGGCTGGCGCTCCAACTTCCTGGTCAACCTCGGCTACGCGTCGGGCGCGTCCGAGCAGCCGCGCGCGCCGCGCCTGACCTTCGACGAAGCCTGCATGCTGCTGTGACGCGGATCCTGGCGCTCAACGGGGCGTCCGCTGCCGCCGGGATCGGGTTCGGGTTGCTCGTGCTGGATGACGGCGCCTTGCACGTCCGGTCCGACGGCACGCTGCCGGGCCGCGACGGCGCCGCGTTGCCGCTGCTGTTGCAGGAGCGGCTCGGCGCGCTGTCCTGGCCGGCGGCGAGCCTGGACCTCGTCGCGGTCGTGGTCGGCCCCGGCAGCTTCACCGGGCTGCGGGCAACGCTGGCGCTGGCGCACGGCCTGGCCCTGGGTGGCGGGGCGGAGCTGGTCGGCGTCACGGTGGGGGAGGCGCTGGCGCCGGGGCTTCGTGCGGTCGCCGGCGACGATCCGTTCTGGTGCGTCAGCCAGGCGCGGCGCGGCCGCGTGTTCGTCGAGCGTCCGGATGGCGGGCCGGCGCAGGCCGCGATGCTGGACGCGCTGCCGGTGCCGCAGCGCCCGGTGCTGCTCGGCGGCGACGCGTCGGACCTGGTGGCGGACGCGCTGGGCAGCCTGGCGCGCCGGTCCGGCCTGTCCGCTCCGTCCGCCGCCGCGGTGGCGCGCCTCACCCGCACCGCGCTCTCGGCGCGCGCGCCCC
>CAXUEL010000081.1:0-13025 GCA_964249915.1 uncultured Acetobacteraceae bacterium | reverse complement strand
GGCCGGGGCGGCCGGGTGGCGCCGCGTGCCGCGGCGGCGCTGCTGCTCGGGCTGGCCTCGGGGTGCGACCTGGCGCCGCAGTACCGGCCGCCGCACTACCTGCTGCCGGACGGCTATGCCGGGTCGGGGCCGTTCCGGCGGGCGGATCCGCTCGACACCCTGCCGCGCGGTCCGTGGTGGCAGCGGTTCGGCGACCCGGTGCTGGACCGGCTGGAGGTCGAGGCGACGGCGGACAGCCCGGACCTCCAGGGGATCTACGAGCAGTACGTGCAGGCGCGCGACCTGGCGGCGGAGGCGCGCTCCGGGCTGTTCCCGCAGGTGGCCGGCAACGCGTCCACCACCGACAACCGGCAGTCGGAGCACCGGCTGTTCTACGGCGGCGGCGGCCCGACCCGGCAATCGTCGAACCTGATCGAGGCGACGGCGTCCTGGGAGCCCGACTTCTGGGACCGGCTGCGCAACGGGACCCGGCAGCAGAAGCGGCTGGCGCAGGCGAGTGCGGCCTACCTGGCGTCGGCGCGGCTGATCCTGCAGGCGGAGCTGGCGACCGACTACGTGGGCCTGCGCGGGCTGGACTCGCAGGACGCGGTGTACCGGCAGGCGGTCGGGTTCTATCGCCAGGCGGTGGAAATCACCGAGCTGCGGCTGCAGGGCAAGATCGCGTCGGGGCTGGACGTGGCGCGGGCGGAGAACCAGCTCACCGCCACCGAGGCGCTGGAGAGCGGGGTGTCGGGGCAGCGCGCGGTGCTGCAGCATGCGATCGCGGTGCTGGCGGGGGCGAACCCGAGCACGTTCCGGATCGAGCCGGTGGACGACGCTCGGCTGACGGTGCCGGCGGTGCCGACGGGAGTGCCGTCGCAGCTGCTGCAGCGCCGGCCGGACATCGCGCAGGGCGAGCGGGCGATGGCGGCGGCGAACGCCGGGATCGGGGTGTCGCGGGCGGCGTTCTATCCGGACATCACCATCAGCCTGCTCGGCGGGTTCCAGGATACCGGGTTCAGCCTGGCCAGCCTGCCGAACAGCCTGTGGACGATCGGCGCCGGCTCGGTGCTGCCGCTGTTCGAGGGGGGCTTGCGCCGGGCGGAGCTGCAGCGGAGCTGGTCGGCGTACCAGCAATCGGTGGACGCGTACCGCTCGACGGTGCTGGGAGCGTTCGGGGAGGTCGAGGACGGGCTGACCCTGACGGCGCAGCTCGCCACCGAGGCGCAGGAGCAGCGGGAGGCGGTGGCGGCGGCGGACCGGGCGCAGGCGATGACGCTGGCGCTGTATACCGGGGGGCTGACCAACTACCTCGACGCGGTGGTGGCGCAGGTGACGGCGCTGACGGCGCAGATCGCCGCGGTGGAGGTGGACACCGCGCGGCTGCAGGCGGCGGTGTCGCTGGTGCGCGCGGTCGGCGGCGGCTGGAGCACGGCGGACCTGCCGAGCGAGGACGGGGTGCTGCCGTTCGACCCGGTGGCGATCACCGGCAGCGACCGGAAGCCGCGGCCGGACGGCACCGGCGCCGGCACGGCCGACGCATCGCAGCCACCCGGCTGATTCCGTTTGCCTTCGCCGGTCGGCTAGGCTACAGGCCCGCCTCCCTCACTGGAACGCGGGAGATGCGCCCGGCTGGCCTCGTGCCGGCGGGTATGTCGCTTGCACCGCGGTCCTGGAACCTCAAGGAGCCCAGGATATGGCCAAGAAGATCGTCGGCTACATCAAGCTGCAGATCCCGGCCGGCAAGGCGAACCCGTCGCCGCCGGTGGGCCCGGCGCTGGGGCAGCGCGGCCTGAACATCATGCAGTTCGTCAAGGAGTTCAACGCGGCGACGCAGGGCATGGAGCCCGGCACGCCGACGCCGGTGGTGATCACCGCGTTCGCAGACCGCACCTTCACCTTCATCACCAAGACGCCGCCGAACACACACTTCCTGCTGCGCGCGGCCAAGGTGTCCAAGGGCTCGGCCACGGTGGGCAAGGGTGCTGCGGCCGGGCGGGTGACCACCAGCCAGCTGCGCGAGATCGCCGAGATCAAGATGAAGGACATGAACGCCAACGACGTCGACGGCGCGGTCCGCATGCTGGCGGGCTCGGCGCGATCGATGGGTCTCACCGTGGTGGAGGGCTGAGCCATGGCCAAGAACAAGCGTCTGCTCGCCGCCGAGGCGACCGTCGAGCACAACAAGGCGTACAGCCTGGACGAGGCGATCGCGCTGGTGAAGACCAACGCGACGGCCAAGTTCGACGAGACGGTGGAGCTGTCCCTGGGGCTGGGGATCGACCCGCGCCACGCCGACCAGATGGTGCGCGGCCTGCTGAGCCTGCCCAACGGCACCGGCAAGACGCTGCGCGTGGGCGTGTTCGCGCGCGGCCCGAAGGCGCAGGAAGCGCTGGACGCGGGCGCCGACGTGGTGGGCGCCGACGACCTGGCGGAGAAGGTGCAGGCTGGCGAGATCGGCTTCGACCGCTGCATCGCGACCCCGGACATGATGGCGCTGGTCGGGCGGCTGGGAAAGATCCTAGGCCCGCGCGGGCTGATGCCGAACCCCAAGCTCGGCACCGTGACCATGGACGTGAAGGGCGCGGTCGGCGCCGCCAAGTCGGGGCAGGTGGAGTTCCGCGCCGAGAAGGCCGGGATCATCCATGCCGGCATCGGCAAGGCGTCGTTCGAGCCGGCCAAGCTGGCGGAGAACATCCGAGCCCTGGTGGACGCGATCCAGAAGGCAAAGCCCACGGGGGCCAAGGGCACCTACCTGCAGAGGGCGGCGCTGTCCTCGACCATGGGGCCCGGCGTGAAGGTGGACGTGTCGTCCTTCACCGCCGGCTAGAGAATGCGCCGGCGCTTCGGCGCCGGCGAGCAGGGGAGCGGCCGCTCGGCTGTTCTTCCGTACCTGTCCGAGACCGCACGCGGCGGCCTTCCTCCGGGACGGCGCCTTAATCGATCCTCCGGGACCGGCGCGCGAAAGACGGGAGACGCCAGTTCGCTGGTGGTTCCGACTTCTCGCTTATGGACAGGCGAACCGGACCGGTGGGTGCTCGCGCGCGTGCCGGTCCATGGGCAACCCGGCCTGCCTGGCGTCTGCCCGGCGGGCCACGACGGAGACGGGATTTGGACCGTACGGAGAAGCACGCGTTCGTCGCCTCGCTCGCCGCCGTGTTCGCAGACACGTCCATGGTCGTCGTCACCCGCAATGACGGGATGACGGTCGCCCAGGTGACGGGGCTGCGGAGCCGGATGCGCGCCGCGGGTGCGACGTTCAAGGTCGCGAAGAACCGGCTGGCCACGCTCGCCCTGGATGGGACCCGATTCGACGGCATCGTGCCACTGCTGAAGGGACCGACCGCGCTCGCGTGGGCGCACGACCCGGTGGCGGTGGCCAAGGTGGCGGTCGAGTTCGCCAAGACCAACGACAAGCTCGTCATCCTCGGCGGTGCGCTCGGGACCCAGACGCTGAATGCGGATGGTGTCCGGGCGCTGGCCGAGCTGCCGTCCCTGGACGTCCTGCGTGCGCAGCTGGTGGGGCTCATCGCCACGCCCGCGACCCGCATCGCGGGCGTGCTGCAGGCGCCGGCGGGACAGCTTGCGCGGGTCTTCGGGGCCTACGCCAAGAAGGACGACGCGGAGGCCGAGCCCGAGGCCGCCTGAGGCGGAGCAGGGCCGAGGCCAGCCGAAAAGTGATCGCAGTCCCGGGAACCGGGCTTGCATGGAACCACCCAGCCTTTATATCAGGAACATCACACCATGGCCGATCTGACGAAGCTTGTTGACGAGCTGTCCGCTCTCACCGTCCTCGAGGCTGCGGAGCTGTCAAAGCTCCTCGAGGAGAAGTGGGGCGTGTCCGCCGCGGCGCCGGTTGCCGCCGCTGCCGCCCCGACCGCCGCTGCCGCGGCGCCGGTCGAGGAGCAGACCGAGTTCACGGTGATCCTCGCCAAGGCGGGCGAGAAGAAGATCAACGTGATCAAGGAGGTCCGCACCATCACCGGCCTGGGTCTGAAGGAGGCCAAGGACCTGGTCGAGGGCGCGCCGAAGCCGGTGAAGGAAGGCGTCAACAGGGAAGACGCCGCGAAGTTCAGGAAGATGCTGGAAGAGCAGGGCGCCACTGTCGAAGTCAAGTAGGGTTCTTGTCGCGCGGTCGGGGCTCCGGCCGGAACGGTAGTCCAGGCGGGGTGGGAATCAGGAATGGTTCCCGCCCTTCTGGTCGTGGTGGCGCCTGGATCCTCCGGACACGTCCGGATGTGGTCGGGCGCCTGAGGCGTTGAGATCGTCCGGGCGGCGTCGTTTGCCGCCGGGACGTCGAGGTTTTTTCCGGCCGAGGGTTTGGCCGGACGGGTGCGGGTGCCGCAGCATGGCATGTCCCCACCGTCCGCGCAGGACTCGGAGCCGGCAGGCGACGGGGCAGGATACACGATGAACGCGATGACCAAATCGTTCACGGGACGCAAGCGCATCCGCAAGAGCTTCGGGCGCATCCCCGAAGTGGCTCCGATGCCCAACCTGATCGACGTGCAACGCGCCTCCTACGAGGCGTTCCTACAGATGAACGTGGCTCCCGACAGCCGGACGCCGTCCGGGCTGCAGGAGGTGTTCCGTTCGGTGTTCCCGATCAACGACTTCGCCGGCCGCGGTCGGCTGGAGTTCGTGCACTACGAGCTCGAGGAGCCGAAGTACGACGTCGAGGAGTGCATCCAGCGCGGCATGACGTTCGCGGCGCCGCTGAAGGTGATCCTGCGGTTGATCGTGTGGGACGTGGACGAGGACACCGGCTCCCGCTCGATCCGCGACATCAAGGAGCAGCCCGTCTACATGGGCGACATGCCCCTGATGACGGACAACGGCACCTTCATCATCAACGGCACCGAGCGGGTCATCGTCAGCCAGATGCACCGCAGCCCGGGCGTGTTCTTCGACCACGACAAGGGCAAGACGCATTCATCTGGCAAGTTCCTGTTCGCGGCCCGGGTGATCCCGTATCGCGGCTCCTGGCTCGACTTCGAGTTCGACAGCAAGGACATGGTCTACGTCCGCATCGACCGGAAGCGGAAGCTGCCGGTGACAACGCTGTTGTACGCGCTGGAGGGCAAGGCGTCGGCAGCGGCGCGCGCCGCCAAGGCGGCGGAGGGCGGCGACGTCGACTCCATGGACATACGCGGCATGGACCAGGACGAGATCCTGGGCAGCTTCTATGGCCAGGTGGTATTCACCCGCACGCCCAAGGGCTGGGCGCGGCCGTTCGACCCCGACGCGTTCCGCGGCCTGAAGCTGCTGGAGCCGCTGGTCGACGCGGATACCGGCGAGGTGGTGGCCAAGGCGGACGACAAGCTGACCGCGCGCTCGACGCGCAAGATCGCCGAGAAGACCAGGGAGGTGCTGGTCGGACGCGCCGACCTGCTCGGGCGCTACGTCGCGTTCGACCTGGTCAACGAGGACACCGGCGAGATCCACGGCGAGGCCGGCGAGGAGCTGACCGAGCCGCGCCTCCTGGCGCTGGAGGAGATGGGCATCGACCGGCTGCCGACGCTGGCGGTCGACAACAGCAACGGTCCGTGGATACGCAACACCCTGGCGGTGGACAAGAACGGATCGCGTGAGGATGCGCTGGTCGACATCTACCGGGTGATGCGCCCGGGCGAGCCGCCGACGCCGGACACCGCGGAAGCGCTGTTCCGCGGGCTGTTCTTCGATGGCGACCGCTACGATCTGTCGGCCGTCGGGCGCGTGAAGATGAACATGCGGCTGTCGGTGGATGCCGAGGATACGGTGCGTGTGCTGCGCAAGGAGGACATCCTGCGCACGGTGAAGATCCTCTGCGAGCTCAAGGACGGTCGCGGCACCATCGACGACATCGACAACCTCGGCAACCGCCGGGTGCGTTCGGTGGGCGAGCTGATGGAGAACCAGTATCGCGTCGGGCTGCTGCGCATGGAGCGCGCGATCCGCGAGCGGATGGGATCGGTCGATATCGACACCGTCATGCCGCACGACCTGATCAACGCCAAGCCGGCGGCAGCCGCAGTGCGCGAGTTCTTCGGCTCGTCGCAGCTGTCGCAGTTCATGGACCAGACCAACCCGCTGTCCGAGGTGACGCACAAGCGTCGCTTGTCGGCGCTTGGCCCGGGCGGGTTGACGCGTGAGCGCGCCGGCTTCGAGGTGCGCGACGTGCACCCGACGCATTACGGCCGCATCTGCCCGATCGAGACGCCGGAAGGGCCGAACATCGGCCTGATCAACTCCCTCGCCACCTACGCCAAGGTGAACAAGTACGGCTTCATCGAGACGCCGTATCGCCTGGTCAAGGACGGCGCGTTGCAGGACGGGTGGAAATACCTGTCGGCGATGGAGGAGGAGAAGCTGGTGGTGGCGCAGGCGGATGCCGCGCAGGATGCCAGCGGCAACCTCACCGACGAACTGGTCTCGGTGCGTCGTGGCGGCGACTTCCGGCTGGTGAAGCCGGAGGACGTGACCGCCTGCGACGTGTCGCCGAAGCAGCTGGTGTCGGTGGCGGCCGCGCTGATCCCGTTCCTGGAGAACGACGACGCCAACCGCGCGCTGATGGGCTCGAACATGCAGCGCCAGGCGGTGCCGCTGATCCAGTCGGACGCGCCGCTGGTCGGCACCGGGATGGAGGCGGCGGTCGCGCGTGACAGCGGTGCGACGATCGTCGCGCGCCGGCCGGGCGTGGTCGACCAGATCGACGGGGCGCGCATCGTGGTGCGGGCGACCGATGAGGGCGGCGCGACGCAGGGCGTGGATATCTACCGGCTGCGCAAGTACATGCGCTCCAACCAGTCGACCTGCATCAACCAGCGTCCGCTGGTGCGTGTGGGTGACCGGGTGGTGGTGGGCGACATCATCGCCGACGGCCCGTCCACCGAGCTGGGCGAGCTGGCGCTGGGGCGCAACGTGCTGGTCGCGTTCATGCCCTGGAATGGCTACAACTTCGAGGACAGCATCCTCATCTCCGAGCGCATCGCGCGCGACGACGTGTTCACCTCGATCCACATCGAGGAGTTCGAGGTCATGGCGCGCGACACCAAGCTCGGCCAGGAGGAGATCACCCGCGACATCCCCAACGTCGGCGAGGAGGCGCTGCGCAACCTCGACGAGGCCGGCATCGTGTATGTCGGCGCGGAGGTGAACCCGGGCGACATCCTGGTCGGCAAGGTGACGCCGAAGGGCGAAAGCCCGATGACGCCGGAGGAGAAGCTGCTCCGCGCCATCTTCGGCGAGAAGGCGTCCGACGTGCGCGACACCTCGCTCAAGCTGCCGCCGGGGACGACGGGCACCATCGTCGACGTGCGCGTGTTCTCGCGTCGCGGCGTCGACAAGGACGAGCGCGCGATGGCGATCGAGCGCTCGGAGATCGAGCGGCTGGCCAAGGACCGCGACGACGAGCGCGCGATCCAGGAGCGGTCGTTCTACAACCGGCTGCGCGAGCGCCTGCTCGGGCAGAAGGCGGGCGCCGGGTTCAAGGGCATCAAGTCGGGCACGGAGCTGACCGAGGAGGTGCTGGGCGAGCATCCGCGCGGGGCGTGGCGCAACGTCGTGGTGGCGTCCGACCAGGCGGTGGCCGAGATCGAGACGCTGAAGCGCGAGTTCGACTTCGCGGTGGGCCGCATCCAGGCGCGGTTCGACAGCAAGGTCGAGAAGCTGCAGCGCGGCGACGAGCTGCCGCCCGGCGTGATGAAGATGGTCAAGGTGTTCGTGGCGGTGAAGCGCAAGCTGCAGCCGGGCGACAAGATGGCCGGACGCCACGGCAACAAGGGCGTGGTGTCTCGGGTGACGCCGGTCGAGGACATGCCGTTCCTGGAGGACGGGACGCCGGTCGACCTGGTGCTGAACCCGCTCGGCGTGCCGTCGCGCATGAACGTCGGGCAGATCCTGGAGACGCATCTGGGCTGGGCCTGCGCCAACATCGGCAAGGGGATCGGCGAGCTGGTGGACGAGTACCAGCGCACGGGTGCGGCGAAGCAGGAGCTGCTGGACGAGCTGAAGGCGGTGTACGGCGACGAGGTGTATCGCGACGACATCGCCACGCTGCCGAACGAGCAGCTGGTCGAGCTGGCGCACAACCTGCGCAAGGGCGTGCCGATCGCGACGCCGGTGTTTGATGGCGCCCGCATCTCCGACATCGAGGCGATGCTGAGCCGGGCCGGGCTGGACACCTCGGGCCAGTCGCAGCTGACCGACGGGCGCACCGGCGAGCCATTCGAGCGCAAGGTGACGGTGGGCTACGTGTACATGCTCAAGCTGCACCACCTGGTGGACGACAAGATCCACGCGCGCTCGATCGGGCCGTACTCGCTGGTCACGCAGCAGCCGCTGGGTGGCAAGGCGCAGTTCGGCGGGCAGCGCTTCGGCGAGATGGAGGTGTGGGCGCTGGAAGCGTACGGCGCCGCCTACACGCTGCAGGAGATGCTGACGGTGAAGTCGGACGACGTGTCCGGCCGCACCAAGGTCTACGAGGCGATCGTGCGCGAGCAGGACGACTTCGAGGCCGGCATCCCGGAGAGCTTCAACGTCCTGGTCAAGGAGCTGAAGTCGCTCGGCCTGAACGTGGACCTGGAGCAGAGCGGGACTTGAGGACGCAAGGCCAAGGGCTCTGCCCTTGGAACCCGCCAAAGGCGCACCTTCGGAAACGGATTCTCAAGGCGAGCCTTGAGCGGGTCCAGGGCAGAGCCCTGGCCTTCCACATCGTATTCAACGGTTTGCCGGCCGCCTCGTGCGGTCGGCCTCCCTTCGTGAAGGGTTTCGGCGCATGAACGAACTGATGAAGATCCTTGGCCAGACCGGCCAGGCGCAGACCTTCGACCAGATCAAGATCCAGCTGGCCTCGTCGGAACAGATCCGCTCCTGGTCCTACGGCGAGATCAAGAAGCCGGAAACCATCAACTACCGCACGTTCAAGCCGGAACGGGACGGGCTGTTCTGCGCGCGCATCTTCGGTCCGATCAAGGACTACGAGTGCCTGTGCGGCAAGTACAAGCGGATGAAGTTCCGCGGCATCATCTGCGAGAAGTGCGGCGTCGAGGTGACGCTGGCCAAGGTGCGCCGCGAGCGCATGGGCCACATCGAGCTGGCCTCGCCGGTCGCGCACATCTGGTTCCTGAAGTCGCTGCCCAGCCGCATCGGGCTGATGGTCGATCTCACGCTCAAGGAGCTGGAGAAGATCCTGTATTTCGAGAGCTACGTGGTTCTCGAGCCGGGCCTGACCGACCTCAAGCTGCACCAGCTGCTGAATGAGGACCAGCTTCTCGCCAAGCAGGACGAGTTCGGCGAGGACGGGTTCCGCGCCGGCATCGGCGCCGAGGCGATCAAGTCGGTGCTGGTCAGCGTCGACTGCGACGCCGAGAAGGTGAAGCTGCGCAGCGACCTCAAGGACACCACGTCGGAGGCCAAGCGCAAGAAGCTGGTCAAGCGGCTGAAGCTGGTCGAGGCGTTCGCGGAAAGCGGCTCGCGTCCGGACTGGATGATCCTGGACGTGGTGCCGGTGATCCCGCCCGAGCTGCGTCCGCTGGTGCCGCTGGATGGCGGCCGGTTCGCGACCTCGGACCTGAACGACCTGTATCGCCGCGTGATCAACCGCAACAACCGGTTGAAGCGCCTGATCGAATTGCGCGCCCCGGACATCATCGTGCGCAACGAGAAGCGCATGCTGCAGGAGAGCGTCGACGCGCTGTTCGACAACGGCCGTCGCGGCCGCGCCATCACCGGGGCCAACAAGCGTCCGCTGAAGTCGCTGAGCGACATGCTGAAGGGCAAGCAGGGGCGGTTCCGGCAGAACCTGCTCGGCAAGCGCGTGGACTATTCCGGCCGCTCGGTGATCGTGGTGGGGCCGGAGCTGAAGCTGCACCAGTGCGGGCTGCCGAAGAAGATGGCGCTCGAGCTGTTCAAGCCGTTCATCTACTCCAAGCTGGAGAAGTACGGCCACGCCACCACCATCAAGGCGGCGAAGCGCATGGTGGAGAAGGAGCGTCCCGAGGTCTGGGATATCCTGGAGGAGGTGATCCGCGAGCATCCGGTGATGCTGAACCGGGCGCCGACGCTGCACCGGCTGGGCATCCAGGCATTCGAGCCGGTGCTGATCGAGGGCAAGGCGATCCAGCTGCATCCGCTGGTCTGCACCGCCTTCAACGCGGACTTCGACGGCGACCAGATGGCGGTGCACGTGCCGCTGAGCCTGGAAGCGCAGCTCGAGGCGCGGGTGCTGATGATGAGCACCAACAACATCCTGAGCCCGGCGAACGGCAAGCCGATCATCGTGCCGAGCCAGGACATCGTGCTGGGGCTGTACTACCTGTCGCTGGAGACGGCGGAGTTCCGCCAGACGCCGGACCAGAACGAGTACGACGACAAGGGGCGGGTCACCGTCACCGGCGCGCCGGCGTTCGGCTCGATCGGCGAGATCGAGTTCGCGCTGACCGAGAAGGCGGTGCGCCTGCACGACAAGATCCGTGCGCGCTACGAGACCGTGGATGCCGACGGGAAGAAGGTCCGCAGCACCGTCATCACCACGCCTGGGCGCATGCTGATCGCTCAGATCCTGCCCAAGCATCCGGCGGTGCCGTTCTCGTTGCTGAACAAGCAGCTGACCAAGAAGAACGTGTCCGACGTGATCGACGCGGTGTATCGCCACTGCGGCCAGAAGGAGTGCGTGATCTTCGCCGACCGGCTGATGGGGCTGGGCTTCGGCCAGGCGGCGAAGGCCGGCATCTCGTTCGGCAAGGACGACATGATCATCCCGGACGCGAAGAAGCCGCTGGTGGACAAGACCACCGCTGAGGTCAAGGAGTTCGAGCAGCAATACCAGGACGGGCTGATCACCGCCGGCGAGCGCTACAATAAGGTGGTGGACGCCTGGTCGCGCTGCACCGACGAGGTGCAGGCGGCGATGATGAAGGAGATCTCGCGCCAGGAGGTTGGCAAGCAGACCAACTCGGTGTGGATGATGAGCCACTCCGGCGCGCGCGGCTCGCCGGCGCAGATGAAGCAGCTGGCCGGCATGCGCGGGCTGATGGCCAAGCCGTCCGGCGAGATCATCGAGCAGCCGATCATCGCCAACTTCAAGGAGGGCCTGTCGGTCCTCGACTACTTCACCTCCACCCACGGTGCTCGCAAAGGACTTGCGGATACCGCGCTGAAGACCGCGAACTCGGGCTACCTCACGCGCCGACTGGTCGACGTGGCGCAGGACTGCATCATCGTCGAGGAGGATTGCGGCGCCGAGCGCGGCCTGACGGTGCGCGCGGTGATGGATGGCGGCGAGGTGGTGTCGTCGCTGAGCGAGCGGATCCTGGGCCGTACCACCGCGACGGACGTGATCTCGCCGGTCGACGGCAGCGTCGTGCTGCCGCGCAACACCCTGATTGGGGAAGCGGAAGCCGAGCTGGTCGAGAACGGGGCGGTGGAAAGCATGCTGATCCGCTCGGTGCTGACCTGCGACAGCCGCGTCGGCGTGTGCGGGCTGTGCTACGGGCGCGACCTGGCCCGCGGCACGCCGGTCAACATCGGCGAGGCGGTCGGCGTGATCGCGGCGCAGTCGATCGGCGAGCCGGGCACGCAGCTGACCATGCGCACCTTCCACATCGGCGGCGCGGCACAGCGCGGTGCCGAGCAGTCGATGGTCGAGGCGTCGCATGACGGCCTGGTCACGGTGAAGAACCGCACGGTGGTGCAGAACAGCCAGGGCGTGCCGGTGGTGATGTCGCGCAACTGCGAGATCGTGCTGACCGATGAGAAGGGTACCGAGCGGGCGCGGTTCCGGGTGCCGTACGGCGCCAGGTTGCTGGTGGACGAGGGGGCGACGGTGTCGCGCCAGCAGAAGCTGGCCGAGTGGGACCCGTATACCCTGCCGATCATCACCGAGCGGGCCGGTACCGTGGAGTATCTCGACCTGATCGACTCCATCACCCTGGTGGAGCGGATGGACGAGGTCACCGGGCTCACCTCCAAGGTGGTGGTGGACTACAAGCAGGCGTCGAAGGGCGTGGACCTGCGTCCGCGCCTGCAGCTGAAGGACGAGCGCGGCGAGGTGCTCAAGCTCGGCACCGGCGGCGAGGCGCGCTACTTCCTGCAGCCGGACTCGATCCTGTCGGTCGAGAATGGCGCGGTGGTGGCGGCGGGCGACGTGCTGGCGCGCATCCCGCGCGAGGGCTCGAAGACCCGCGACATCACCGGCGGCCTGCCGCGGGTGGCGGAGCTGTTCGAGGCACGGCGGCCGAAGGACCACGCGATCATCGCCGAGACCGATGGCCGCATCGAGTTCGGCAAGGACTACAAGGCCAAGCGCCGGGTGATCGTGAAGAACGACGAGACAAGTGAGGAGACCGACTACCTGATCCCGAAGGGCAAGCACGTGTCGGTGCAGGAAGGCGACTTCGTGCGCCGGGGCGATCCGCTGGTCGACGGGCCGCGGGTGCCGCACGACATCCTCAAGGTGCTGGGCGTCGAGGCGCTGTCGGACTACCTGGTCAACGAGATCCAGGACGTCTACCGGCTGCAGGGCGTGAAGATCAACGACAAGCACATCGAGGTGATCGTCCGCCAGATGCTGCAGAAGGTGGAGATCCTGGAGCCTGGCGACACGACCTACCTGATCGGCGAGACGGTGGATCGCATCGAATACGAGGGCGAGAACGCCAAGCGGGTGCAGGCGAACGAGCGGCCGGCGCACGCGATGCCGGTGCTGCAGGGCATCACCAAGGCCTCGCTGCAGACGCACTCGTTCATCTCAGCGGCGTCGTTCCAGGAGACCACGCGCGTGCTCACCGAGGCAGCCACGGCCGGCAAGGTGGACACGCTGAACGGGCTCAAGGAGAACGTCATCGTCGGGCGGCTGATCCCGGCGGGGACGGGCTCGGTGATGAACAAGCTGCGTGCCGTGGCCGCCGGCCGCGACAAGCAGCGGGTCATCGGGCGCGACGTGCCGGCGCCGGCGGTGAAGGCGGCGGAATAGGCAGCTGGCGGCCGTCACCGGCCGACAAACGGACTGGAGGGCCGGCCCGGCGCCCCGGCCCGGCGGTTTTTTTTTGCGGGGCCAACCCCCC
>CAXUEL010000080.1:0-13283 GCA_964249915.1 uncultured Acetobacteraceae bacterium | reverse complement strand
TGCCGGCCAGGGCCACGGCCTGCACGACCCCAAGGACCAGGCGGACGCGCGCCGGCGCACGCTGGCCTGGTTCGCGAAGTACCTGGGGCCGTGACGCCGCCCGCCGGTCAGTGGCTGGCCGGCGGCACGTTGCCGTCCGGCGGATAGGCCGGCAGCAGCGGCGGCGGCGGCGCCACCCGGTGCGGCGTCTGCGCCAGCTCCGCCAGCAGCGTCCTCACCCCGGTCTCGAGCTGGATGTCGTGGTCGGACAGGAACTCGCCCGGCACGTCCTCGACCTCGATGTCGGGATCGACGCCGTGGTTCTCGATGATCCACTGGCCGTCGGTGCCGTACAGGCTGTGCTCCGGCACGGTGATGGAGCCGCCGTCGAGCAGGGTCCAGTTGCCGCGTATGCCGCGCACGCCGCCCCAGGTGCGTGTGCCGATGAGGCGGCCCAGGCCGTACTTGCGGAAATAGTACGGGAAGATGTCGCCGTCGGACGCGGAATAATGGTTCATCAGCACCACCTTCGGCCCGTCCAGCAGCTCCTGCGGCGTTTCCTCGGCGCTGCGCTCGCGGTTGGTGCCCATGCCGACCAGCACCCGGCGCAGCCGCTCCAGCACGATCTGGTCGATGAAGCCGCCGTTGTTCCAGCGGTCGTCGACGATCAGCGCCTGGCGGCCGAGCTGGGCGTAGAACTGGCGGATGAACTGCTCCATCCCCAGGCTTTCCATGTCCGACAGGTAGACGTAGCCGATCCGGCTGCCGGACAGCCGGTCCACCTTGTCGCGGTTGTGGTCGATCCAGTACTGCTCGCGCACGCGCAGCTCGTTGACCAGCGGCTGCACCGTCACGTCGCGCCGCCCGCCGGTGGCCTGGCTCGAGACGGTCAGCGTGACCGGGCCGGACAGCCCGACGAACAGGCTGTACGGGTTCGTGGGCGCCTTTAGTTCCTCCCCGTCCACCGCCAGCAGGTAGTCGCCCTCGCGTATCCCGACGCCGGGCTCGGTCAGCGGGCTGCGGTACTCGGCGCGGCTGTTGTCGCCGGGATAGATCTTGGCGAACCGGTAGCGCCCCGAGGCGGCGTCGAGCGCGTAGTCGACGCCGAGCAGCGGGGTGGTGACCGGCTCGGTGCGGTCCTCGTCGCCGCCGGTGGTGACGTAGGTGTGGGAGTTGCCGAGCTCGCCCTGCATCTCGCCGATCAGGTAGGTCAGGTCCTCGCGCGAGCCCAGCAGCGGCAGCAGCCGGGCGTAGCTGTCGTGCACCGCGCGCCAGTCGTCGCCGTTCATCGCGCTGTTGAAGAACAGGTCGCGCTCCAGCCGCCACGCGTTCTCGAACATCTCGGCCCATTCCTGGCGCGGCTCGACCCGTTCGCGCAGCTCGTCGAGCGCCAGCGCGTGGTCGTTGCCGTGGCCGGGCCTGGCGTCGGCGACGTGCCAGGCATGGCCCAGCCTGTACAGCACCCGGTTGCCGTCCGCGGACAGGGCGTAGTCGTCGTTGTTCTCGACCACCACCTCGTCCTTGCGCGCGGCGGTGTCAAACACGTGCAGCGCCGGGCGCTCGCCCGGCAGGTTGCCCTCGATCAGCGACGGCGCCGAGGTCTGGTAGAAGATCCGGCCGCCGCGCATGTCGACCGCGTCGATGTCCGCCGGCGGCACCGGCACCGGCACCGCGCGCGCCATCAGCCCGTCGAGGTCGACGTGCACCGGCGCCGACACGCCGGGCGCCGGCGGCGCCGCGTTCGCAGCGTGCGCGTCGTGCCCCGGGAGGCTGGCCTGCGCCGGCTGGTCCGGGTGCGGCGCCGGCGTGCTCTCGTCGGACTGCGGTGCGAACGGCGACGGGGTCGTGGCGGCGAGCGTCGCCATGTACAGCCCGCTCGACTTCAGGGTGGCGACGTTGAACTCGCTGTCGGAGAAGGTCGGCAGCTCGTGGCGGTTGGACACGAACAGCAGGTACTTGCCGTCCGGCGAGAACACCGGGTCGGAGTCGCTCGCGGTCGGCGCGCTTATGATCGTGTCGCGGCTGCCGGCGATCTCGTACAGGTGGATCTCGCGCTGCTGGTGGTCGCGCACCGTGCTGTAGGCGAGCCACTTGCCGTCCGGCGAGAACGAGGGGTCGTGGATCTCGCGCTCCCGGTCCTGCGCCACCCGCCTGGGCTCGGCGGCGTCGGTGGTGACCAGCCAGAGACCGTGGTTGCCGTCCGGCACCGCCAGCGTCCGTCCGTCCGGGGACCAGACCGGGGTGTAGTAGAACCCGGTCGGGAAGTGGGTGAGCAGCGTTTCCGCGCCGTCCAGCGCCGGCCGGATCGCCACCTCCTGCTCGCCGCTGGCGTCGGTGGTGTAGGCGAGCGTGCGCCCGTCCGGCGACCAGGCCGGATGGTCCTCGTCGGCGCCGCCGGTGCGCGTCAGGTTGCGGATCGCGCCGTGCTCGGCCGGCACGGTGACGATGTCGCCGCGCGCCGAGAACGCCGCCCGGCCGCCGTTCGGCGACAGCGCGTAGTCCACCTGCTGCGCGGTGTCGGTGGCCCGGATCATCCCCGCCACCTTGGCCCAGCGCGTGGTGGTGCGCGTGCCGTCGTCGGGCACGTCGGCGTCGACCTGGTGCAGCGCCTCGTCCGGCAGGGTGATCGCCCACAGGTGGCCGCCCTGCTGGAAGGTGATCGTTCCGCCGGAGGCGCCGCCGTCGCCCACGCCGTAGGACGGAAAGTCGACGTCGTAGTCGGTGAAGTGCGTGACCTGGCGGAACTGCTTCGTATCCAGGTCATACACCCAGATGTTGCCGCGGCGGTGCCCGTCGCGGTCGGACAGGAAGTAGATCCGGCGCCCGACCCACATCGGCGCGGTGTCGTTGCCCTTCCAGTCGGTGATCCGGGTCAGCGCCTTCGTGGCGAAGTCGTAGGTGTAGATGTCGGGCGCGCGACCGCCGTCGTAGCGCTTCCAGGTGCGGAAGTCGCGGAAGATGCGGGTATAGGCGATGGTGTAGTCGTTCGGCCCGAACGTGAGCAGGCCGCCGCGGTCGAGCGGCAGCAGCGTCGGCAGCCCGCCCGCGACCGGCACCTGGAACAAGCGGTGCACCGACGGGTTCCAGTTCATGCGCCGCGACATGAACACGATGTTCTTGGAATTCGGGGTCCAGGTGACCACCATGTTGTCCGGGCCCCAGCGGGTCGGCGCGCGGGCCACCACGTCGGAATGGAAGGTGAGGCGACGCGCCTCGCCGCCGCCGGCCGGGATCACGTAGACGTCCTGGTTGCCCTGCGTGGTGGCGGTGTAGGCGATCCACTTCCCGTCCGGCGAGTAGCGCGGCATCACGTCCTGTCCCGGATCCGCGGTCAGGCGCAGCGCGGTGCCGCCCGCGCGCGGCACCGTCCACAGGTTGCCGTGCGCCACGAACACGATCCGGTCGCCATGCGCGTTCGGGAACCGCATCAGAGTGGGCGTCCCCGCACGCGCCACGCCGACGGGAAGCACGCCAGACAACGCGGTCGCGGCGAGCAGCCCGACCGCCAGTGCGGCACGGGACCAGGTCGTGTCGGCCATTTGGTCGGATCTCCTTGGACGAGACGCGAAGGAGCCTGTGTTCGTACAACCGGTCAAGATCGGTGCCGCTTCAGCCGATCGCCCGGCCGCGCCGCCGGGGCATGCGGCGGTTCAGAGATCCCCGGCGATCGCGCCGGCGAGCTGTTGCAGCAGGCCGCTCATCGCCGCCACCTCCGCCGGGTCGCCGGCCGGCACCCCGGTCGCGACCAGCCGGACCCGGCGCTGCGACAGCACCACGGGCGGCGGGACCCGCTCGACCGTCCAGTCCGCTTCCAGGGTCAGGGTGCCGGACGCGTCGAGGTCGAAGGCGGTGACGGTCAGGCTGACGCGGCGGAACGACGGCCCGAGCGGCGGGCTCGCGACCACCGCCGCCTGCGGCAGCGCCGCCTGCAGGTCGGCCGCCAGGGCGAGGCGGATGCCGACCGACAGGCGGTCGCCCCAGCGGCCGTTCCGGCTCGCCGCCAGCTCGTAGGGGCCGACGCGGCGCAGGATCCGGCTGGTGTCGAGATGCTCCGGCAGCAGCACCGGGCGCAGCTCGACCACCTCCGCCGGCAGCGTCTCCACGGCGGCCGCCGCGGCAGGCGGTGGCGTCGCCAGCACGTAGCTGTGCAGCGCCGGCGCCGCGCAGCCCCCGAGGGCGAGGACGGCCAGGACCACCGGGATCCTCCGCCTCACTGCGCGCGGCCCCGCAGCACCAGGGACGGGTCCGCCTCCACGTCGTGCGCGATGCCGCGCAGGGTGTCGGCGGCGGCGGCGAGGTTGCGCAGGCTGCTTTCCAGGTTCAGCCGGTCCTCCGACCGGTCCGAGGTGAGCGCGTCCAGGGTGGCGGTAAGGTGGCGGGCGTTGTCGGCGGCGCCGTTGGCGGTGGCGAGCAGCCGCTTCACCTCCGGCCCGCGCGCGGCCACCACCGTACGCAGCGACGACGACAGCGCGTCGTAGTGCCCGATCACGCGCAGCGCCTCCGTGCGCACGGTTTCCACCGACTCCTTGAGGATCGGCCCGGTGTCGTGCAGCCCGTCGGCGGTGACCTGCAGGCTGGCGATCAGCGGCGGCAGGCTGCGGTCCAGCGTGCCGGCCAGCTGCTCCACCACGTGCAGGGTGCGCTGCGTGTCCGCCGCCAGGTCGCGCAGCGGCAGGCTAGTGACCTGGTCGCGCAGCCGCTCGAACGCGGACTGCACCGACGGGATCTCGACCAGTCCGCCCGGCAGGCCGGAGAACGCGGCCCCCGAGCCCGGCCTGAGGTCGAGCTCGACCGCCATCTGCCCGGTCACGATGCTCTGCAGCGACAGCTCGCCGCGCAGCCCCGCCGCCACCAGCCGCTGCAGGCCGGCCCGTCCCGATGCCGCTCCCGGCCCGTCCAGCATCAGCCGGCCGGGATCGAGCTGCAGCACCACCGGGATGCGGGCGCGCAGGCTCCTCGGGTCGACGTGCAGCGACACCGTCTCGACCGCGCCGACGCGCAGGCCGCGGAAGGTCACCGGCGCCCCGGGCGCCAGGCCTGCCACGTCGCCTGGGAAGTAGATCACCGCGTGGTCGACCGGGCTCAGCAGGTGCAGGCGCCCGAACGCCAGCACCGCGCCCAGCGCCAGCCCGAGCCCCACCAGCACGAACAGCCCGACCGCCGTCTCCCTAGCCGCCATCCCGCCCTCCCGTACCGGTACGCTCGCGGTGCATGAACGCCCGCACCGTCGGGTCGGTGCTCCGGTCGCGCAAGGCCGACGGCGCGCCGGTGGCGATCACGGTGCGGGTGTCCGCGTCGAGGAAGGCGCCGTCGTCGGCGATCGCGAACAGGCTCGGCAGCTCGTGGCTGACCAGCACGATGGTGGTGCCGAGCCCGTCGCGCAGCTCCAGGATCAGGTCGTCCAGCCGTCGCGAGGTGACCGGGTCGAGCCCGGCGGAGGGCTCGTCGAAGAACAGCACGTCGGGATCCAGCGCCAGCGCCCGGGCGATCCCGGCGCGCTTGCGCATGCCGCCGCTGAGCTCCGACGGCATCCGGTCGGCCGCGTCCTCCAGCCCGACCAGGGCCAGCTTGAACCGCACCAGGTCGGCGATGGCGGCGGCGCGCCGGCGGGTGAACAGCCGCAGCGGCAGGGCGACATTCTGCGCCACCGTCAGCGAGCTCCACAGCGCCCCGCCCTGGAACAGCACGCCGTACCGCCGGTTGAGCGCCGTCCGCTGCGACGGCTCGGCCGGCCAGTACGCTTCGCCGTCCACCCGCACGGTGCCGGCCTCCGGTTGGAGCAGGCCGACCAGCCCCTTCAGCACCGTGCTCTTGCCGCTGCCGCTGCCGCCCATCAGCGCGAAGATCGAGCCGGCGCGTATGCGCAGGTTCACGTCACGCTGCACCACCGCGCCGCCGTAGCCGAGCGACAGGCCGGTGGCCTCGATCTTGGTGGGCGCGTCGCTCACAGCCCCGCCCGCCTACACGCCCAGCGCGTCCGCGAGCACGGCGAACACCGCGTCGGCGGCGATGATGCCGACGATGCCCGCCACCACCGCCCGCGTCGCCGCCTCGCCGACCGCGGCGGCGCTGCGCCCGGCGCCGAGCCCGATCTGGCACGACACCAGCCCGATCAGCAGCGCGAATGTGGCGCTCTTGACCGCGCCGAACGCGAACTGGCCCAGCGGCACCGCGCGCGCCAGGGCGGCGGCGAACTCGGACGGCGCGATGCCGAGCAGGCCGACCGCCACCAGCCCGCCGCCGACCATGCCGATCAGGCAGGCGTACAGGTAGAGCAGCGGCATGGTCAGCACCAGCGACAGCGTCATCGGCAGCACCAGGGTGATGCGCTCGCTGATGCCCAGCACGCGCAGCGCGTCGATCTCCTCGTTGCCCTGCATGGTGGCGAGCCGGGCGGCGTTGGCGCCGCCGGTGCGGCCGGCCAGCACGATCGCGGTCATCACCGAGGCCAGCTCGCGCACCAGGCTCAGGCCCACCAGCTCGCCGACGAAGCCCTGCGCGCCGAAGCGGCGCAGCTGCGACGCGCCGATGAAGGCCAGGATCGCCCCCATCAGCAGGTTCACCACGCCGACGATCGGCAGCGCCGACGGCCCGGCTCGCCGCACCGCGTCCAGCAGGTCGCCGCCCTGCATCCGTGCGCCCTGGGCCCCCGGACGCCGGCCGCGCGGCAGCAGTCCGGCCAGAAGGCTGCCCAGCAGTCCGGTCACCGCGCCGACCGCGCCGAGCCCGGACAGCGTGGCGCGCCCGAGTGCTGCCAGCGGGTTCCACCGTCGCGGCCGGGGCAGGGACGGCGTGGCCCCGTTCGCCGCCAGCGCCAGCAGCCGGCGCATCGGCGGCGGCAGATCGTCCTCGTCCAGGACCCGGTGGTCGGCCAGCAGACGCGCGCGCAGCTGCCACAGAGTCGCGATCAGCAGGCTGTCCCAGCTCCCGAGCGCCGCCGCGTCGATCCGGACCGTGCGCCTGCTGCCGGCCGCGTCCGCGATCGCGGCCGTCATTGCAGCCGCCTGGGCCGTCGGCACCAGCCCGTCCCGGCCGCGCCAGTCGCCGTCCAGCACCAGCACGGCGGCCTCGTCGCGTCGCTCGACCCGCCACAACCGGTCCTGCGGTCCCGGCAGGGTCCGGCGCCTCAGCGTCTGCCGGGCTGCATCGGCCGACTCCGTGAGAGGCCAGGGCTGCCGGGCGCAACCGGGCAGGAACACGGCATGATGGCGGCATCCTTCGCGAACGTCCGGGCACGATAACCCCGGACGACGCGATTCGTCGCCCCGGGCCCCCGCTCCCGATCCGGACCGGCGCCACTGCGTTGCCTGTTCCGGCATACGGGAGGCAGTTCGCATGCGGCAGGTCACGACCCTCGGAGCGCTGTCCGACAACACGCCGCACGCGGTCGAGCTCGACGGCGTCCGGATCCTCCTGCTCCGCGATGGCCAGGAGGTGCGGGCGTTCTCCGCCACCTGTCCCCATGCCGGCGCCCCGCTGGAGCAGGGCGCGGTCTGCGACGGAAGGCTGGTCTGCCCGTGGCACAAGGCGATGTTCGATATCCGCGACGGCGCCCTGCTCGAGCCGCCGGCGCTGCAGAAGCTGCGCCGCTATCCGGTGCGGGTCGACGGCGACGCGGTGCTGGTCTCCTCCAGCCCGCTGGTGGCCGCTCCCCCGGCCACGGCACCGGACGGGCGCGTCATGGTGGTGGTCGGCGCCGGCGCCGCGGGGGCGGCGGGTGCGGCGGCGTTGCGCGAGTTCGGCTTCACCGGACGCCTGGTGGTGGTCGGCGACGAGCCGGGCGACCCGTTCGACCGCACGGCGCTCAGCAAGTTCGTGCTCGAAGGCGGCATGACCCCGGACGAGGCGGCGCCGCTGTGGCCGGAAGGCTTCGTCGCGCGCGAGCGGATCGAGCGGCTGCACGACACCGTCACCGCGATCGACCCGGACACGCGGACGCTGACCCTGGCCTCGGGCGGGTCACTGCCGTACCACGCGGTCCTGCTGGCGCCGGGAAGCCGGCCGCGTCCGCTCGACGTGCCGGGCGGGGACGGCCCGAACGTCCACCTGCTCCGCACCCGGACGGACGCGGCGGCGATCCTGGCCGGCCTGTCCGGCACCCCGCGCGTCGTGGTGGCCGGTGGCAGCTTCATCGGCCTGGAGGCGGCGTCGGCGCTGCGTCAGCGCGACGTGCCGGTGACCGTGGTGTCGCCGCAGGCGGTGCCGTTCGAGCCGGTGCTGGGCTGGCGCATCGCCGCCATGCTGCGCCGGCTGCACGAGGCGAACGGCGTGGTGTTCCGGGGCCGGACGCGGGTGGCGGCGATCGAGCCCGGCCACGTGCGGCTGCAGGACGGCGAGCGGATCCCGGCCGACCTGGTGCTGGCCGGGGTCGGGGTGCGGCCGGCGACCGGGTTCGCGGCCGGCCTCGGCCTGTCGGAGGATGGCGGCCTCGACACCGACGGGGGGATGCGGGTCGCCGACGGCATCTACGCGGCCGGCGACTCGGCGCGGTTCCCGTTCGGCGACGCGCGGATCCGGGTCGAGCACTGGCGGGTGGCGCAGCAGCACGCGCGGGTGACCGCGCGCAACATGCTGGGCGGCGACGCGCGCTTCGAGCAGGCGCCGTTCTTCTGGACCTACCATTACGGCAGGCGGATCGAGGTGCACGGCCACGCCGCCTCGTTCGACCGCGTGGAGATCAAGGGCGACCTGGAGGCGCAGGACCTCGTCGGCCGGATCATCCGCGACGGCGCGCTGGTCGGGCTGGTGGGATGCGGACGCGACGCCGAGCTGGCGGGGCTGGCGCTGCGGGTGCCGGCCCATCCGTGACCGCGCCGGCCTTCAGCTGCGTCCGACCATGCGCTCCGCGAATCCAGGCGCCAGCCGCAGCAGCAGCGGCAGCCAGCGCACCGTCCCGGGCAGCACCTCGTCGCGGCCGCGCGACGCGTCGCGCAGCACCTGCCGCACCAGCGCGTCCGGCGACAGCTTGGCGCCGGGCCGGTGGCTGACGGCCGGCGTGTCGACCAGCGGCGGCAGCACCTCGGTGACGCCGACCCCCGACGCGGCCAGCTGGCGGCGCAGCGCCTTGCAGAACCCGTGCAGCCCGGCCTTGGAGGCCGAGTACACCGGCGCCGCGGTCGACGGCGCCAGCCCGTAGCCCGAGCCGATCACCACGACGCGCGACGGCGCCGCGGCGAGCAGCCCGGGCATCGCCGACGCGACCAGCTGGATCGCGCCGACGAGGTTGGTGCCGATCTCCAGGCCGGGGTCCGACGTGCCGATGCCGGGATCGGCGAAGTCCAGGCTGCGCAGCACGCCGGCGTTGCTGACCAGGAGGTCGATCCGCCGCGACTCGTCGAGCACGGCGGACACGAAGCCGCGCACCGCCCGGGCGTCCGCCATGTCGCAGACCAGGCCGCGGACGCCGGGATGGTCCCGTTCCAGCCTCTGCAGCCGCTCCGGATCGCGCCCGCAGGCGAACACCCGGTCGCCACGCGCGTGCAGTGCCGCCACGAACGCGCGGCCGATCCCGGACGATCCGCCGCTGACCACCGCGACGGGTCGATGATCCGGCACGTCCATCCTGTGCGCCATCCCTTGCTTCCGGTGTCCCGGGCGTGTTCCGAGGCCCCGAGGAAGCCGGGCGGGGTCCCGACGTCGCCGGGAAGTTGAACCGGCTCGAAGGAAACATCGCATGGCGACAAGCGTCCAGCCGGACATGCCGCACCGCTTCCCGCAGCATAACGGAAGGACCGTCATGCCTCCCATCCTCCGGACCGGCCTGCCTGCGGCATTGGCCGTCACCTTCGCGCTGTCGGCCTGTGCGACGCCGCAGGAACAGGTCGCGAGCAAGGAGGACAAGCTGGTCGCGGCGGGTTTCGTTGCGAGGCCTGCCGATACGCCGCAGCGCCAGGCCCTGCTCACGCGCCTGCCGCCCCATCACTTCGTCATGAAGAACCTGAACGGCCGATACGTCTACCTTTATGCCGACCCGCTGGTCTGCGGTTGTCTTTATGTCGGCTCCGACGCGGCCTATGCCCAGTACAAGAAGATGATCTTCCAGCAGAACATTGCCGACGAGCAGGAGACGACGGCGCAGCTGTATTCCGATCCGGCCTGGAGCTTCGGCGGGTGGGGCGGCGGCCCCTGGGGCCCGGGGTTCGGTGGCGGGTTCGGGCCCGGCTTCTACTAGGGCGTCGTCTGCCGGGCTGCGACAGGCCGACCCGTCACCGAGGATGCTGAGCCGGCGCGGGAAGGTTCTGTGGAAACCCGGGGGCGTCGTCGACTCGGGCACCGGCTTCGCGCCAGGCCTCGCCTGCCGGCCGGACCGGTAGCACCAGGCGATCAGGTTGACGCCGCCTTCCGCACGGCACTCGACCAGCCTGGTGCCAAACCCACCTGGTTTCCTCACCTGCCGGCAACGGTTCCAGTAGTGATGCCACGGGGCAGGCGTCCGGTTGCGTCGGAACGAGTCCCGCTCGTTCCGACCGCGGCCCGGACGCCCGATCGGTCCGCCGGGCTGCTAGGCGGCGAGCAGCTTCTCCGCCAGGGCGGTATGCTGCTGGTCTGCCTGCTTTGCTTCCTCGAGCGAGCTGTGCATGGACTGCGCGACCTGCTCCAGGCCGAGCTTGGAGGCGTAGTTGCCGAGCGTGCCGAAGGCGGCGATCCAGTAGTGCAGGGCGAGCTGGCCGGCGGCGACGATGCCGAGGTCGCGGCTGGTGGCATCCGGCGCCTTCTGGCGGATCTTCTTGCTGACCTCGTAGTGCGCATCGAGGATCGGGTTGCCGGTGTCCTCGGCGCCGCCCACTTCCCCGATCGCCCGGTGGATGCGCTGCGTCCACTGCTCGGAGGTCGCGTTGCCGGCCTGCAGGGCCGACTTCAGCTCCGGGTGGCTCGCGTCGGTCTCGATCTCCGCGGTCGCCTTCTTCGCCACTTCGCCGCCAGCCTTCAATGCCTGGAGGCCCTGCGCGATCAGCGTCTTGATTTCCTGGTCTGGCATCTTCCCGTTTCCTTGTTGCGCATGACGCGCAGGTCGGGCAACGGCAGGTCATGTCGCCAGTTGCAGCCAGACATGTCACCTGTCGATTTCGTGTAGCCGATCCGCCGGTTGCAGCGTATTTCGCAACATTGCAGATCTGCACTGATGTGTTTCCGATACGTGCTGCGCGGTCTGGTTAAAGCCTGCGCAGCCAGACCTCCTCGACCGCATGGCTGGCGTCCTTGCGCAGCACCAGGCTCGCGCGTTCCCGCGTGGGGGCTATGTTGCGCTGCAGGTTGGGGCCGTTGATCTCGCGCCAGATGCCGCGCGCGGTGTTCCGCGCGGCCTCGGCGTCCAGGTCGCGGTAGTGGTGGAAGTACGAGGCCGGGTCCTGGAACGCGGTGCGCTGCAGCAGCAGGAAGCGCTCGACGTACCAGCTCTCGATGTCGGCGGCATCCGCATCGATGTAGACGGAGAAGTCGAAGAAGTCCGACGCCACCACCGACGAGGCGAGCGTCTGCAGCACGTTCAGCCCCTCGAACACGACCACGTCCGGCCGGTCGATCGCCTGGAACTCGGACGGCAGCACGTCGTACAGGTGGTGCGAGTAGATCGGCACCTTGAGGTTCGGCACCCCCGCCTTCAGGTCGATCAGGAACGACAGCATGCCGTGCAGGTCGTAGCTTTCCGGAAACCCCTTGCGACGCATCAGGTCGCGCTGCTTCAGCACGCCCGTGCTGAGCAGGAAGCCGTCGGTGGCGACCAGCCGGACGTCCAGCCCCTCGAACGAGGAGGCCAGCACCGCCTGCAGCAGGCGCGAGAAGGTGCTCTTGCCCACCGCGACGCTGCCGGCGACGCCGATGATGTACGGACGCGGCGCCGGCTCCCGGTTGAAGAAGCCGTTCTGGATCGTGCTGTCGAGCGCACGCGCGGCCGAGATGTTGAGGCCGAGCAGGCGTGCCAGCGGCAGGTAGATGTCCGCCACCTCCTCGGTCGAGACCGGCTCGTTGAGGCCGGCCTGCGCCTGCAGCACCTCGTCGGTCAGCGAAAGCCGGGCGCCGGCATGGAAGGCGCCCCACTCCTTGCGCCGGAAGCACTGGAAGACCGAGTGCAGCCGCTTGCCCGACAGGTCGCGCGCGGATGCGGCACGGGGCGCTGCCAACGGTTCCGTCCCCGCCCGCGGCGGCACCCGCCTAGCCGGCCTTCTGCAGTTCCGCGTTCAGCTCCGGCAGGGCGGTGAACAGGTCGGCGACCAGGCCGTAGTCGGCGACCTGGAAGATCGGCGCGTCGGCATCCTTGTTGATGGCGACGATGATCTTGCTGTCCTTCATGCCGGCCAGGTGCTGGATCGCGCCCGAGATGCCGATCGCCACGTACAGTTCCGGCGCCACGATCTTGCCGGTCTGGCCCACCTGGTAGTCGTTCGGCACGAAGCCCGCATCCACCGCCGCGCGCGACGCGCCGATCGCGGCGCCGAGGTTGTCGGCGATCGGGTCGAGCAGCCGGAAGTTCTCGCCGTTCTGCATCCCCCGCCCGCCCGACACCACCACGCGGGCGGACGCCAGCTCCGGACGCTCGGACTTCGACAGCTCGGCCGAGACGAAGCGCGACGGCGACGGGTGCTCGCCGGGTGCCGCGTCCTCGATCGCGCCGCTGCCGCCCTCCGCGGCGGCCGGATCGAAGCTGGCGGCGCGCACGGTCACCACCTTCTTCGCATCCGACGAGCGCACGGTGGCCAGCGCGTTGCCGGCATAGATCGGCCGCACGAAGGTGGAGCCGTCGACCACGGCGACGATGTCGCTGATCGGCTGCACGTCCAGCAGGGCGGCGACGCGCGGCAGCACGTTCTTGCCGGTGGCGGTGGAGCCGGCGAGGATGTGCTCGTACGGCCCGGCGAGCGAGACGATCAGCGCCGATAGCGGCTCCGCCATCGGCCGGGCATGCGCCTCGGCATCGACCTTCAGCACGCGCGACACGCCGGCGATCCGCGACGCCGCCTCGGCCACCGCGCCGATGCCGTGGCCGGCGACCAGCGCGTGCACCTCGCCCAGCCGGGCGGCGGCGGCGACCGCGGAGCGTGTGGCGGAGCTGACGTGGCCGTCCGCATGGTCGACCAGGACGAGAACGGTCATGATTCAGATCACCTTGGCTTCTTGGCGCAGCTTGGCCACCAGCTCGGCGACCGAGGCGACGCTCACCCCCCCCGCCCGCGCCGGCGGCTCGGACACGCGGAGCGTGGTCAGGCGCGGGGCGACGTCGACGCCGAGCTCGGTCGGCGACAGCACCTGCATCGGCTTCTTGCGCGCCTTCATGATGTTGGGCAGCGAGGCGTAGCGCGGCTCGTTCA
>CAXUEL010000079.1:0-13480 GCA_964249915.1 uncultured Acetobacteraceae bacterium | reverse complement strand
GCGGCGACTTCCGCTCCTACCGCTGGGACGGCAGCCGCTACCGGCTCGTGCTGGCGCGGCTGATGACCGTCTGCCGCGGCCTGGGCGTCGAGGATTGGCCGGTGGTCTATCGCGAGCATCGCTGAGGCGGGCGCTCAGCCCCGGGTGCCGAGCGCCAGCCCGACCGCCGCCAGCGCCAGCAGCAGCGCCGCCACGGCGACCGCGGTGGCGAGCGCCAGCACCGCCATGCGCAGCAGGGTCCCGACGATGCCCGTGCGGTAGACCCCGCGCAGGTGCGCGAACAGGTGCACCGGCAGCAGCAGCAGGATCCATCCCGACGCCCCGCCCGCCACCGTACCGGCGAGGAATAGCGTCATCAGCATCAGGCTGGTGAAGCACAGCGAGTGGATCGACACGATCATGTGGTCGAACAGCGCGAAGCGCCGCTGCGTGGGATGCAGCAGCCACAGCATCAGCCCCGCCACCGGCAGCAGCAGCACGGTGAAGCGCTCCGACCAGTCGCGCACCACCGCCAGCACCTCGTCCGGACGGTCCACCGCGCGCTGCAGCCGCTGGCGCAGCATCTGCGTCGCCTCCGGTTCGTCCTCGATGCGCAGCGCGTCCAGGTAGTGGCCCAGCGCCTGGTGCTGGGCCGCGTCGAGCTTCACCTCGAACCGGCTGGTGGTCAGCGAGCCGATGCCGAACAACAGGAACAGGGTGACGAAGAACAGCCGGAGCGGCGGGATCTCGCGGGCGCGCCTGCCCTCGATGTAGTCCCGGCTCAGCCGTGCCGGGTCGAGCGCCAGCCGGCGCATGGTGCGCCAGAACCGGCTGTCGGCATGGGTGATGGTTTCCAGCAGCTCCGTGCCCAGGTGCAGCACCGAGCTGTGCACCTCGCCGCGCTGGCCGCAATCGTGGCAGAACGCTCCGGCCAGGGGGCTGCCGCAGTTGAGGCAGGCGGCGTGCGGCATCGATCCGTCTCCTTCCGGTCTTCCCTCGCGGAGGCGCCGGCGCGACAATCGCGTCTCGCCCGGCAGGCGCGCCGTGGGCGGCCGGATCACCGTGCATGCCGGCGCGGACGGGCGCCAGGAGGGGTCGATGAACCGGACGCTCGGGATCGCCTGGACCAGCCTCGCCGTCAGCCTGCTGGTCCTGGCGATCAAGGCGGCCGCCTACCGGCTCACCGGCAGCGTGGCGCTGTACTCCGACGCGCTGGAAACCGTGATCAACGTCGCCACCGCCGGCGCCGCGCTGTTCGCCCTGTGGTACAGCGCCCGTCCGGCCGACGCCAACCACCGCTACGGCCACTACAAGGCCGAGTACTTCAGCGCCATCGTCGAGGGCGGGCTGGTGCTCGCCACCGCGGTCATGATCGGCGGCGCCGCCTGGCAGGGGCTGGACCACCCGCCCGCGATCCGGGCGCCCTGGCTCGGCATCGCCGTGAACGCCGCCGGCGGCGCGGTCAACCTCGTCTGGGCGCTGGTGCTGCTGCGCGAGGGCAGGCGGGCCCGGTCCCCGGCGCTGCTGGCCGGCGGGCGGCACGTCATGACCGACGTGTGGACCACGCTGGCGGTGCTCACCGGGTTCGCGCTGGTGCCGCTGACCGGCTGGCACTGGCTGGACCCGGCGGTGGCGGCGGTGGTGGCGCTCAACATCCTGCGTGCCGGCTACGGCGTGCTGCGCGCCTCCGTGGGCGGGCTGATGGACGAGGTGCCGGACCTGGCCGACGTGTCCGTGCTGCGCGACGCCATCGCCGCCGGCGGCGGCGGCGCGATCGAGGCGCACGACGTGCGGCTGCGCGCCGCCGGCCGCATGACCTTCGTCGACTTCCACCTGGTGGTGCCGAGCGAGATGACGGTGGAGGCGGCGCACCGGATCTGCGACCGGATCGAGACCGCGATCCGCTCCCGGGTCGGCCAGGCGGTGATCACCATCCACGTCGAGCCCGGCTACAAGACCAAGCAGCACCAGCCGCGCCAGGACGTGCTGCTGCTGTCCTGACCGCCCGTCAGCCGGCCGGCCCCTGCCCGACCGCCCTTATCACGTCGATGAAGGCGCGCAGGCCCGGGGGGACCTGGCGGTGGCCGGGATAGTACAGGAACAGCCCGGGGATCCGCGGACACCAGTCGTCCAGCACCGTGCGCAGCCGCCCATCCGCCAAAAACGGCCGGGCGGTATGCTCCGGCACGTAGGCGATGCCGAGTCCCGCCGCCGCCGCTTCCGCCATCAGCTCCACGTGGTCCAGGACCAGCGGCCCTGGAACCTCGACCGTCAGCTCCTGCCCGTGCTGCGCGAACTCCCAGCGGAACAGCCGGCCGCTGCGCAGGCGGTACCGGATGCAGCTGTGCCCGGCGAGGTCGTCCGGCGCCTGCGGCGCGTCGCGGGTCGCCAGGTAGCCCGGCGAGGCGACGGCGACGAAGCGGACCGTGCCGCCGAAGCGCACCGCCACCATGTCCTGCGGCACCGCCTCGCCCAGCCTGATCCCGGCGTCGAAGCCCTCGGCCACGATGTCCACCAGCCGGCCTTCCGTCGCCAGGTCGAGCGACATCTCCGGATGCCGTTCCAGGAAGGCGGGCACCACCGTCGCCAGCAGCAGCCGCGCCGGGCCCTCGGCGCTGTTGATGCGCAGGGTGCCGCTCGGCCGGCTGCGGAACCGGTCGACCTCCTCCAGCGCCAGGTCGAGGTCGCGCAGCACCGGCTGCAGCCGTGCCACCAGCCGCTGCCCGGCCTCGGTCGCCGACACGCTGCGCGTGGTCCGGTGCAGCAGCCGCACGCCCAGGCGCGCTTCCAGCGCCCGGATGGCGTGGCTGAGCGACGACGGCGAGAGCCCCAGCTCGTCTGCCGCCTTGCGGAAGCTGCGATGCGCCGCGACCGCCGCCAGCGCGCTGAGGTCGGCCAGGCTGGGCCGCTCGTTCATGGGCGTTCCTCATCACCGCATGCGACATTCCATCGATAAAGAACGGCAATGCCGATGCCCAGCTCCTGCTCGGTATGACGCCGATCGCCGGCGTCGCGCATCGAAAGGGCTTTCCATGTCCAGGACCTGGTTCATCACCGGCACCTCCTCCGGCCTCGGCCGCATCCTCGCCGAGACCCTGCTGGCCCGCGGCGACCGCGTCGCCGCCACCCTGCGTCGGCCGGAGCGCCTCGACGCGCTGAAGGCCAGGCACGGCGACAGCCTGTGGGTGGCGCCGCTCGACGTGAGCGACGTCGGGGCGGTGCGGCGCACGGTGGACGCGGCGTTCGCGGCGCTCGGCCGGATCGACGTGGTGGTGAGCAACGCCGCTTATGGGCTGTTCGGCGCGGCGGAGGAGGTGACCGACGCGCAGATCCGCCAGCAGCTCGACACCAACCTGCTCGGCTCGATCGCGGTGATCCGCGCGGTCCTGCCGCACCTGCGGGCGCAGGGCGGCGGCCGGGTGCTGCAGGTCACCTCCGAAGGCGGGCAGATCGCGTATCCGGGCTTCAGCCTGTACCACGCCAGCAAGTGGGGAATGGAAGGCTTCGTCGAGTCGGTGGCGCAGGAGGTGGCGCCGTTCGACATCGGCTTCACCCTGGTCGAGCCCGGCCCGGCCCGGACGGAGTTCGGCCAGGGGCTGGTCAGCCCGCCGGCGATGGCGGAGTACGACGACACCCCGGCTGGAGCCTTGCGACGCGCCGTCGAGGGACGGTCGTTCCCGATCCATGGCGACCCGGCGAAGATGGTCCGGGCGATGATCGACTGCGCCGACGCGGCGGGAGCGCCGCGCCGCCTGCTGCTGGGACGGGACGCGTTCGACCGGGTGCGCACCGCGCTGGCCGGGCGACTGGCGGCGCTGGACGCGCAGCGCGAGGTGGCGCTCTCCACCGAGGCCGACGATTGACGCTTCCCGATCCGCTGCCGCCGCACCAGATGCAGGGGCGGTGGCAGCGGGGGCAGGGTGGTACGGGACTTCGACATCGTGGTGGCGGGCGCCGGCCCGGTCGGGCTCGCCCTGGCCGCGTCGCTGGCCGACACCGGCCTGCGCATCGCCCTGGTCGACCCGCAGCCGGCCGCAGCGCTCGCGGATCCCGCCGACGACGGCCGCGAGATCGCGCTGACCGACCGCTCGGTCGCCATGCTGGACGTCCTCGGCGCCTGGGCACGGATCCCGGACGACGCGGTGGCGCCGTTGCGGCACATGCGGGTGCTGAACGGCCCGTCGCACTACGCCATGCATTTCGGCGCCGGCAAGGGCAGCGAGGGCCAGCTCGGCCGCTTCGCACCCAACCATTGGCTGCGCCGCGCCCTGCACGACGTGGTCGCGGCCTGCCCGACCGTGTCCCTGCTGCCGGGACGGTCGGTTGCGTCGATGCAGGTGGAAGGCCGCGCCGCCCGGGCCGTGCTGTCCGACGGGCAGGCGCTGTCGGCCGGCCTGGTGGTCGCCGCCGACACCAGGCGCTCCCGCCTGCGAGACGCGCAGCGCATCCCGGTGGCGCTGCACGACTACCGCCAGTCCATGCTGGTCTGCCCGGTCGAGCACGCGCTGCCGCATGGCGAAACCGCGACCGCCTGGTTCGAGTACGGCCGCACCCTGGTGACGCTGCCCTTGAACGGGGGGCCGCCGAGCGGGGGACGGTCCTCGGCGGTGATGACCCTGGACCCCGCCGACGCCGACGCCCTGCTCGCCCTGGACGACGGGGCGTTCGGCGACGAGCTGACCCGGCGCTACCGCAACCGGCTCGGCGCGATGCGGCCGGCGGGGGGGCCCCCCGCGGGGCGGGGGGGCCCGCCCTTGCCGGGCCGCTTCGCGGCGCACCGCTTCGCCCTGCTGGGCGACGCCGCGGTCGGGATGCACCCCACCACCGCGCACGGCTTCAACTTCGGCCTGCTCGGGCAGCACGCCCTGGCCACCGCGATCCGCGGCGCGCTGGACGGGGGACGGGACGTGGCGGACCCGGCTGCGCTGCGCCGCTACGAGGCCGCGCACCGGCGCGAGACCCGGCTGTTCTTCACCGGTGCCGAGGCGATCATGCGGCTGTATGCCGCCGGCGACAGCCTGCCGGCGCGGCTGCTGCGCGACGCGGCGCTGCGTGTCGGCAACCTTGCGCCGCTGCGACACGTGCTGGCCGCGCGCATGCACGATCCCGATCTCGGCATCTGACCGGGGTTCGTCCGACCGGCCGCCCGGCGGGCTGGCACCCTTTCACCCGAACGCCTACGACCACAGATGACGATTCGACCCGGTCGAACAGGATGACGCCGCCCATGCCCGCCAACCGCTCCGCCGCGCTGTCCGCAGCACCCGCCGCCGCCGGCCTGCCGGTGTGGGACCTGTCCGACCTCTACGACCGGCAGGACAGCCCGGAGCTCGCGCGCGACCTCGCGGACGCGGACGCGGCGGCGCAGGCCTTCGCCGCGCGCTACGCCGGGCAGCTCGGCAGCCTGGACGCGCCGGCACTCGCCGCCGCCATCGCCGAGTACGAGCGCATCGACGAGCTGCTCGGCCGCGCCGGCTCCTATGCCGGCCTGCTGTTCGCCGGCGACTCCGAGGACGCGGCGATCGGCCGCTTCGCCCAGTCGGTCAACGAGCGGGTGACGGAGATCTCCACCCGGCTGATCTTCTTCACCCTGGAGCTGAACGGCATCGACGACGCCCTGCTGGCGCCGCTGCTGGCCGACCCGGCGCTCGCCCGCTGGCAGCCGTTCCTGCGCGACCTGCGGGTGTTCCGCCCGCACCAGCTGTCGGAGGAGGTGGAGCGGGTGCTGCACGAGAAGTCGGTCACCGGCGCGTCCGCCTGGAGCCGGCTGTTCGACGAGACCATGGCGGCCTTGCGCGTCGAGATCGGCGGCGACAGCCTGACCGTCGGCGACGCGCTGAACCGGTTGTCCGATCGCGACCGCGCGGTGCGCGAGGCGGCCGCGCACGCGATCGGCGCGGTGCTCGACCGCAACATCCGCCTGTTCTCGCTGATCACCAACACGCTGGCCAAGGACAAGGAGATGTCCGACCGGTGGCGTGGCTATCCCCGGCCGGGCAGCGCGCGCAACCGCGGCAACATGGTCGAGGACGAGGTGGTGGACGCGCTGGTCGGCGCCGTCACCGCCGATTACGGCCGGCTGTCGCACCGCTACTACGCGCTCAAGGCGCGCTGGCTCGGCCTGGAGAAGCTGCAGCACTGGGACCGCAACGCGCCGCTGCCTTCCGACGAGGATCGTCCCGTCGCCTGGGAGCAGGCAAAAACCCACGTTCTGGACGCCTATACCGCCTTCGCCCCGGAGCTGGGCGGCATCGCCCGGCGCTTCTTCGACCGGCCCTGGATTGATGCCGCCTTGCGTCCGGGCAAGTCCGCCGGGGCGTTCGCCCATCCCACGGTGCCGTCGGCGCACCCCTACATCCTGATGAACTTCCACGGCCGCACCCGCGACGTGATGACCCTGGCGCACGAGCTCGGCCACGGCATCCACCAGGTGCTGGCCGCCGAACAGGGCTACCTGCAGAGCTCGACGCCGCTGACGCTGGCCGAGACCGCCAGCGTGTTCGGCGAGATGCTGGCCTTCCGCGCCCTGCTCGACGCCGAGACCGACCCGGCGCGCCGCCGGCGCATGCTGGCCGGCAAGGTCGAGGACATGCTCAACACGGTGGTGCGTCAGGTCGCGTTCTACCGCTTCGAGACTAGGCTGCACGACGAGCGGCGCAGTGGCGAGCTGCTGCCGGAGCGGATCGGGGTGATCTGGCGCGAGGTGCAGACCGAGAGCCTGGGGCCGGCGTTCGAGTTCGCGCCCGAGTACGACGCGTTCTGGGCCTACGTGCCGCACTTCGTGCACTCGCCGTTCTACGTCTACGCCTACGCGTTCGGCGACTGCCTGGTGAACGCGCTGTACGGCGTGTTCCAGTCCGGCCATCCCGGGTTCCGGGACAAGTACGTCGCCATGCTGCGCGCCGGCGGCACCAGGCGGCACCGCGAGCTGCTGGCGCCGTTCGGCCTGGACGCCACCGACCCGGCGTTCTGGCGCAGGGGCCTGGACGTGATCGCGGGCTTCATCGACGAACTGGAAGCGGAAGGGGCCTGAGCCATGGCAGAACAGGACCTCGATCGCGCCGGCAGCGTGTTCGGCGAGATACGACGGCTGGCGCGCACCTCCGGCGCGGTCGGCGGCATCGCCGCGCGCATGGCCGGCGCCCGCATCGGGCTGCGCACCAACCGCACCGCGCATGCCGAGGACCTGCGCGCCGTGCTGGGCGGGCTGAAGGGCCCGCTGATGAAGGTGGCGCAGCTGCTCTCGACCATTCCCGACGCGCTGCCGGAGGAATATGCCGTCGAGCTGGCGCAGCTGCAGGCCAATGCGCCGCCGATGGGCTGGTCGTTCGTGCGAAGGCGCATGGCCGCCGAGCTCGGCCCGAACTGGGAAACCCGCTACGCCGGCTTCGAGCGCGAGGCCGCTGCCGCGGCCAGCCTCGGCCAGGTGCACCGCGCGACGCTGCACGACGGGCGCCTGGTGGCCGCCAAGCTGCAGTATCCCGACATGGTCTCCACCGTGGACGCCGACCTGCGCCAGCTCCGCGTGGCGATGGCGCTGTACCATCGCCTGGACAACGCGATCCAGCACGACGAGGTCTACAAGGAGCTGGCGGAGCGCCTGCGCGAGGAGCTGGACTACGGCCGCGAGGCGGCGCACCTGCGCCTGTACCGGCTGATGCTGGCCGGCCGCGCCGACGTCAGCATCCCCGAGCCGATCGACGCGCTGTCCTCCGCCCGGCTGCTGACCATGACCTGGCTCGACGGCATGTCGCTGCAGTCCTACCTCGACACCGGCCCCGACCTCGACAGCCGCAACGCCGTCGCGCGTGCGCTGTTCCGGGCCTGGTACCTGCCGTTCTACCGCTACGGCGTGATCCACGGCGACCCGCATCTCGGCAACTTCCAGGTGCGCGCCGACCAGGGGCTGAACCTGCTCGACTTCGGCGCGATCCGGATCTTCCGGCCGCAGTTCGTGCAGGGCGTGATTGACCTGCAGCAGGCGATCGAGACCGGCGACGACGACCAGGCGTTCCACGCCTACCAGAGCTGGGGCTTCACCGACATCTCGCGCGAGACCATGAACGTGCTCAACGAGTGGGCGCGCTTCATCTACGAGCCGCTGCTGCAGGACCGGGTGCGGCCGATCCAGGAAAGCGACGACCCGCTGTTCGGCCGCTCGGTGGCCGAGCGCGTGCACGCCGGGCTGAAGCGCACCGGCGGGGTGCGTCCGCCGCGCGAATTCGTGCTGATCGACCGTTCCGCCGTCGGGCTGGGCAGCGTGTTCCTGCGCCTCAAGGCGAACCTGAACTGGCATCGCCTGTACCACGAGACGGTGGAAGGCTTCGCCGCCGACGACCTGGCTGCCCGGCAGGCGGCAGCACTGGCGGAGGCGCGGGTGCCGCCGCCGCTCGGCCAGGCCTAGCCCCCGTCCGCACCGGCGCCGGACGGTGTTCGAGATCCGGCGCGACGACCTGTCGGGCGAGGCCACCCGGGCGCTGCTGGCCCTGCATCTCGCCGGGATGCACGCCTGCTCGCCGCCGGGATCGGTGTTCGCCCTCGACCTGTCCGGGCTCCTGCTGCCCGCCGTCACGGTCTGGACCGTGCGGGACGGCGGGGAGGTGGTCGGCATCGGCGCCCTGAGGATGCTCGGCGACGGCAGCGGCGAGCTGAAGTCGATGCGCACCCATCCAGGCCACCTTCGACGCGGCGTGGCGTCGGCGCTGCTCGATCGCCTGCTCGCCGAGGCCAGGACGCGTGGCCTGGCCCGCCTGAGCCTGGAGATGGGCACCGGTCCGGCGTTCGATCCCGCCCTGTCGCTCTACCGCTCCCGCGGCTTCGCCGAGGGCGAGGTGTTTTCGGACTACCGGCGCGGCAGCTTCAACCGGTTCCTGCACCTGGTCCTCTGACCCACGGCGTCGTGCGCCGGCGGTGCGTCGGCAGCCCGTCTTTTTTTGGATCTTGCTCCCGCCGCGTGATATGCCTGACGGGCACCCGCCGGAACCAACGTCGTCCGGCGTGACGGCGCGCCTCGTCATCATGAAGGACAACGGGCATCGCCTGCTGGATCGCTCCCGGACCCGTCGTCTTCTGCACGACCGGGGCCAAACGGTCCGGGGCCCGCCGGGGAACGCCGACGTGACGGGGAACGGTCGCGCCGGCACCCCGATGACGCCGGAGGAGGCGGAGCGGTCGAGCTCCGGCGATGCGCGCCTCACCGCCAGGCTGGCCGGCCTCGCCGACGGCACCGACCCGTTCGCCGCCGCCGTCCGGACCACCCGGATGGCGATGATCGTCACCGATCCCCGGAAGGCCGACAACCCGATCGTGTTCGTCAACGACGCGTTCTGCCACCTGAGCGGCTATGCTCGCGAGGAGGTGCTGGGCCGCAACTGCCGCTTCCTGCAGGGGCCGGACACCGACCGGGCCAGCGTCGACAGGATACGCGACGCGGTGGCGGCGGCCGAGCCGATCGAGATCGACATACGCAACTACTGCCGCAACGGCGACGGGTTCTGGAACCGGCTGCTGATCGCGCCGATACGCGATGCCGACGGCGTGCTCGAGTACTTCTTCGCCAGCCACGCCGACGTCACGAGCGACTACGACAGCTCCGCCCGGCGCGAGCGCGAGCTGGCCGAGCTGCGCGAGCAGCTGCTGCGCGAGTCAGAGGAGCGACGCAAGGTCGAGGAGTCGTTCCGCCAGGCGCGCAAGATGGAAGCGGTCGGCCAGCTCACCGGCGGCATCGCGCACGACTTCAACAACATGCTGCAGGCGATCAGCGGCAGCCTGGAGCTGATCGACCGCCGGATCGAGCAGGGCCGGTCCGGCGAGGCGGCGCGGTTCGTCGACAGCGCCCGCAAGACGGTGGAGCGCGCCTCCGCCCTGACCGCCCGGCTTCTGGCCTTCGCGCGGCGGCAAAGCCTGCAGCCGCGGCCGGTACTGCCCGACGCGCTGATCGAGGGCATGGCCGACCTGTTCCGGCAGACCATGGGCGTCTGCGTGGCGGTCGAGCTGGACCTGAGGGGCGGCGCCTGGATGGTGCAGTGCGACCCCAGCCAGCTGGAGAACGCGCTGCTGAACCTGGTGATCAACGCCCGCGACGCCATGCCGGGCGGCGGCCGGCTCCTGATCGCGACCCGGTGCGTCCGGCTCGCCGACTCCGAGATCGTCGGCCAGGAGGGCGCGCAGGCGGGCGAGCACGTCGAGATCTCGGTGGCCGACACCGGCGTCGGCATGGACGACGTCACCCGCGACCTCGCCTTCGACCCGTTCTTCACCACCAAGCCGCTCGGCCAGGGCACCGGGCTCGGCCTGTCCCAGCTCTACGGCTTCGTGCGCCAGTCCGGCGGCGTCATCGGCATCGAGAGCGCGGTGGGCGAGGGGACCACCGTGCAGGTCTCGCTGCCGCGCCACCAGGCGGCCGTGTCGGGCGACGAGGCGCCGGTTTCCGGTCCGGAGCCGGTGGAGGCCGGCCGGCACGACGTCGTGCTGCTGGTGGAGGACGAGGACGTGGTGCGCTCGGTCGCCGCCGAGCAGCTGCGCGACCTCGGCTACCGGGTGCTGGAAGCCAAGAACGGCGTGGCGGCGCTCCGGCTGCTGCAGGCCGACAGCCCGGTCGACCTGCTGGTGACGGATGTCGGCCTGCCGGGCGGCCTGAACGGACGCCAGGTGGCCGACCAGGCACGGGAACGCCGCCCGGCGCTTCCGGTGCTGTTCATCACCGGGTTCGCCGGCAACGTGCTGCGGGAGCAGCTGGCGCCCGGGATGGAGGTGATCGGCAAGCCGTTCGCGCTCGACACCCTGGTGGCGGGCGTGCAGCGGCTGGTGCCGCGGCGCCCGGGATCGTCGCCCGGCTGACCGCCCCGCAGCTGCCGGGACCGCCCCTGCGGCTGCCGCCCTCCTCACGAAATCCGGAGCGCGATGGCGTGGCTGCCCGAGCTGCCCACATCGCCATGGCGTTCCGGTGCCGCGCACCGGCGCCAGGTCCGGAGGAACCCATGCCCCGCATTGTCCGCTTTCACGAGACCGGCGGTCCGGAGGTGATGCAGATCGAGGATCTGCCGTCCCGCGACCCCGGCGAGAACGAGGTCAGGATCCGGGTCCGTGCCCTCGGGCTGAACCGGGCGGAGGCGATGTTCCGCAGCGGCATGTACCTCGAGACGCCCCGGTTCCCGTCGGGCCTCGGCTACGAGGCGGCCGGGCTGGTCGATGCGGTCGGCCCGGGCGTGTCCGGCTTCGAGCCGGGGCAGGCGGTCAGCACGATCCCGGCCTTCTCCATGAGCGAGTACCCGATGTACGGCGAGCTGGTGATCGCCCCCGTGCACGCCGTGGTGGCGCATCCGCCGGCACTCGGCTTCGACGAGGCCGCCTCGGTCTGGATGCAGTACCTGACCGCGTGGGGCGCGCTGGTGGACATCGCCGGGGTCGGAGCGGGCGACGTCGTGCTGATCCCGGCGGCGACCAGCAGCGTCGGCCTCGCCGCGATCCAGCTGTGCCGCGCCGAGGGCGCCCGTCCGGTCGCGCTGACGCGCAGCCGCGCCAAGGCCGCGGCGCTCGCGCGCGCGGTGCCGGACACCGAGATGGTGTTCACGGACGAGCAGGACATCGCCGCCGAGGTGATGCGCCTGACCGACGGGAAGGGAGCACGGGTCGCGTTCGACCCGGTCGGCGGCCCCACCGTCGCCAGGCTCGCCGGCGCGATGGCGCCTGGCGGCATCCTGATCGAGTATGGCGCCCTCAGCCCGGAGCCGACCCCGTTTCCGTTGTTCGAGGCGCTCGGCAAGGGGCTGACGATGCGCGGCTACACCCTGTTCGAGATCACCCGCGACCCGGCGCGGCTCGACCGCGGCAAGCGCCACGTGCTGGACCGGCTGGCCGGCGGCATGCGTCCGGTGATCGCCCGCTCTTTCCCCCTGGACCAGATCGTGGAGTCACACCGGTTCATGGAGTCCAACGCCCAGGTGGGCAAGATCGTGGTGGAGGTCTGACCGCCCGCCGGCAGGGGTTTGACCCGGAGCGGGCCGGACCCCATCCCGGTCTGGTCTCGTTCCACGGCGGAGTCCGGATGCGTCCTGCCCCGTTCCATGACCCGGACCCGTCGCTTCGAGGTCGGAAGCCGTGACCGTGCCGGTCCTGCTCGCCGCCGTCGTCGCCTGGTCGGTGCTGCGCACCGCGGCCGGGCTGTGGCTCGACCGGCGGCAGGCGCAGGCGATCCGCAACGGCGCCGACGCGGTGCCGGCCGCCTTCGCCGCCGCGGTGTCGCCGGACGACCACCGCAAGGCGGTCGCCCACGGGCTGGACCGCCTGCGCTTCGGCGCGGTGTCCGCCGTGCTCGACCTGCTCGTCGGCATCGTCGCCCTGGTCTGGGGCCTCGACGCCGTGTCCGGCCTCGTGTCCGCCCGGATCGGCCCGTCGATCGTCCGCAGCCTGGTGATCGCGGGGGTGCTGTGGCTCGCCGCCAGCCTGCTGGCCCTGCCGCTCGCCGCCTGGCGCAGCCTGGTGCTGGAACAACGGCACGGCTTCAACCGGCGCGGCCCCGGCCTGTTCCTGCGCGACACCGCTTTGGCCGGGCTGCTGACGGCGTTGGTCGGCGGCCCGCTCCTGGCCGGCATCCTGTGGGCGATGCGGGCGCTGCACGGGCCGTGGTGGCTGTGGGCGTGGGCGGCGCTGACGCTGGCGATGCTGTCGGCGCCGACGATCCACGTCCGCCTGGTCGCCCCGCTGTTCAACCGTTTCACCCCGCTCCGCGCCGAGATGGCCGGCCCGGTCGAGGCGCTGCTGGCCCGCACCGGGTTCCGCTCCGGCGGCTTGTTCGAGATGGACGCGTCGCGCCGCTCCAGCCGCGGCAACGCCTACTTCATCGGCTGGGGCCCGACCAAGCGAATCGTCCTGTTCGACACCCTGCTCGACGCCCACACCCCCGACGAGATCCAGGCGGTGGTCGCGCACGAGCTCGGCCACTTCCACCACCGCCACACCCTGACCGGGACGCTGCGCGGCGTCGCCTTCCTGTTCGGCCTGCTCGCCGCGGTCGGCTGGCTGGCGCGGCAGCCCTGGCTGCTGCCGGGCTTCGGCATCCGCCATCCCGACCCGGTGCTGGACCTGATCCTGGCGATGCTGCTGGCAGGCGCGGTGTCGCCGCTGCTGGGCCTCCTTGGCAACGCCCTGTCGCGCCGGCACGAGTTCCAGGCCGACGCCTTCGCCAGGCACATGGTGGGAGCACCGCCGATGGTCTCGGCCCTGACCCGGCTGGCCCGGGACAACGCCGCCACCCTGACGCCCGACCCCTGGTTCTCGCTGGTGCACGACAGCCACCCGCCGGTGCCGCTGCGCGTGGCCCGGCTGCAGGGTCCCGCCTGACCGGCGCGGCGCAACCACCCGCGCCGCCGGGCGTCTGGCGCACAGCCAACGACGAGGACCCGCGACGCATGGACAGAGTCGGCCGACCCAACCTGGTCCTGCTGATGGGCCTCGCGGCCGGCGGCCTGCTGCTGCCCCGGCGGCCGAGGCAGCCGGAGCC
>CAXUEL010000078.1:0-13492 GCA_964249915.1 uncultured Acetobacteraceae bacterium | reverse complement strand
ATCGCGCTGTTTCTGGCCGACCACGGCGACGCCGCCGAGGCTGTCGAGCGCGCCCTGGCTGGTGGTGATCTGGGCCGCCGCCGGCACGATGCCCGCACCCAGCACTGCGACCAGGAGCAAGCCGGTCGACGGCAGGGCAGGCACGGGACGATGGATGCGCATCGCGCCGGACCGTAGACGACCCGCGCCGGCCGCTCAACCGCGCCCGCTGCGCCGGCCGGAGCCGGCGCTCAGGACGCCGGCGCCGCGGTGCCGGACAGGCCGGCCAGCACGATCTCGCGCAGCTTGGGGTGCATGTAGGTGTTGCCGGCGACCACGTTGCACTCGGCGTCCATCGCCTGGGTTTCCGCGTTCTGCGGGTCGGTGACGTAGCCGCCCGCCTCGCGCACGATCAGGATGCCGGCCGCGCAGTCCCACGGCTTCAGCCCCAGCTCCCAGAACCCCTCGGTGCGGCCGGCCGCGACCCAGCACAGGTCCAGCGACGCCGAGCCGAACCGGCGTATGCCCGCCACCTGCGGCATCAGCCCCCCCAGCATGCGGGCGAACGGCAGCCGGCGCGAGGCCGGGCTGACCGCGAACGGGATGCCGGTGGAGAACAGCGAGTCCACCATCTCGCGACGCGCCGACACGCGCAGGCGCCGCTCGTTTAGGAACGCGCCCGACCCCTTCTCGCCCCAGAACATCTCGTTGCCGGCCGGGTTGTACACCACCCCCGCCGCCAGCTCCGCGCTTCCGTCGGGCAGGCGCTTCTGCAGGGCGATGCTGATCGCCCAGTGCGGGATGCCGTGCAGGAAGTTGGTGGTGCCGTCCAGCGGGTCCACCACCCAGCGCCAGGCCCAGTTCTCCGAGCCGCTGGCGCCGCCCTCCTCCATCAGGAAGGCATAGCCGGGACGCGCCCGCTGCAGCTCCTCGCGGATGATCGCCTCGGCGCGCAGGTCCGCCTGGCTGACGAAGTCGCCCGGCCCCTTGATGCTGACCTGCAGCTGCTCGACCTCGCTGAAGTCGCGCAACAGCCGCTTGGCCGCCTTCTGGGCGGCGTTCTGCATCACCGTCATGACCGGGGACAGGCGCTGCGGCACGGCGCGCTATCCCTTCGCGCGTTCCACGTAGCTCGCGTCGTCGGTGCGCACCACGATCCGCTCGCCGGCCTCGATGAACGGCGGCACCATGGTCTTGACCCCGTTGCTCAGCTTGGCCGGCTTGTACGACGACGACGCCGTCTGCCCCTTCACCACCGGGTCGGCCTCGACGATCTCCAGCGTCACGTGCGGCGGCAGCTCCATGCCGACCGGGTCGCCCTCGACCAGCTTCACGTTCACCGTCATGTTGTCCTGCAGGAACGCCGTGCCCTCGCCCAGGATGGCGGTCGGGATCATCGCCTGCTCGTAGGTTTCCGGGTCCATCAGCACCAGGTTGGTGCCGTCAGTGTAGGAGTAGGTGTACTCCTTGTCCTCGGTCATCAGCCGCTCGACGGTGTCGGCGGTGCGCCAGCGCTCGTTGGTCTTGTTGCCGGTCTTGAGGTCGCGCATCTCCACCTGGATGAAGGCGCCGCCCTTGCCCGGGGTGATGATCTGCTGCTTCAGCACGGTCCAGCGGCGGCCATCGTGCTCGATCACCTGGCCGGCACGGATCAGGTTGGCCTGCTGCTTCATGAAACGCGCCTTGATTGCAAGGACGGGCTTCTAGCCCTCCCGCGCCCCCGTCGCAAGAACGTGGGACGCGCCCCCGGGGTCGCGCACCGAGCCGCCGTCGGACCCAAGATAGTCCGGCCCGATCGGCACCTTGCCGTGGCCGCCGGGGATGTCGAGCACGTAGGTCGGCCAGGCGAGACCGGTGACGCGGCCACGCAGGCCCGCCAGCAGCCGCCTGCCTTCCGCAATCGGCACGCCGAACCGCGCGGTGCCGGGCGCCGGGTCGAGCTGATGCAGGTAGTACGGCTTCACCCGCGCCTGCACCATCGCCCGGAACAGCGCTTCCAGCGCCGCCTCGCTGTCGTTGACCCCGCGCAGCAGCACCGACTGGCCCAGCACCGGCACCGCCTGCGCCTGGACGAGGCGCAGCGCCGCCCGCGCCGCCGCGGTCAGCTCGCTCGCGTGGTTGGCGTGCAGCACCAGCCACACCGCCTTGTCGCTGTCGAGCGTGGCCGCCAGCGCCTCGGTGACCCGCTCCGGGTCCGCCACCGGCACCCGGGAGTGCAGGCGAATCGTGTGCACGTGCGCCATCGCCTCCAGCGCGCGCAGGATGCGCCCGAGCCGGCGCGGCGACAGCATGAGCGGGTCGCCGCCGGTCAGGATAACCTCGCCCACCGCCGGGTGGCACGCCAGCCAGTCCAGCGCCCGCTCCAGCGCCGCCTCGTCCAACAACCCGCCGCCCGGCCCGACATGCTCGCGCCGGAAGCAGAACCGGCAGTACACCGGGCACACGAGCAGCGGCTTGAGCAGCGCGCGGTCCGGGTAGCGGTGCACGATCCCCGGCACCGGCGAGAACCGGTCGTCGCCGATCGGGTCCGACAGCTCGTGCGGCGCCGCCAGGAGCTCGGACGGGTGCGGCACCACCTGCAGCCCGATCGGGTCGTCCGGCGCGGCGACCAGCGCCCGGAACGCCGGCGGGATCGCGGTGGCATAGCGCGCCGCCACCGCGTCCAGCGCGGCGCGATCGCGCTCCTCGGCCAGGCCGGCCCCGATCAGCGCTGCGGTGGTTCTGATCGACGCGTCCATGGCCGGGCTGTACTGCCGGTGGGCCGTCCCCCGCAACCGGACCTCGCACCATGAACGACGTTCACGCAACGCCCGACCGCCTGCCCAGCCTTCCCGACCGCCTGCCGCTGCTCCTGCGACGCGGGCAGCTGGTCCGCGGCGTGCGCGCCTTCTTCGAGGCGCGCGGCTACCTGGAGGTGGACACGCCGTACCTGGTGCCGACCCCGGGCGAGGAGGTGCACCTCCGCCCGTTCCGCACCGTGCTGGAACGGCCGGACGGCGGCCGGGAGCCGCTCTGGCTGCACACCAGCCCGGAGTTCGCGATGAAGCGCATCGTCGCCGCGACCGGGCTGCCGATGTTCCAGATCGCGCGGGTGTGGCGCAACAACGAGGACGGCGCCAGCCACGCCCCGGAGTTCACCATGCTGGAATGGTACCGCCCCGGCGCCGACCTCGGATCCCTGCTCGACGAGACCGAATGCCTGCTGCAGCGCCTGCTGCCGCCGGTGCTGGAGTGGAACCGGATCACGGTCCGGCTCGACCGGCGGTTCGAGCGCCTGACGGTGGCGGACGCGTTCCGCCGCCACGTCGGCGCCGACGTGCTGGCCACCCAGGACGACGCCCCGGCGCTGGCGCGGGCGGCGGGGGCGACGCTGCGCCCCGGCGAAACCTGGGAGGACCTGTTCTTCCGGCTGCTGCTGGAGCGGGTGGAGCCCCTGATCGGCCGCGGCCGCCCGACCTTTCTCACCCACTGGCCGGCGGCGCAGGCGGCGCTGGCCCGGCGGGATCCCGCCGACCCACGCGCGGCGCTGCGGTTCGAGCTCTACGCTGCCGGGCTGGAGCTCGCCAACGCGTTCGAGGAGCTGACCGACCCGGCCGAGCAGCGGCAGCGCTTCGCCGCCGACCGTGCCCGCCGGGCGGCGCTGCCCGGCCACGATCCGGCGACCGACTGGCCGATGGACGAGGCGCTGCTGGCGGCCCTGCACCACCTGCCACCCTGCGCCGGGATCGCGCTCGGCCTGGACCGCCTAGTGATGCTGGCGACCGGCGCCGGCCGGATCGGCGCGGTGCAGTGGCGGCCGTGACCGGAGCGCCGCCTGCGGAGCGGCGCTCGCAAACTGGCGCTTGAAGACTCGCGCTTGCAGATTGGCGCTTGAAGACTGGCGCCCGCGGACTGGCGCTTGCGGGCCGGCGACCGTCGCACCAGATTTTCGTAACGTGATGTAGCGGGTCGTTTCCCGCCATGGCCCCGACGCCACATCCTGCACCGGTTCAACGCTTCCTTCGCCCCTGGATCCTCATCCCATGACGCCGCAGAGATCGATCCCGCTCGCCGCCGCCCTGATCGCCCCCCTGGTCGCCCTGTCCGCCTGCGCCGTGCCGAGCCCTGCGCAGCGCCGGGTGCTCGACTCCATGATCGGCCGGTCCGAGCCCGAGCTGGTGCGCGCGTTCGGCGTGCCGAGCCGGACCTTCAGCACCGAGGGCCACACCTTCCTGGCCTATGTCGAGAACGACTCGAGCTACTCGCCGGGCTTCGGCGGGTTCTACGGCGGCGGCTTCGGCTACGGCGGCTATGGCGGGTTCGGCGGCTTCGGCTATGGCGGCGGCTTCGGCCCCGGGTTCGGCGGCTTCGGCGGCTTCGGCGGCGTCCCGCCCACCTTCTACTCCAGCACCTGCGCCACCACCTTCGAGATCACCAGCGCCCGGGTCGCGTCCTGGACGGTGCACGGCGACGGCTGCTGATCCGGGGCCGGCGGTCGTTGCTTGCGCGGCTCGTTCCCAGCGCCTATCGAGGCCGTGATCGGCATGCGGTCTCGGTCCGGCGGGCCGGCAGCTTGGAGCGGGTGATGCGTTCGAACTTTCCGGCATGGGCCCTGGTGCTGCTCGCCGCCTCCGGGCTGTCGCTCGGCGGCTGCGAAAGCGCCGCGCGCCAGGACCCGTTGTTCGTGCGCAACAGCACCGACGCCCTGGTGTTCGGCGACGTCGCCTTCTTCCGCGACCGGCCGATCAACGAGAGCCTGCGCAGCGCCCTGGAGCTGGTCGACTACACCACCGCCCTCGACCGCGCCGGCCTGCTCGTCCTGCTGCAGCAGCCGGGGCCGTTCACCGTGTTCGCGATCCCGAACCAGCCGCTCGAGGCGGCGCAGGCCGCGTATGGCGGCCGCCTGCTCGACCCGTCGCGGATCCCGTCGCTGCGCCGGCAGCTCGGCTACACCATCGTGCCCGGCGCCTACGGCGACGTGACGTTGCGCGGCCTGATCGCCAGGGCAGGCGGCCCGATCGCGCTGCGCAGCATCTACGGCGACGCGCTGACGGTGTCGGTCGAGCCCACCACCGGCCAGCTGCTGCTGAGCAACCAGGCCGGGCAGACCAACCGCATCTGGCTGTCGAGCATGCCGCAGTCGAACGGCGTGCTCTACGCCACCCAGTCGATGCTGAGCCCGGTGACGCCGGCGGCCGCCGCCATACGCTAGCCGGCGATTGCGGCGTTCATCGCCCGCACCCCGGCGCCGGGGCCGTCGGGATGGGTCCAGACCGCGCCGACCACCGCCAGGAAGTCGGCGCCGGCCTCCACCAGCGGGCGGCAGTTCTCCGCGGTGATTCCGCCGATCGCCACCACCGGCAGCTCCATCATCTCCGACCACCAGCGCAGCAGCTCCGGGTCGGCGCGCAGGGCGGTCTGCTTGGTGGAAGACGGGAAGAACGCGCCGTAGGCCACGTAGTCGGCGCCGAGCTCGCCCGCCACCATGGCGGCGTCGCGGCTGTCGTAGCAGGACACGCCGAGCTGCAGCTCGCCCAGCACCTTGCGTGCGCGGGTGACGTCCATGTCGTCGGCGCCGACATGGGCGCCGTCGCAGCCCGACCGCGCCGCGAGGTCCGGCCGGTCGTTGAGCAGGAAGGCGACGTTCCGCGCCTGGACCACCGGGCGCAGCAGCTCCACCGCATGCAGGATCTCGTCGTCGGACACGTGCTTGAGACGGAGCTGCACCGCGCCGACGTCGCCGGCGTCCAGCGCCTCGGCCAGGCGGGGGATGAAGTCGTGCGGCACCAGCGCCGGCGGCGTCACCAGGTACAGGCGGCAGCGCTCCGGCATCGCGGCCAACCCGGTCAGGCTGGCGACGCGCCGGCGCGGCAAGCGCCGGGGTGCGGCGTGATCGGCATCGGAACAATCCTGCGCGGCGGAACCCGGGCACCGGATCTAGCCGACCCGGCCGGGCTTGTCATCCGCCGGCGGCGCCACGCAGCCACGAATCGAGCCGGCGCCGGGCGTCGGGCAGCGCCAGGTCCAGCGCCGGCGGCCGCGACGCCAGCACGACCGCGCCCAGCGCGTCCGCACGCTCCCGCACCGCCTCGCGCTGCGGGCAGGCGGACGACAGGATCAGGCCGCGCTGCCCGAGTCGCAGCGCCTCGGCGGCGCGCCCGGCCGCGTTGCCGCAGTCCAGCAGGTCCTGCCGCGGCACCTGCGGATGCAGCGTCGCCACGGCCTCGACCAGCGCCCGCCACCAGGCGGCGCCCATGAAGCAGGCGGCGTCGGGAGCCGACAGCAGGGTGACCGCGGGGCAGCCGGCGCGCGCCGCCGCCTCCAGCGCCAGCCGGGCGTCGTCCGACTCGTGCATCCCCACCGCCGGGGACCAGGAGCGGCCGACGGTCATGCTTGACGTTCAAGTCGTTGCGCGCGAACAGTCAAGCGGGACGTGAACCGGGTGCGGGGTACGGGTGGCGCAGCAGGACCAGTGGCAGCAGGAGTCGGCGTCGCACGACGACGGTGCGATCCTCCGGCTGGAAGCGGCGCTGCGCCGGATCGCCGCCGCCGCCGGACGCAGGCAGGACGAGCTGCGCATCGCCGAGCTGACCGCGCGCGCCGCCCAGCACGAGGCCGAGCTGCTGCTGCAGGCCCGTGCCGACCGCGACCAGGCCGACCGGCGGCGCGAGGAGTCGGAGGCGCTGCGCCGGGTCGACGAGCAGGCGGTGCAGCGCGACGAGGAGATGCGCGAGCTGGCGTCGCGGCTGGACGGGCTGATCGCCACCGTGCGGGCGGCGGTCCCGGACTGGACGCCGGGGCAACCCGGGCCGGGACCCGTCGAGTCGGGGCCGGCCGGGCCACGGCCGAACGGATCGGGCGCTGCGCCGGCCGGGGAAGGATGAGCCGATGGCCCAGGTCACGGTACGGATCAACGGCTATGCCTATGCGGTCGGCTGCGAGGACGGCCAGGAGCCGCACCTGCAATCCATGGCGGCCCAGGTGGAGCGGCGGATCGAGCGGATCAAGTCGATCGGCGGACAAAGCGGCGAGGCGCGGCTGCTGGCGCTGGCCGCCCTGCTGATGGCCGACGAGCTGCACGACCTGGCGGCCGAGAAGCTGCCGTCCGGCACCGCCAGCGCGCTGGCCGAGGGCGAGCAGGCGCGCACGCTGATGATCCAGCGGGCGCAGCTGGTGGCGGGCCTGGCCGATCGCGCGGAAGCCATTGCGGCGGCGCTCGAGCGCGACTAGGTATGGTGGCGCGGGGCTACCCGGTTCGTCAGGCAATTCAACCCCCGAGCCGATAAGCACTTCCTCGGTGACTGGCACTGTCGCGATCCTGGTCGCGTTACCTGGTTGCCACCTGCACTAGCGGGTTCAGGGAGGCTGACAGTCCAACGGCCATGGTGGCTCCGCACTCCTGCCCGTGTCGCTAGAGGATCCGCAGGACGCCAAGCGCGTTCTGCGCGCGCTGCTCCGGGCCGGTCGGCGCGGCGGCGACGAGTCGGCCCTGGCCGATGCCGTGCTGGCGCTGCCCTGGCCGCAGGACGCGGTGCTGGCAGGGATCTGGCCGCTGCCCGGGGAGCCGTGCCTGGTGCCGGCCTGGGACGCGCTGCACCGCCGGGGACATCCGATCGTGCTGCCGGAGACCACGCCGCTCGGCACGATCCTCGCGTTCCGGCGCTGGACCCCCGGCTCGGTGCTGCGGCAGGGCCGGTTCGGCACCCGTCATCCGGATGGGCCGGTGCGCCGGCCGGACATCGTGTTCGTGCCGCTGCTGGCCTGGGACCGCTGCCTGAACCGGCTCGGCTACGGCGGCGGCTACTACGACCGGACGCTGGCGGGCTTGCCGGACGCGGTGGCGGTGGGCATCGGCTTCGCGTCCCAGGAGGTGGCCGCGGTGCCCGTGGGGCCGTATGACGTGCCGCTCGACGCGATGGTGACCGAGCACGGGCCGGTGACGGCGGAAGGACGGGACTTTGCGGATCTTGTTTCTGGGCGACATCGTCGGGCGCAGCGGCCGTGACGCGGTCGAGGCGCGCCTGCCCGAGCTGAGGCGACAGCTCGGCATCGAGCTGGCGGTGGTGAACGCCGAGAACGCCAGCCACGGCTTCGGCCTGGCGCCGGCGATGGCCGACACGCTGTTCGCCGCCGGCTGCGACGTGCTCACGCTGGGCAACCACGCCTGGGACCGCAAGGAGCTGATCGGCCACATCGGCAGCGCGCCCCGCATCCTGCGGCCGCTGAACTTCCCGCCCGGGACGCCGGGTGCCGGCAGCGTGCTGGTGAGCCTGTCGGACGGGCGCCGCGCGCTGGTGGTCAACGCCATGGGCCGGCTGTTCATGGACCCGCTGGACGACCCGTTCCGGATCGTGCCGGAGCTGCTGTCGCGGCACCGGCTGGGGGTGACGGTGGCCGCGGTCGTGGTCGACTTCCACGCCGAGGCGACCAGCGAGAAGGCGGCGTTCGCGCACCTGCTCGACGGCCGGGCGTCGCTGGTGGTGGGCACCCACACCCACACCCCCACGGCCGACCACCGGATCCTGCCGGGCGGCACCGCGTTCCAGGCCGATGCCGGGATGTGCGGCGACTACGACAGCGTGATCGGCATGGGCAAGGAGGCGGCGGTGGCCAAGTTCGTGCGCAAGATGCCGGGCGAGCGGCTGCAGCCGGCCGACGGCGAGGCCACCATCTGCGGGCTGTTCGTGGAGACCGACGACGCGACCGGGCTGGCGCGCCGGGTGGCGCCGGTGCGGATCGGCGGCCGGCTGTCGCCGGCTATGCCGGAGGCGTGACGGTGTTCGGCTAGCGGCCGCGCAGGTAGGTGATGATGTCGACCAGGCCTGCCGCGGACACCGGCAGGATCAGCAGGCTGAGGCCGAGCACCAGCAGCAGCACGGTCAGCACGTTCTCGGCCCGGGACGGCCGCGCCGGCTGGTTCCGCCGCGCCAGGAAGTCGATACCGTCGAAGGGCAAGGCCGGATCTCCTGGTGGCCGGGACGGCAGTATCGTCGCAGCGCCTGTCCCGTTGCAAGGCGAAAGCGGCACGCTGGTTGCCGGGAGCTTGGATCGCCATACCCCTTTGTCCGACCTGTCGACCAAGCCAGGGCCTGGCCTTCATCAGGCGCCGGCACCGGTCGCGAGCCGTCCGGGGATGTCAGCCCGGTCGAAGAAGACGGCGAGGCTGTAGGCGATCCGGTAGGACTGGCGTGGATCCAGGCCTCACCTTCGGCGGCAAGTTCGGGATACGGCCGCGGTGCCGGCAGGCTTCTGCCATTGTCGGTCAGTGCGGCTGCACGCCGCAGAGCAGCCGACAGGTTTCGTAGGGCTTCCGGGCGCCGGGTCCGCCGGTAATGCCGCCGGAGATCGTCTACCTGTCTCCGGGCGGTGTCGGATAGCTTCAACGGCCGATGCGGGACGCCGGCAGCTTGTCCTCGGCTTCGAGCGCAGCGGCATCCGCATCGAGATCACGCAACGCGTCGTCGAGGTCGTGCGTCCTGCCGGCGGCCACGTCGGCGCGCGCGCGACAGGGCGTCACGCCATGGATGCTGCGGATGAGACCCATCTGGTGCCGCGCTCATGGAGATAACATAGGCCGAGGCGTCGGTGGTTCCAGCATCGGATCGACGCGAGCCTGATGCCGGTCATCGCACGATCCATCGCCGAACAGGATAAGCTCGGCCGAACCGTGTGGCAGGACGCCCCGCGGCGACCGGATCGAAGCTGCCCGGCAATCGCAGCGTGGTCGCCTTCCGCAGCAAGGACGGCACGTCCGGCGACGACGCGGCGGGCAAGCGGCAGCCCGGGACCATCATCCGGACGGGTCATCGCCGTTTGGGCCTGCCGCTCGCGCGTCAGGGCGTGCCTTGAGGAGCCGGCGCCGCCGCGGCATCCCGCATCCTGCCGACAGATCCGGGATCGAGAAGTGTCCGCCAGTAGAGGGTCGAGCAGGCCAGGGAAGGCGGAAGGTCCGGATGGTCACGTCTCGCGATCGCCAGTGCGACCGATCCTGCGCTGGCGTTCACCAGCGCCTGCATCATCGCCAGCCCGATCGGTGAGGAACCTCCCGGCATGAAGGCGGCGCCCACCTTCGCTTCCACGGCCCGGCACGGACCACCGCTCTGCTCGATGGCCATCGGCACGCCGTTGAACACGACCAAGGTAGTTGCGACCACCATGGCGATGTCGACCCAGAAAGGGCGACGCATCCTCCGCTTTTCTGCCCCGTATCCGTTCGGGCCATCATCCGGGCGCAACCGTTCCTGGCGGGCCCGGGCTGCCCCCGGCTCATCGGGCAGGTGTGGCTCGATCCTTCTCCTGGTCTCATGCACGAGGAGCACCAGCACGACACGGTAGCGCAACGACACGACTGGTCCGTTACGGTGGCAAACATTTCCCGGGCTGAGGCGCGGGCAAGGCCCGGCGCTTGCGGAGCGGTCCGCATCGCCGAAGGCCGGTCCTGTCCAACCCGGCCTGGAGTGCGGTCACCGAGGCACTGGACGGTCATCGGAGGCAAGCGCCGAAGCCGTTCATCCAGGTCCGAGACCTAACGCAGCGGCGGCTCGTCGAAGCCGCGCAGCTTGCGCGAATGCAGCCGGTCCACCCCCTGCTCGCGCAGCGAGCGCACGGTCTCGATGCCGACGCTGAGGTGCTGGCTGACCCGCTCGCGGTAGAAGCGGTTGGCCATGCCGCGCAGCTTGAGCTCGCCGTGCAGCGGCTTGTCCGACACGCAGAGCAGGGTGCCGTACGGCACCCGGAAGCGGAACCCGTTGGCAGCCACGGTGGCGCTTTCCATGTCCACCGCGATCGACCGGCTCACGTTGATCTGCTCCCGCAGCGCCTCGAAGCGCAGCTCCCAGTTGCGGTTGTCGGTGGTCATCACCGTGCCGGTGCGCAGCCGGGTCTTGAGCTCCGGCCCGGTCAGCCCGGTGACGCGGCTGGTCGCCTCCTGCAGCGCCACCTGCACCTCCGCGATCGGCGGCACCGGCACCCAGGGCGGCAGGTCGTCGTCCAGCACGTGGTCGCAGCGCAGGTAGCCGTGCGCCAGCACGTAGTCGCCGAGCCGCTGCGTGCGGCGCAGGCCCGCGCAGTGGCCCACCATCAGCCAGCAGTGTGGCCTGAGCACCGCCACGTGGTCGGTGATGGTCTTGGCGTTGGACGGGCCCACGCCGATGTTGATCAGGGTGATGCCGTCGCCGTCGGCGCGCACCAGGTGGTAGGCCGGCATCTGCGGCAGCGGCCCGATCGGCCCGGGGCCGGGCGCGTCCTTGGCGTGCACCACGTCGCCTGGCTCGACGAAGCGCTCGTACTCGCCGCCCTCCTGCAGCCGGGCCTGGCCGTACTCGCGGAACTCGTCGACGTAGCGCTGGTAGTTGGTGAGCAGCACGAAGCGCTGGAAGTGCTTGGGCGCGGTGCCGGTGTAGTGGTGCAGCCGGCCCAGCGCGTAGTCCACCCGCTCGGCGGTGAACAAGGACAGCGGCCGCGGCTGGTCCGGCGACGGCGCGAGCTGGCCGTTGGCGATGCGGTCGTCGGTGGTGGCGAGGTCGGGCAGGGCGAAGCCGACGTCGAGCGGGCGCATCGTATCCGCCGACAGGTCGGAGATGCTGGCGTCGATCACGTAGGGCAGCGGGATCGGCCGGTGCGAGCGGCCCACCAGCACCGGCCGGCCGTAGTGACGCAGCAGCAGGCCGATCTGCTCGCGCAGGTAGTGGGCGAACAGCCCCGGCCTGGTCAGCGTGGTGCCGTAGAAGCCCGGTTCCAGCAGCACGCCGTAGGGGAAGCGGTCGTCGGCCGGCTGCGCCGCCGGGTCGATCTCGATCGCCAGGTACGGATACACCGCCTCCGCCGCCCGCCCGGCGTCGCGTCGCAGGAAGCCGTCGCGCAGACCGGCGACGCTCTCGTCGTACAGGGCGCGGATCCGCGACACCGCCGCGTCCGCGTCGGTGAAGGCGGCGAAGTCCCGTCCGGCCCGACCGCGGATCGCGGCCTGGCCATCGGGGCGTGACTGGCTCATTCAGGGTCGCTCCGTGATGCCGCGACTCAGCCCGGCGCGAGCGAGCCTACCATTACGCAGCCGGTGTGACACGTGTCGCGTCCGTGACGCACCCCTGGAGACCCAGCCGCATGTCCCTCGATCGTCCCGGCGCACCTCCCGCTCCGGCCGCCGCCAGCGGCGCACCGGTTCCGGCGGCGCAATGGGCGATGCTGGGCGGGCTGTCGCTGCTGTGGGGCGGCTCGTTCTTCTTCTACCGCCTGCTGGCGCCGGTGCTGCCGCCGTTCACCCTGGTGCTGGGGCGGGTGGCGATCGCCACCCTGGCGCTGTGGCCGGTGCTGCTGCTGCGCGGCGAGTCGGTCCGGCCGAGCCGGTCGCAATGCGCCTGGTTCCTGCTGCTGGGCACGCTGAACTGCGCGCTGCCGTTCTCCTTGTTCGCCTGGAGCGAGCACACCCTGGCCAGCGGGCTGGCGGCGCTGCTGAACGCGCCGACCCCGATCCTGACCGCGCTGATCGCGCACGTGGCGACCCGGGACGAGCGCCTGACCCGGCGCACCGCCGCCGGCGTGCTGTGCGGGTTCGCCGGCGTGGCGGTGCTGATCGGGCCGGCGGTTCTGGGCGGGCTCGGCAGCGCGAACCTGCTGGCGGAGCTGGCCTGCCTCGGGGCATCGCTGTTCTACGCGGTCGGCGGCGTGCTGGCGCGCCGGGTGCACGGGCTGACGCCGCTGCAGCTCGCCGCCGGGCAGCTGGGCGGGGCGGCGGTGGTGATGCTGCCGCTGGCGGCCGCCTGCGACCGGTTCTGGGACCTGCCGCCGCTGCCGCCGTCCGGCTGGGCGTCGCTGCTCGGCATCGCGCTGCTGAGCACGGCGCTGGCCTACGGGCTGTACTTCCGCATCCTGGCCAAGTCGGGGGCGACGCGGGCGGCGCTGGTGACGTTCCTGGTGCCGGTCAGCGCGCTGCTGCTCGGCCTGGTGTTCCTGGCCGAGCCGGTGGCGCCGCGCGACCTGCCGGCGATCCTGCTGGTGGCGCTCGGCCTGGCGCTGATCGACGGCAGGGTGCTGCACCTGTTCCGGCGCGCGTCGGTCGAGGCGTGAACATGGTTCACGTGAACCATGTTCAGCGGATCAGGATGTAGTTCACCGTCAGGTCGATGTCGAAGTGGTCGCCGCTCATGTCGTCCGGCACCGGCGGCAGGGTGGCGCCGCGGAACATGCCGGTGGTGGCGTCGTCCAGCGCGTAGGCGCCGGACGAGTCGACCAGCCGGGCGCTCTTCACGTGGCCGCCGCGGTCGATCACCACGTGCACCCGCGACGCGCCGTCCTCGCCGCGCTCAGCCGCCTCGGGCGGATAGTACAGGTGTCGGCGGATCCAGCTGTCGATCTCGGCGCCGTAGTCGTCGCTGACGCCCTTGATGCCGACGGTGGCGTACGGGCTGTTGAGGTGGCCGTTCTTGACCAGCGGCCCGAGCGACAGGTCGACCGGGGCGTGCGAGCCGCCGGGGCGGCCGGTGCGGGCGCGGGACGGGCCGATGGGGGCCTGGGAGAACGACAGGTCCATCGGGTG
>CAXUEL010000077.1:0-13616 GCA_964249915.1 uncultured Acetobacteraceae bacterium | reverse complement strand
GGCCGGGGGCATCGGCGATGCCGTGCCCCGGCCGGGCGTGGACCGGCGCGGACAGGTGCGGCGCGTGGGCGGAGCCGGACGGGATGCCGGACGCGGTCTCGTCGGCGGAAAGCGGGTCGATCGTGGCCGGCAGCACGGAACCGGACGGGATGCCGGCGGCGGTGGTCTCGGTCATGGCCAGACCCGCCTCAGTCGAGCTTCTGCGTCGCCAGCGTGCCGTCCGCGCGCTCGACGATCGCCTGCACCCGGGCCTCCGCCTCGTTCAGCTTGGCCTCGCAATGGCGGCGGAGTGCGGCGCCGCGCTCGTAGCAGGCGATCGCGTCCTCGAGCTTCTGCTGGCCGCCCTCGAGGCCGCGCACGATCCGCTCCAGCTCGCCCAGCGCATCCTCGAACGAGAGCGACGACAAGGATTCGGACATCGGGACTCCGGCGACAAGGGGGGGCGACGGTGGGGAACGTCTTGGTCCGGGCACGGATTAACGCCAACTTCCGGTCCCGGGAAGCCCCGGCTCAGCCGGCCGGATCGGGCCGGCGGCGGATCACGAAGCTCAGCACCCCGGCCTCCTCGCCGAAGGCGACCAGGGCGTGGCCGGTTTCGCGGCAGAAGGCGTGGAAGTCCTGCACCGCCGCCCGGTCGGTCGCCAGCACGCGCAGCCGCGCGCCTTCGGGCATCGAGCGCAGCAGGCGGTTGGCGCGCAGCACCGGAAGCGGGCAGCTCAGGCCCTTCACGTCCAGCAGGGTTTCCGCGAGCGGCGGCCGTGCCGGCTCGGCGTGGGCCCCAGCCAGGGAGGAGGTCGATTGCGAGGGGTCGGCCATGGCGTCATCATACCGGCCAGGGCGGGAGCGTGCGAGGCGGTATGGCTGATTTCCGGGTCGGGATCGATTTCGGCGGGACCAAGATCGAGATCATCGCCATCGCCAACGACGGCAGCGAGACCCTGCGCCGTCGGGTGGCGAACCCGCAGGACTACGGCGCGGCGATCCGGTCGATCCGGGACCTGGTGGAAGGGGTGGAAACCGAGCTGAAGGGGTCGGCCAGCGTCGGCGTCGGCATTCCCGGCGCGGTCAGCCCGGATACCGGGCTGGTCAAGAACGCCAACTCGACCTGGCTGAACCGGCAGCCCTTCGCGCGCGACCTCAGCATCTCGCTCGGCCGCGAGGTCAAGGTGGAGAACGACGCCAACTGCTTCGCGCTGTCGGAGGCGGTGGACGGCGCCGGCGCCGGACACTCCATCGTGTTCGGGGTGATCGTCGGCACCGGGGTCGGCGGCGGCATCGTGGTGAACGAGCGCGTGCTGGTGGGCCGGCACAGCATCGCCGGCGAATGGGGGCACACGCCGCTGCCCTGGCCGAAGCCGGACGAGACGCCCGGCATCGCCTGCTTCTGCGGCAACACCGGCTGCGCCGAGCGCTACCTGGCCGGGCCGTCGCTGGCCGAGGACTGCGACGGGCCCGGGCATCGCGACGCGAGCGCGATCCCGGCCCGCGCCGAGGCCGGCGACCCGGTGGCGATCGAGGGCCGCGATCGCCACGTCGAGCGGCTGGCGCGGGGGCTGGCGCAGATCATCAACATCATCGACCCGCACGTCATCGTGCTGGGCGGCGGCCTGTCCAACATGAGGCACCTGTACTCGCAGGTGCCGCCGCTGCTGCAGCGGCACGTGATCAGCCCGCACTGCACCACGCCGATCCGGCAGAACCTGCACGGCGACAGTTCCGGGGTGCGCGGCGCCGCCTGGCTGTGGCCGCGCGAGCTGCCGACCACCTACCGCACCAGCGGCAGCTGACCGCCAGGACGCGATGGAGCAGACGATGACGCGGTCCCTGGTCGATCCGGAACTGCTGGCCGGGCTGGACGATCTGCCGGCCGAAATCCTGACCGCCGACACGCTGCCGGAGGTCCGCCGACGGCGCGCGGCGCTGGCCGCCGGCGCGCCGCGGCCGGATCCGGCGCTGGGCAGCCTGGCGGTGCATCCGGTGGGACAGGCGTCGGTGCGCGTGTTCACCCCGGTCGGCGCCGCCGACACGCGGCTTCCGGCGCTGCTGCACCTGCATGGTGGCGGCTACGTGCACGGTACCGCCGGCGACCGCGACGCCGAGCACCTGGCCCTGGCCGCCGAGCTCGGCTGCGTGATCGCCTCGGTGGACTACCGGCTGGCGCCGGAGTCGCCGCATCCCGGGCCGGTCGAGGACGCGTATGCGGCGCTGCGCTGGCTGCACGACGAGGCGGGCTCGCTGGGAGTCGATCGGAGCCGGATCGCGGTCGGCGGGGAGAGTGCCGGAGGCGGGCTGGCTGCCGGCCTGGCGCTGCTGGCGCGCGACCGCGGCGAGGTGCGGCTGGTGTTCCAGCATCTGGTCTACCCCATGCTGGACGACCGCACGGTGGTCGCCGCCGATCCGAGCCCGGTCGCCGGCGAGTTCGTCTGGACCCCGCAGCAGAACCGGTTCGGCTGGACCGCGCTGCTTGGCCGGGAGCCGGGCGGCCCGGACGTGTCGCCTCATGCCGCGCCGGGGAGGGCGGAGGACCTGTCGGGGCTGCCGCCCGCCTTCATCTCGGTGGGCGCGCTCGACCTGTTCCTGGAGGAGGACATGGAATACGCGCGCCGGCTGATCCGGGCCGGGGTGCCGTGCGAGCTGCACGTGTTTCCGGGCGCCTACCACGTGTTCGACCGGGTGCCGAACGCGCGTGCCGCGATGGTGGCGCGCAACCGGTCCCGCGCTGCGCTGCGGCGCGCGCTGCATGCCCGGAGCGGGGGGTGAGCGTCCGGCCGCGGGTCCGGCGCGTGGGCCGGTGCCGCGTCCTGCGGGAGCCGGCGCGCGTTTCCTGACGCGACGCGCCGGTCCCGTCATCCCGCGCCGCCGGCAAGGGGCGTGCCGCGCGGGTCGGCGGGCGGGCTCCGAGCGTTTCGAGGCCCCGGTATGCGGTTCAGGACCGGGCGCGGGCGCATCAGGTCCCGTGCAGCAGATCGAGCACCCTGAGCATGGTTTCGGTGAAATCGTCGGGCGACAGGCCGAGCGCGCCCTCGAACGGATAATCGAGCAGGCGCACCAGCACCAGCGTGACGCTGGCGAAGGTGCTGAACAGAACCGAGAAGAGCGCGAGCGACAGGTAGCTCAGCAGCCCCGAGAACGCGACGAATGCCGTCAGCACGGCGTCGAAGCCGATCAGCACGATCCAGAGCGCGGCCGGAAGCCCGTTCGCCGCCTGGTACAGCCTGACCTCGCGCTGGGCATGCGCTTCGGCAAGCAGGGTCAACAGCTGCGACTTCGACGCGCCGACGGCGGGATCGGCGACCGGGAGCCGGGCGGCATGCTGCATGAGCACGGTCAGCGCGCGCATGGCCCTGTCGTCGGACCGTCGATGCGCCCTCATCTCGGGCCATTCGAGATCCACGACGTCACGGAGGTAGTTCGCCTGCAGGCCGAGCAGGTCGCGCGCCTCCGCGCCGGGCAGGGTGCTGGACAGCATTGCGGAGGCATGGAGCGCGCCGCATTCCAGGTCGATCGCCTGCTGAGCCTCGCCATACTCGGCATAGGCTTCGTTGAACACGAAGGCGAGCAGCACTGCGAACAGCACGCCGAGCTGCAGGAAGATCGCGGCACCCACCTCGTGGTGGCTGGTCCGCGTCTTGACCGGAACGTAGCGGTGCACGAGGAAGCTGAGGACAAGGGCGGCTCCCGCGCTCGCCAGGATGAGCGCGGCCGCCTGGCTGTAGGTCATGGCGACCAGCCGACCGGGGTCCACGCGAGCGATGCGTCATCCCGCGGCCTCCCGAGGACGTTGCCGAGACCGCCGCTCATCGAAGTCGGTTCGGTACGACGCCGCGCGTGCCGCCCGCAGGGACGGCAGCCACCCGCCGAGCCGTAGGCATACCTGGCGCATGGGGGCATGGTTCGAGGCATCATCTGCGGTGGGTCGACCCTACCTGCTTCCGATAACGCTTCGCAACGGCCGGTGGCGCGGCTCGGGCCTCGGGCCTTCCCGTCGGCTGCGCCGTCTCCGTCGGGAGCTGCGGGGATGAACGACGTTTGCTTCAGTCCCAAGCGGGCGACGGCGACGCGAAGGCCGTGGCTCCGGGTTCAGGCGTCCACGTCACCCGCCAGATGGCCAGCGTCGAAGCCGTCGCCGGTGATGATGTCGGTCAGCACCGCGACCGCGATGCTGCGCTCGATCCCGGCCGCCTCGGCGTCCGCCACCAGTTGTTCCAGGCGCGGCCGCAGCCAGTCGTGCGCGGGGGTGTCGGTCATCGGGTCGGTCTCCGTCGGGCGAGCTGGTGGAAGGCGAGCGTGACCAGAACGGTCAGGGTTCCGAGCACGATCTGCGGCCGCGTGGCGGGCACGGCGGCCATCGCCGCCAGCACCGCGACGATCACCGCGGCGGTCGCCCAGGACAGGCCCGGGAACAGCCACATCGCGAAGGAGGGCGTGCTGCCGGCACGACGCATGGCGCCGCGCAGCCGGATCTGCGCCAGCACGATCAGCAGGTAGACGAACAGGATCAGCGCGCCGGACGCGTTGAGCAGGAACGCGAACACCCGGTCGGGCGAGATCGTGGAGGCGATCGTGACCACGAGCGCCACCGCGGTGCCGGCGCCGATGGCGCGGCGAGGGACGCGCGACCGCCCGGTCCGCACCAGCCAGGCGGGCGCGTCGCGATGCGCCGCCATCTCGAACAGCACCCGCGAGGTCACGTAGAGCGACGAGTTCAGGCAGGACAGCACCGCCACCAGCACCACGATCGACATCGCCAGCGCTGCCCCCGGGATGCCCAGCAGCCGCATCGCGGCGACGAACGGCGAGTGGCCGGGCACGAGCTGCCGCCACGGCACCACGCACAGGATCAGCCCGATCGAGCCGACGTAGAACAGCAGCACGCGCGCGGCGACGGTGTTGGTGGCATGGGCGACGTTGCGGCCGGGGGCGTCGGATTCGGCGGCGGCGATCGTGGCGATCTCGGCGCCGGTGAACTGGAACATCACCGTGGGAATGATCGCCAGCGCGGCACCTATGCCGTGCGGCAGGAAGCCGGCCGTCCACAGCCGGTCGAGTCTGGCGCCATGCAGGCCGAAGGTGCCGGTGAACGCGAGCAGGCACAGGGCGCAGAACGACACGATCGCCAGCACCTTGAGGCCGGAGAACCAGAACTCGAACTCGCCGTAGCTGCGCACCGAGACCAGGTTGGTGGCGGCCATGCCGAGCACCAGGACCACGCTCATCAGCGGGCGCGGCCAGGGTACCCAGGCCGACAGGATCGCCGAGCCGCCGATCGCCTCGGCCGCCACCACCACCGCCCAGAACAGCCAGTAGATCCAGCCGGCGACGAAGGCGGCGCGGGCACCCAGGCCGCGTCGGACGTGGCCGATGAAGGAGCCGGCCTCCGGGGCGGCGAGCGCCATCTCGCCCAGCATGCGCATCACCAGCAGGGCGACGATGCCGGCGACGACGTAGCTGAGCAGCACGCCCGGCCCGGCGCCGGCGATCGCGGCCGAGCTGCCGACGAACAGGCCGGCGCCGATCACGCCGCCGATGGAGATCATCGCCACGTGTCGGGAGCGCAGGCTGTGCGCCAGGGGCGGTGCCGCGAGGTTTGGCGCGTCGACTCCGGCGGCGAGGTCGCTCATGCGCGGGCGGCCCGGTCCGGCCCTGGTCCGCTCAGCATCGCCCCGGCTTGCCGGGCACGAAGCTGCGCAGCGTGCCGTGCATGGAGAAGTCGCCGAAATCCATGTCGAGCCGGTCCGACACGCCGTTGGCGAAGTAGCGCATGCCGGCCTCGTAGTCGGGCGTGACCGTGCCGGACTTGCGGGCGAAGAAGGCGACGTGCACCCGGCCGGAGGCCTGGCCCTGCAGGCTCGGGTAGTCCGACTGCGAGGGTGCGGAGGTCCAGCCGAGGATGGTGACGTAGCTGTCGGTCGGGCCGTCGGCGCTGGTGCCGTCGAACAGCACCGGGTCGATGCTGGTGCGGCCGGCCTCGGCGGCGGCGATGATCGCGGCCGTGTGCGCCATCGGGAACAGGGTGCCGCGCGGCAGGCTCATGGTGGTGGCGGCGGGCAGGGTGAAGTGGATGGTGCCGGCGCCGGTGGCGTCCAGGCTGGCCTCGCCGCGCACCTGCTGCGTCACGCTGCCGTTGTCGCGCTCCTGCATGTCGAAGGTGAGGTGGCGCCCGTCCTTGGCCTCCAGGGTGGCGTAGCGCGACAGCATGTCGCTGGACTGGCCCTCGCGGGTGACCAGCTGCAGGTGCAGCTGCTGCTGCGCCGCCCAGCCGGTGCAGGCGTCGGTGACCTGGAAACTCATGGTGCCGGACGCGGCGACGGTGCCGCCGCCATGGGTGGAGGACAGCACGAGGTCGTAGACCGCCTGGTGCGCGGCGAGCTTCACCGCGCCGGCAGCGGGCGGTTCGAGCCCCGCCGGGAGGGACGCCGACGCCGCGAACGCCGGGGCGGCATGAAGCAGCGGCCAGAGCAGGCCGACGCACCATCGTGCCAGTCCGCCTTGTCCCCGACCCCGTGAGCGCATGCCGGCCCGGCTCCGTGCTTGGTTCAAGCGCGCAGCCTAGCATCATTCCGACCGGAGCCGGACAGGGGTCCGCCCGGCGGGCCGGCGGGACCCGACAGGTCGCCCTGGCTCGTCCACGACCCCGATGGCGTCCGACTGCTGGACAAGTGACGATCCGGACATGCAACCTGACGATGCCGCTGGCCGATGGTCATAGGCAGCGCGGCGGGTGTCGCAACGCCCTGCCCGGAAGGCGGCCATGCTGCAGACAACGCCGTTCGACATCGTCATCCACGACGGCCTGGTCTTCGACGGCACGGGGGCCGCGGGCAGGCACACGGACGTGGGCCTGCGCGACGGCCGGGTGGCGACGGTGGCGCCCGACCTGCCACGCGACGGCGCCCGGCTGATCGACGCCGCGGGCTGCTGGGTGACGCCCGGCTTCCTCGACATCCACACCCACTACGACGCCGAGGTCATGGCGGCGCCGGCACTCGGCGAGAGCATCCGGCACGGCGTGACCACCGTGTGTCTCGGGTCCTGCTCGATCTCCATGGTCAACGCCGATCCGGAGGACTGCGCCGACCTGTTCACCCGGGTCGAGGCGCTGCCGCGCGAGGGGGTGCTGCGGCTGCTGCGGCGGACCAAGACCTGGAACAGCGCGGCCGGCTATCGCGCCTGGCTCGACGCCCAAGCGCTCGGTCCCAACGTTTGCGCCCTGGTGGGCCACTCCGACCTGCGCGCCGCGGTGATGGGGCTGGAGCGCGCCGCCGACCGGGCGCCGCCCTCGCCGGCCGAGCTCGACCGCATGGAGCGGCTGCTGGGCGAGGCGCTCGACGCCGGCTTCCTCGGCCTGTCGGTCATGACGACGCGGCTCGAGAAGATGGACGGCGACCGGGTGTGGTCGCGCCCGCTGCCGTCCAGCTATGCCGGCTGGGGCGAGTTCGCCCGGTTGTTCGGCGTGCTGCGCGACCGCGATGCCGTCATGCAGGGCGCGCCGAACGCGGTGACCAAGATCAACCTGTTCGCCTTCCTGTGGCAGGCCGCCGGGCTAGGACGGGCACGGCCGCTGCGCACCACGATGATCACGGCGATGGACCTCAAGGCCCATCCCACCATGCATAGGGGCACCCGCGTGGTGGGCTTCGTGGCCAACCGGCTGCTGCGCGGCGACTTCCGCTGGCAGGTGCTGTCCGTCCCCTTCGTGCTGTACTGCGACGGGCTCGAGATGGGCGTGTTCGAGGAGTTCTCGGCCGGAGAGTCCCTGCGCGACATACGCGACGCCGACGCGCGCTACGCCCGTCCGGCCGATCCGGGCTTCCGCAGGCGGTTCCGGCGCGAGATGCGCGGCGTGCTCAGCCGCGGCCTGTGGCACCGCGACCTGTCGGACGCCTTCGTGGTGTCCTGCGCCGACGCCAGCGTGGTCGGCCAGAGCTTCGCCGCCATCGGCCGCAGCCGCGGGCAGGACGCGGTGGACGCGTTCTTCGACCTGGTGGGGGAACACCGGGAAGCGCTGCGCTGGCGCACCTGTCTCGGCAACCACCGGCCCTGGGTGATGCACAAGCTGCTCCGGTCCCCGCACGTGCAGATCGGCTTCACCGATTCGGGCGCGCACGTGCGCTCGCTCGCCGCCTACAACTACGCGCTGCGCCTGCTGCGCTACGTGTGCGACGCGGCGTCCGCCGGCCGGCCGTTCATGTCGGTGGAGCAGGCGGTGCGGCGGCTGACCGGCGAGCTCGCGGACTGGTACAGGCTGGATGCCGGCTACCTGCGCCCCGGCGACCGCGCCGACATCGCCGTGGTCGACCCGGCCGGGCTCGACTGGCGGCTGGACACCGTGTCGGAGGCGCCGATGGAGGGGTTCGGGATGGACCGCCTGGTCAACCGCAACGACGACGCCATGCGCGCCACGATCGTGAACGGTCGCGTCGCCTGGACCCGGGCGGAGGGGTTCGCGCCCACCCTCGGGCGGGTCCAGGGGTTCGGCCGCTTCCTGTCGCCGGGACCGGCCGATGCGGTGGCCGCAGGGTCGCCGATCCTGGAGGCGGCGGTGAGGCCAGGCTGAAGATGCCGGAAGAACGGCAGGCCGTGCCGAGAGGACGCCGCGACGACCAGCCAGGCTCAGGACTCATCAGGGCAGCCAGAAGCTCGTGATGGCGTAGCCCCTGATATGGGCGGTCAGCCTGGTGGCAGCGGCGCCGGCTCGGGCAAGGGGATTGTCAACTTTCATGACCAGACCGGCCAGCGGGTCACCGTCGCCGCAGCGCCCAGGTCCAACGTCCAGCAGATGGCGACTGACGTCGCCACCGAGATGCCAATCCGCCCGGCTCGTTCCGCACCGCCCTGCGCCGCATCTGGAAACCGCTTGAGAGGTGGTGCCAGCGTGGTTCAAGTTGTGTGGCAGCAACGACCTAGGCACACATGCTCCTGCCTTCACGCTGGCTTCAGGACGACGCCGTAGCCCTCCAGCTCCAGGAGGTGCGCGCCATCCCGTCCATGCTGAGCGACGACCAGGAGCGTCGCTGGTTCGTGGCGCTGTGCTTGTTCCGAGCCGACAAGGCGATCAAGGCGCGTCTTCAGCACGAGCTAGCCGCCACCAAGCGCCTTACGTCGTTCTACACCTGGTTCGTCAGCTTGATGTTCGGGATCGAGGATGATCCAGCCGCCTATCCGTTCAGCCTGAGCGAGCGCGAGTTCGCCTACTACGCGACGACCACGTTCGGCGGAAAGATGGGCGACATCGAGGGCATCTACCATCCGCCCAACTTCTACAAGGCACTGGCCGGGGATACAGTGGGAATTGTTCTTGGTGCGGCTGCCGGCGCTGCTCTGCCGTTCCTTGTTCCGGAAGCGGCTGGTGCAACGGCTTTGTCCCTGCCCGGTCTTGCCACGGCATCGGGGCGTTCCGCGTTGGGTGCCGTGATAGGGTCAGGCGTATCGCACCTGATCCCGGGTGGCTCCTGGGACGCCGCACGCAAGAACACGCTTTGGCCTCGCTACCAGCTCGACTACCAGCGCAGGAGCCTCGGATGAGTCAGGCCGTTCGATCCACCGTGATCGACCAGCTCCGCGACAACATCGCACGCCACCATCGGCTGCTCATGACGATCGGCTGGGTGGTTCTGGTCGCCGGATCCTGGTTGGAGGGCTATGACGGCGGCGCTTTGGGGCTGGCGCTGCTGCTGGTGACGCTGTGGGGCTTGAGGCGGGAACAACGCCGATCGCCCGATACACCCACGCATCTGCGCCCGGGCTACCTGCGCGGCTTCAGCTGGCTGTGCATCCTGGGGTTGATCGCCTATGGCCTGATGAGGGTGCTCGACATTGCCGGGATCAAGTAACCTTTCCTGGTGCCGGGATGGCGACAAGCAGCTGCGGATAGCTAGTCCGGTTCGGTTTCGGGCACGACCGGCGAGGTGGCGCCCGGCATCGGTCCTGCTGGCGGCAGCCTGGCCGGCGGCAGCACGGTGCGCAGCGCCAGCTCCCTCATCCGCGCCTCCGGGACGGGCGCGGGAGCGCCCATCATCGGATCCTCGCCCTGCTGGTTCAGCGGAAACAGGATCACCTCGCGTATGTTGGGCTCGTCCGCCAGCAGCATGACGATGCGGTCCACGCCCGGCGCCGAGCCGCCATGCGGGGGGGCGCCGTAGCGGAACGCGTTCAGCATGCCGCCGAACCGCGCCTCGACCTCGGTCTCGGGATAGCCGGCGATGGCGAAGGCGCGGATCATCACCTCGGGGCGGTGGTTGCGGATGGCGCCCGAGCTCAGCTCGATGCCGTTGCAGACGATGTCGTACTGGAAGGCCTTGATCGTCAGCGGGTCCTGCGTGTCCAGCGCCTCCATCCCGCCTTGGGGCATCGAGAACGGGTTGTGGCTGAAGTCGACCTGGCCGGTCTCCTCGTTCAGCTCGAACATCGGGAAGTCGACCACCCAGCAGAAGCGGAACGCGTCCTGCTCGATCAGTGCCAGCTCGGTGGCGATCCGGGTGCGGACCAGGCCGGAGAACTTCACCGTCTCGCTGCCCTTCAGCCCGTCGCGGGGGCCTGCGACGAAGAACACGGCGTCGCCGGGGCCGAGCCCGCAGGCGGCACGGATGCGCTCGCAGCGCTCGGGCTCCAGGTTCTTCGCGATCGGGCCCTTCGCGCCCTCGTCGTCGAAGGTGACGTAGCCGAGGCCGCCCTGCTTCTCGTCGCGGGCCCAGCCGTTGAGCCTGTCGAAGAACGAGCGTGGCCGGTCGCCGGCGCCGGGGGCCGGGATCGCCCGCACCTGGCCGCCGGATGCGGCGATCCTGGCGAACAGCCCGAAGCCGGAGCCGGCGAACGCGTCGGTGACGTCGGCGATGCGCAGCGGGTTGCGCAGGTCCGGCTTGTCCGAGCCATACTCGGCGAGCGCGGTGTCGTAGGGGATGCGCACGAAGGGGGCGGCGTCCACCGCGCGGCCGCCACCGAACTCGTCGAACACGCCGGCGATCACGGGCTCGATGGTGGCGAACACGTCCTCCTGGGTGACGAAGCTCATCTCGAAGTCGAGCTGGTAGAACTCGCCCGGGGAGCGGTCGGCGCGGGCGGCCTCGTCGCGGAAGCACGGCGCGATCTGGAAGTAGCGGTCGAAGCCCGCCACCATCAGCAGCTGCTTGAACTGCTGCGGCGCCTGCGGCAGCGCATAGAACTTGCCCGGATGCAGGCGCGCCGGCACCAGGAAGTCGCGGGCGCCTTCCGGGCTCGACGCGGTCAGGATCGGGGTCTGGAACTCGGTGAAGCCCTGGTCGATCATGCGGCGGCGCAAGCTGGCGATCACGCCGGCGCGCAGCATCATGTTGCGGTGCACGCGCTCGCGCCGGAGGTCGAGGTAGCGATAGCGCAGCCGCAGCTCGTCGCCGTAGGTCTCGTGGCCGGCCACCTGCAGCGGCAGCACGGCTGCGGCCGACTGCACCTCCATCGCGGTGGCGCGGATCTCGACCTCGCCGGTCGGCAGCCGCGGGTTCACCGTGGCGGGCTCGCGCAGCACCACCGTGCCGGTGATGGTCAGCACGCTCTCGACCCGCACCTTCTCGGCTGCCTCCAGCAGCGCGGAGCCGGCCGGGATCACGATCTGGGTGATGCCGTGATGGTCGCGCACGTCGAGGAACAGCAGCCCGCCATGGTCGCGCCTGGCCTGCACCCAGCCCGACAGGCGGACCGTCTGGCCGGCGTCGGCGGCGCGCAGGGCAGCGCAGGTGTGGGTGCGGTAGGCGTGCATGCGCAGGGTCCCGAAGCGGCAATCACTACCGTAGTGTTTGCGGGCGCAGGAAGCCGACGGGTCGGGCACGAGTCAAGCAAGCCTCGGCGGTCGCGCTTTCCCGTGGCGGCGGCTGCGTGTATGGGACCGCCATGACACGTCCCGCCCGGCCCCGGTTCCCGGAGCCCATGCTGATCACCACGAGCGATGCCCTGGCCGCGGTGGTCGAACGGCTGCGTCGGGAGCCGTTCGTCACCATCGACACCGAGTTCGTGCGCGAGCGCACCTACTGGCCCGAGCTGTGCGTGGTGCAGCTCGCCGGCGAGGGCGAGGTGGCGATCGTCGACGCGGAGGCCGAAGGGCTGGACCTGCAGCTGCTGGCGCCGCTGCTGGACGACCCGGCGGTCACCAAGGTGTTCCACGCCGCGCGACAGGACCTGGAGATCTTCCTGCACCGGTTCGGCCGGCTGCCGGCGCCGCTGTTCGACACCCAGGTGGCGGCGATGGTGGCAGGCTTCGGCGACCAGGTCGGCTACGACAGCCTGGTTTCGGCGCTGACCGGCGGGCAGATCGACAAGGCGCACCGCTTCAGCGACTGGTCCAGGCGGCCGCTGTCGGCGGCGCAGGTCGCCTACGCCGCCGCCGACGTGACCTTTCTGCGCGAGGTGTATGTGCGGCTGCGCGAGCGGCTGCAGCGCGACGGGCGGTTCGAGTGGGTGGGCGAGGAGATGGCCTTCCTGTCCGACCCGGCCACCTTCCGGCCGGATCCCGACACGCTGTGGGAACGGCTGCGGCCGCGCACCGCCAACCGGCGCATGCTCGGCGTGCTGCGCGCCATCGCCGCCTGGCGCGAGCGCGAGGCGCAGCGGGTCAACGTGCCGCGGCAGCGCCTGCTCAAGGACGAGAGCCTGCTCGAGATCGCCGCCACCGTGCCGGCCGATGCGGAAGCCCTCACCGCCATGCGCGGGGTGAGCCGAGGCTTCGCGGAAGGGCGCAGCGGCACCGGCCTGATCGAGGCGATCGCCGGCGCCCAGGCCCTGCCGGAGGAGGCGTTGCCGCCGGCGCCGCGGAAGGACGGCCCGCGCCCGTCGCCGGCCCTGGTGTCGCTGCTCAAGGTGCTGCTGGCGGCCAAGTGCGAGCAGCACGACGTGGCGCCGAAGCTGCTGGCCTCCTCCGACGACATCGACCGCCTCGCCACCGAGGCGGAGCCGGCCGTTCCCGCCCTGTCGGGGTGGCGTCGCGAGGTGTTCGGCGCCGACGCGCTGTCCTTGAAGGAGGGACGGATCTCGCTGGGCGTGGATGGACGCAGGATCCGGCTGTTGCGCACCTAATTCGAGAATCTACCGACATTGCTCCACCGACTTGTCCACAACATTGTGTGGTCGGTCGGTTGGAGGACCCCATCGCTTGGATTAGCTTTCTCCTATCGAGACGATCGGAGGGGTCTTGCGATGGATTGGACCGAGGAGTCGATCACCCGCCTGCGCAGCCTGTGGCAGGACGGCCTGTCCACCGCGGAGATCGGGCGGCGCATGCAGATCACCAAGAACGCGGTGGTGGGCAAGGCGCATCGGCTGACCCTGCCGCCGCGGCCGTCGCCGATACGCAAGGGGCTGGAGCTGGCCAGCACCGGCCTGCAGACGCAGCGCACCGCGCTGGACGACCAGGCGGGCCCGATGCTGGCGGCGCCGGAGCCCGTGCCGCAGCGCCCGATCGCGGTCGTGACCCGGGCGCCGGCGGCGGCGATGCAGCCCACGCCGGCGCCGGTGGTCGCAGTCCCGGTGCCGGTGGCCGGCCTGTCGAGCGAGTGGATGAGTCCCTGGATGTCGCCGGTGGGGATGCGCGAGGCGTCCCCCAGCGCCTCCTGCGCCGCGCGGGGCGGCTCGAGGTTGTCGGCGTAGCGTTG
>CAXUEL010000076.1:0-13627 GCA_964249915.1 uncultured Acetobacteraceae bacterium | reverse complement strand
CTGCCCTGGACCTTTCTCGGCCTGGACGGCGAGGGCCCGCTGTTCTCGGTCGACCTCGGCGCGCACGACGACCCGGCGCCGCTGCTGCCAGGCGGGCTCGGCCCGTTCGAGGAGCTGCGGCCGCTGGCCGGGCTGCTGCCGGCTGACCAGGCGGCGCTGCTGGCGCAGGCGCGCGGCATGCACCATTGGCGGCGCACCCACCGGTTCTGCGGCGAGTGCGGCCAGCCGACGCATCCCGAGCAGGGCGGCCACCGCCTCGCCTGCCCGGACGGCCACCACGCCTTTCCGCGCACCGACCCGGTGGTGATCATGCTGGTGCGCCACGGCGAGCGGGCGCTGCTGGCGCGCGGCGTCCGCTTCCCGCCGAACCGCCGCACGGTGTCGGCGCTGGCCGGCTTCGTCGAGCCGGGCGAGAGCCTGGAGGAGGCGGTGGCGCGCGAGGTGCGGGAGGAGGTCGGCGTCCGGGTGCACGGCGTGCGCTACCTGGCGAGCCAGCCCTGGCCGTTCCCCGGCTCGCTGATGCTCGGCTGCCACGCCGAGACCGACGACCCCGCGCTGACGATCGACCCCAACGAGATCGTGTCGGCGCGCTGGGTCACGCGAACGGAGGTGCGGAACGCCGACCCTGCGGACTTCGACATCCCCGACCGCACCGCGATCGCCCGGCAGCTGATCGACGCCTGGCTGGACGAGGGCTGACGAGCTGTCGGCTGTTCGACCCGGCCGGTCCCTTGGCCGCCGCAGCCGGCGGATGCGATCCCGCTTCCTCGCGTCGGATCGCTGGTCTTGGAGCGCAACCCTCGCCGAGCGTGACCTCACCTCGCCTGTGTCCGGCATTCGTCCTTGCGCCTGTCCCTGGCGCGGACCAACGCCGGCATGGGTCGATGCCGGGCGGCCGCTGATCGGCGTCATCGACAACGGCACGAACATGCCGTCCCTGACTACCTGCTGATCGTCAAGGGGCTGGTGATCCTGGTCGCGGTCTGGCTGGATGTCCGAGGCAGGAGGGCCACGTCCTGATGGGCGACAGCGCGAACAGCATTGTCACGATCGGCGAGGTCGTGGTCGAGATCATGGCGGAGGAGCGCGGCCATGGCTTCCGCGAGCCGCTTGCGCTGCGCGGCCCGTTCCCGTCCGGGGCGCCGGCGATCTTCATCGACCAGGTGGCGAAGCTCGGCCATCCGGCGGGCCTGATCGCCTCGGTCGGCGACGACGATTTCGGCCGGCTGACCATCGAGCGCCTCCGACGGGACGGCGTCGACACCAGCGCGGTGCGGGTGCACCCCGACCATGTCACCGGCAGCGCCTTCGTGCGCTACCGCCCCGACGGCGAGCGCGACTTCGTGTTCAACATCGGCAACAGCGCCTGTGGCCAGACCCGCATCACCGCCGAGGGCGAGCGGCTGCTGTCGGGCTGCGCGCACCTGCACGTCATGGGCTCCTCCCTGTTCTCGACCCGGCTGATCGACGAGGCACGCAAGGCAGTCGGCCAGGTCAAGGCGCAGGGCGGCACGGTCTCGTTCGACCCCAACGTGCGCAGGGAGATGCTGGGCTCCCCCGGGATGCGGACGGCGCTGGAGGCGATGCTGCGCGCCTGCGACCTGTTCATGCCGAGCGGACCGGAGCTCCTGCTGCTGACCGGGGCCGACACGGAGCAGCGCGCGGTGGCGGAGATCCTGGAGCTCGGCGTGTCCGGCATCGTGGTCAAGCGCGGCAGCGCCGGCGCCAGCTTCCACGACGGTACGCAGACCCTCCACCTGCCGGCCTTCGCGGTCGCCGAGCTCGATCCGACCGGGGCCGGCGACTGCTTCGGCGCCACCTTCGTCACCTGCCGGCAGCAGGGCCGCAGCGTCGCCGACAGCCTGCGCTACGCCAACGCCAGCGGCGCGCTGGCGGTGGGGCGGCGCGGCCCGATGGAAGGCACCGCCGGCTTCGCCGAGCTCGACGCGCTGATAGCCGGCGCCGGGGCCCCGGCATGAGCGCCGGATCCCTCGGCCGCCTTGCCGCAGCACGGGCTTCCGGACACCCGTCCGGCATCACCTCGGTGTGCTCGGCGCACCCGCTGGTGATCGAGGCGGCGCTGCTGCAGGCGATGCAGGACGGCACCGAGGCGCTGGTCGAGGCCACCTGCAACCAGGTCAACCAGGAGGGCGGCTATACCGGCATGACCCCGAGGGGGTTCCGGGACGTCGTTGCCGCCATCGCCGAACGGGTCGGCCTGCCCCCGGACCGGATCATTCTGGGCGGCGACCATCTCGGCCCCAACCCGTGGAAGCACCTCCCGGCGGAGGACGCGATGCGCCGGGCCGGCGACATGATCGCCGCCTATGCCGAGGCGGGCTACGGCAAGCTGCACCTCGACTGCAGCATGGGCTGCGCCGGCGAGCCGGCGGCGCTGGCAGACCCCCTCGCCGCGGAACGGGCGGCACGGCTGGCGGCGCGCGCGGAGGCGGCGGCGCCCGGACAACCGGTTTACGTGATCGGCACAGAAGTGCCGACCCCGGGCGGCGCCACCGAGGGGCTCGACCACCTCCTGCCGACCCGGCCGGAAGCGGTGCGGGACACCCACGCGGTGCACCAGGCGGCGTTCCGCGGCGTCGCCGACGGCGCCTGGGAGCGGGTGATCGCCCTGGTGGTGCAGCCGGGCGTCGAGTTCGGGCACGATGCCGTCGCGGTGTACCGGCCCGAGGCGGCGGGCGCGCTGTCGGCAGCGCTCGACCGCCTGCCCGGCCTGGTGTTCGAGGCGCATTCCACCGACTACCAGCCGGAAGCGGCGCTGCGCCGGCTGGTGCGGGACGGGTTCCCGATCCTGAAGGTCGGGCCCGGGCTCACCTTCGCCCTGCGCGAGGCGCTGTACGGGCTGGACGCGATCGCCGACGCGCTGCATCCCGGCGCGGCGCGCCTGCCGGACCAGATGGAGGCGCTGATGCTGGCGCAGCCGAGGCACTGGCGGACGCACTACCCGGGACCGCCCGACGCGCAGCGCGTGCTGCGCCACTACAGCTACAGCGACCGCATCCGCTACTACTGGCCGGAACCGGCGGCGACGGCGGCGACCGCGTCGCTGATGCGCCGGCTCGACGGGACGGCGCTGCCGGCGCCGCTGGTCAGCCAGTACCTGCCGCGCGCCTACGAGCGGGTGGCGGCGGGGCTGCTGAAGCCGGACGGGCGGGTGCTGCTGGTCGAGGCGGTGCGCGACGTGCTGCGGGTCTATGGCCGGGCCTGCGCCGCCTGACAGGCGGCCGGCCGGCGAACGGGGGAGGCAGGAACCATGAGCGGAAAGCTGGACAACAAGGTGGCGGTGATCACCGGAGCGGCGCGCGGCATCGGCCGGGCGATCGCCGCGCGCTACGTCGCCGAAGGCGCCACGGTGGTGATCGCCGACCTGAACGAGGCGGGGGCCAGGACGGCGGCGGCGGAGATCGGCGGCGCCTGCAGCGGCATGGCGTTCGACGTGACGCGGCAGGAGTCGATCGACGCCCTGGTGGCCGGCGTGGCGGCGACGCACGGGCGGCTGGACATCCTGGTCAACAACGCCGGCATCTTCGACATGGCGCCCACGGTGGAGATCACCCGGGACAGCTACCGCCGGGTGTTCGCCGTGAACGTCGAAGGCCTGCTGTTCACCACCCAGGCGGCGGCGCGGCAGATGATCGCGCAGGGGCGTCCGGCGGATGGCGGCGCGGCCGGCAAGATCATCAACTTCGCCTCCCAGGCCGGGCGGCGCGGCGAGCCGCTGGTGGCGGTATACTGTTCCAGCAAGGCCGCGGTGATCAGCCTGACCCAGAGCACCGGGCTCGACCTGATCCGCCACGGCATCAACGTCAACGCCATCGCCCCGGGGGTGGTCGACAACGAGCACTGGGACCACGTGGACGCGAGCTTCGCCCGCCACGAGAACCTCCAGCCGGGCGAGAAGAAGCGCCTCGTCGGCGCCGCAGTGCCGTTCGGGCGCATGGCCCGCCCCGACGAGATCGGCGGGCTGGCGACGTTCCTGGCCAGCGCGGACGCCGACTACATCGTGTCGCAGTGCTACAACATTGACGGCGGCAACTGGATGAACTGATTGTTCCGCCGCGCGGCCGACCAAGGGCGGGTTCAACCGCCGTCGCGACCCGAACCAGGACCCCGGGAGGATCCGAACACATGACCAAGCTGAAGCAGCTGCTGGCGGCGACGGCGGCCGGAGCGCTGGCACTCGGTGCCGCTGCCGCGCGGGCCGACACCACGCTCACCATCGCCACGGTCAACAACGTGCAGATGATCGAGATGCAGAAGCTTTCGCCCACCTTCGAGCGCGAGCATCCCGACATCCACCTGCGCTGGGTGGTGCTGGAGGAGAACACGCTGCGCCAGCGCGTCACCACCGACATCGCCACCCATGGCGGCCAGTTCGACATCCTGACCATCGGCAACTACGAGGTGCCGCTCTGGGCCAAGCGGAACTGGCTGCAGGCGTTCGACAACCTGCCGGCGAGCTACGCGGTGGACGACATCATCCCGCCGGTCCGCGCCGGGATCAGCTACCAGGACCACATCTACGCGCTGCCGTTCTATGCCGAGAGCGCGATGACGTTCTACCGCAAGGACCTGTTCGCCAAGGCCGGGCTGACCATGCCGGCGCAGCCGACCTACGAGCAGATCCGCCAGTTCGCCGACAAGCTCACCGACAAGAACAACCAAGTCTACGGCATGTGCCTGCGCGGCAAGCCGGGCTGGGGCGAGAACATGGCGTATTTCTCGACCCTGGTGACGGCGATGGGCGGGCAATGGTTCGACAGCTCCTGGAAGGCGACGCTGAACACCCCCGCCTGGCACCAGGCCCTGGCCTACTACGACACCATCCTGAAGACCGACGGGCCTCCCGGCGTCTCCTCGAACGGCTTCAACGAGAACCTGGCCCTGTTCTCGTCCGGCCATTGCGCGATGTGGATCGACGCCACCAGCGCCGCCGGCACGCTGTATGACAAGAAGCAGAGCCAGGTCGCCGACAACGTCGGCTTCGCCGCGATCCCGTCCGGCTCCTTCCAGGGCGGCCCGACCTGGCTGTGGTCGTGGAACCTGGCGATCCCGGCCTCGTCGCAGCACGTCGACGCCGCCAGGACCTTCATCACCTGGGCGACGTCGAAGGAGTACATCGACCTGGTGGCCAAGACCGACGGCTGGGTGAACATCCCGCCCGGAACCCGCCTGTCCGCCGCCGCCTCGCCCAAGTACAAGCAGGTGGCGCCGTTCGCCGACTTCGTGGTGCAGGCGATCCAGCATTCCAACCCGACCGGCCAGACGCAGAACCCGCGCCCCTATGTCGGCGCGCAGTTCGTCGACATCCCCGAGTTCCAGGCGATCGGCACCCAGGTCGGCCAGACCGTCGCGGCCACCCTGACCGGCCAGGCGGGGGTGGACCAGGCGCTGGTGTCCGCCAACGCGTCCACCAACCGCACGGTGCGCCAGGCCGGCTACGGGAAGTAGCCGAGGCGGCGCTGGCCGGGATGCGATCCCCGGCCGGCGCCCAGAGCCCGTTCGAGAATGGGATGTGCCGAGCGAGAGTGCCGTGCCGCGCGCGGCACGGCCGGCGTGTCTTTCGAGAACCGGAGCGGAGCGGCCTCCTGGCCGTGAGCACGCGGCAAGCGGAGAAAGGCGCGTCGGATCGCAGGCCACAGCACGTTGTCGAGCGGGCTCTCAGCCGCGGAACGGCGAGCGCGGGTAGGTGCCGAGGATGCGGACCAGGTCCGAAAAGAAGCCGAGCTCCGCCAGCGCGTGCGCCAGGCCCACATCCTCCGGGTGTCCCTCGACGTCGAGCAGGAACTGCGTCGCCGAGAACACGCCGCCCTCCATGTAGCTTTCCAGCCTCGTCATGTTGACGCCGTTGGTGGCGAACCCGCCCAGCGCCTTGTACAGCGCGGCCGGCACGTTCCTGACCCGGAACAGGATCGTCGTCATGATCCCCGGACCCGGCGGCGGGACCACCGTGTCCCGGGCGGCGACGTAGAAGCGGGTGGTGTTGTGCGCCTCGTCCTCGACGTTGCGCCTGAGCACCACCAGCCCGTGCAGCTCGGCCGCCAGCTCCGAGGCCACCGCTGCGTCCTCCGGCCGGTTCCAGCCGGCGACCAGCGCGGCGGCGCCGGCGGTGTCGGACTCGATCACCGGCTCGGCGCCCAGCTCGGCGAGCAGCCGGCGCACCTGTCCCAGCGCCACCGGATGGGTGTGCAGCCGGCGCACCCCGCCCACCGTGCTGCCGGGCACGCCGAGCAGGCAGTGCTCGACCCGCTGGAAGTGCTCGGCGACGATGTGCAGCCCGGAGTCCGGCAGCAGCGCGTGGATGTCCGGCACCCGTCCGGCGAGGCTGTTCTCGCAAGCCAGCATCGCCAGCGCGGCGCGGCCATCATGCACCGCCCCGATCGCGTCGGCGAAGGTGGGACAGGGCAGCGTCCGGCGCCCCGGATACGCGGTGCGGCAGGCGAGGTCGGAATACGCGCCGCGCTGCCCCTGGAACGCGATCGCGCCGGACGGCCCATCCTCGCGGGCGTCCCGGGATAGGTCAGGCTGGGCAGGCAGGTCTGGCAGCGACATCGGCTGGTCCGGGTTGTTCCGCGGCACGGCATCCCATAGGCTCCGCCGCGCCGCAAGAAACCGCCGCCGCGGTGCCGGCATCCCCGACGGGACTGCATGGACAGCATCGAGATCAACAAGATCGCAGCCGCCGTGCTGTGCGCGGCGCTGGCGCTTGGCGGCTCGGTGCTGGCCGCCACGGTGCTGGTGCCGGACCGCCGTCCGGCCCGGCCGGCCTTCCCGATCGCCGGGCTGGAGCCGGACGCGGCAGCGCCCGGACCGCCGATCGAGGCACGGCTGGCCACGGCGTCGGCCGCGCATGGCGGGCAGCTCGCCGGCAACCTGTGCGCCGCCTGCCACGGCTTCGACAGGAGCGGCGCCGCGCAGGTCGGGCCCAACCTGTACGGCGTGGCCGGCCGCGCGGTCGCCATGGCGGCGGACTACGACTACTCCCCGGCGCTGAAGCGGGTTGGCGGACGCTGGACCCCGGCCCGGCTCGACACCTGGCTGACCAGGCCGCAGGGCTTCGCGCCGGGCACCCGGATGGGCTTCGCCGGCATCGCCGACGGCGCGGCGCGGGCCGACGTGGTCGCCTACCTGGTCAGCCTGTCGGACACCGCGCCGGCCGTCCCGGCTGCCCCGTCGCCTGCCGCCCCGTCCCCGGCCGCTGCGTCGCCTGGCGCTCCGTCGCCCGCCCCTGCCTCGGCCACCTCGGCGGCGGGCGGCTTCGCGGCCTTGGTGGCCGCGGCCGACGTCAAGGCCGGCGCAGATGCCGCCAACGCCGAGTGCAGCGCGTGCCATTCCTTCGACAAGGGCGGCAGCGCGATGATCGGCCCCGCCCTGTACGGCGTGTTCGGCCGCCCGATCGGCAAGCAGGCCGACTACACCTATTCCGCCGCCCTGTCCGGTCACGGCGGCAACTGGACCGTGGCAGAGCTCGACGGCTGGCTGCTCAACCCGCGCCGCTTCGCGCCGGGCACCAAGATGGGCTTCGCCGGCATCGCCGACGACACGCAGCGGGCCGCCGTGGTCGCCTACCTGCGCTCGCTGTCGGACCACCCGTGATGCCCGATCCCGCCCTGCTCGACCGCGCCGTGGCCGCCGCCCATGCCGCAGCCGACGTCGCCGGCAGCGTCATCCGCCCGTTCTTACGCGCCGGCTCCGCCCTCGGCGTCGCGTCCAAGGACGACCGGACCCCGGTGACGATCGCCGACCGCACCGCGGAGCTGGCGATGCGCGCGGTGCTGTCCGAGCGCATGCCGGACGCCGGCATCCTCGGCGAGGAGTTCGGGCTCCACCGGCCGGAGGCGCGGCTGCGCTGGGTGCTGGACCCGATCGACGGCACCCGCGCCTTCATCACCGGCCGCCCCAGCTTCGGGGTGCTGGTCGGCCTGCTGGCCGACGGCGTGCCGGTGCTGGGGGTGATCGACCAGCCGGTGCTGGGCGAGCGCTGGACCGGCGTCGTGGGCCGCCCCACCGGTTTCTCCGGCCGGTTCGGCGGCGTTCCCGCCACCCGTCCCTGCCCCGCCCTGGACGGGGCCGAGCTGTCCTGCACCGACCCGGCGATGATGAACGATGTTCACAAACCCGGCTTCGACGCCCTGGTGGCGGGCGTGCGTCGCATCTCCTGGGGCGGCGACTGCTACGCCTACGGCCTGCTGGCGCTGGGCGGCATCGACGTGATCGCCGAGCGCGACATGAAGCCGTGGGACTGGGCCGCCCTGGTGCCGGTGATCGAGGGCGCCGGCGGCTCCGTCACCGACTGGTCCGGCAACCCGCTGCGCGAGGACGGCGATGGCAGCGTGCTGGCGCTGGGCGATCCCGGCCTGCTGGACGCCGCGCGGTCGCTGCTCCGCGCCCGATAGCTGCCATACGCCGCCGCGCGCTACACCGGCGCGGCGGTTTCCTCTAGAGCACCCCGCATGGCCAGCCAGCTTTCGCTTCCCAAGGACCGCATACGCATCCTGCTGCTCGAGGGCGTGCACGACAGCGCGGTGTCGCTGCTGGCGGCGAGCGGCTACGCTTCCGTCACCCGGCTGCCCGGCGCGCTGGACGGCGACGCGCTGGCACGCGCGCTGGAGGGCGTGCATGTGGTCGGCATCCGCAGCCGCACCCAGCTCACCGCCGACATCGTCGCAGGTGCGGACAAGCTGATCGCGGTCGGCTGCTTCTGCATCGGCACCAACCAGGTGGCGCTCGACGCCGCCGCGATCCGGGGCATTCCGGTGTTCAACGCGCCCTACAGCAACACACGCAGCGTCGCCGAGCTGGTGATGGGCGAGATCGTCATGCTGCTGCGTCGCATCTTCCCGAAATCGGTGTCGGCGCATGCCGGCGGCTGGGACAAGTCGGCGGCGGACAGCTGGGAGGTGCGCGGCAAGACGCTGGGCATCGTCGGCTACGGCAGCATCGGCAGCCAGCTCTCGGTGCTGGCCGAAGCGTTCGGCATGAACGTCCTGTACTACGACACCGCAGCCAAGCTCGGCCACGGCAACGCGCGCGCGGTGCCGATGCTGCACGAGCTGCTCGGCCGCAGCGACGTGGTCAGCCTGCACGTGCCGCAGACGCCCGAGACCGACGGGCTGATCGGCGAGGCCGAGATCCGGGCGATGCGCCCGGGCGCGTTCCTGCTCAACAACGCCCGCGGCAACGTGGTCGACCTCCACGCGCTGGCGGCCGCACTCGACGACCGGCACCTCCTGGGAGCCGCGATCGACGTGTTCCCGCACGAGCCGGGCAGCAACGCCGAACGGTTCGTCTCGCCGCTGCAGAACCGCGACAACGTCATCCTGACCCCGCACATCGGCGGCTCGACCGCGGAAGCGCAGGAGCGGATCGGGGTCGAGGTGGCGGCCAAGCTGGTCGAGTACAGCGACGTCGGCGCCACGCTGGGCGCGGTCAACTTCCCCCAGGTGCAGCTGCCGCCGCGTCCGCGCGGCACCCGCTTCATGCACGTCCACCGCAACACGCCCGGCATCCTGCGGCGTATCAACGAGGTGTTCTCCGAATCCGGGATCAACATCGCCGCCCAGTTCCTGCAGACCGACGGCGAGCTCGGCTACGTGGTGGTCGAGGCCGACAGCGACCGCGCCGACGACATGGCGATCCTGGGCCGGCTGCGGGCGCTGGACGGCACCATACGCGCCAGGCTGCTGTACCAGCGGTAGGACCGGCCCGGCTTTTACCCGCCCTTAAGTCTTCGCGGGCAGGTTCGGCCGGTGGAGACCGGAGTACGGACGTGCCGCGCGAACGCCGCAAGATCATCTTCACCGCCGAGGAGCTGGTCCTCGCCGTCAGGAGCTATGACCGGGTCACCGCGGAGTTCCTGCCGTCGGGCGACGTCCGGTCGGTGCAGGTGACGGACGGCGACGGGGTGCGGCTGGCCGTGTCCCTGCAGGCCGAGCGGTCCGAGGCGCCCTGCCTGATCGACGTTCCCCACCAGGACGTCATCGAGCTGCTGATCCGGGCCTGCCTGGAGAACAACATCCCGATCCCACGCCGCGCCGCCAAGTTCCTGGAGGTGGTCGAGGGCGACCTGGCGATGGTCATGGACATCGTCGACGAGGACGCGGTCGGACCGCTGCTGCAGCAGTCGCGCCCTCCAGCACCGCCGCCGCAGCGCCGGATGCCGGTGCGCCGCCCGGCGGCCTGATCCGCCACCCGCACCTCCGGGCGTCATAACGAAGCCTTAAGCCAGATCGGTCACGCTCGGCCCTCCCGACCGGAGCCGTTTGCATGACCATCGCCTGCGTCCAGAGCTTCGCCTTTTCCGGAATCGACGCGGTGCCGGTCGAGGTGCAGGTGCAGATCTCCAACGGTTTGCCCGCCTTCCTGATCGTGGGGCTGGCCGACAAGGCGGTCGGCGAGGCACGGGAGCGGGTGCGGGCCGCGCTCACCGCCATGGGCCTGGCGCTGCCGCCCAAGCGGGTGCTGATCAACCTCGCCCCTGCCGACCTGCAGAAGGAGGGCAGCCATTTCGACCTTCCCATCGCGCTGGCGGTGCTGGCGGCGATGGAGGTGCTGCCGCGCCTGGAGGTGGCGGCCTATGCCGCGATCGGCGAGCTGTCGCTGGACGGACGGGTCAACCCGGTCAGCGGCGTGCTGCCGGCGGCGATCGGCGCCTCCGCCCAGGATCTCGGGCTGATCTGCGCCCAGTCCCAGGGTGGCGAGGCGGCATGGGCTGGCCGGATCGCGGTGCTGGCGACGCCGGACCTCCTGTCGCTGGTGAACCATTTCCGCGGCGTCCAGGTGCTGGAGCCGCCGGTGCCGCCGGGCGTGGCGGATCGCGGCCGTTGCCCCGACCTGTCGGAGGTCAAGGGCATGGAGACCGCCAAGCGGGCGCTGGAGATCGCCGCCGCCGGCGGCCACAGCCTGATGCTGATCGGCCCACCCGGCGCCGGCAAGTCGATGCTGGCGGCGCGGCTGCCCGGCCTGCTGCCGGACCTGTCGGCCGCCGAGGCGCTGGAAGTGTCCACCATACACAGCATCGCCGGCCTGCTGGAGGACGGCAGGCTGGTGACGCGGCCGCCGTTCCGCGAGCCGCACCATTCCGCCAGCCAGGCTGCGATCGTCGGCGGCGGGCCGCGCGCCAAGCCGGGCGAGGTCAGCCTGGCGCATCGCGGCGTGCTGTTCCTGGACGAGATGCCGGAGCTGCCGCGGCAGTCGCTGGAAGCGCTGCGTGCGCCGATCGAGACCGGACGCACCACCGTCGCCCGCGCCGCCGGGCACTACACCTATCCGGCCCGGTTCCAGCTGGTGGCGGCGATGAACCCGTGCCGCTGCGGCCACCTGGGCGATCCCGGCCGCGAATGCCGTCGCGCGCCGCGCTGCGGCGAGGAGTACATGGCCAAGATCAGCGGACCGATGCTGGACCGGATCGACCTCACGGTGGAGATGCGTCCGGTGGCGGCGTCGGAGATCGCGCGCGCCCCGGCCGGCGAGCCGAGCTGCGACGTCGCCTCCCGCATCGCCTGCAGCCGCGCCAGGCAGCACCGGCGGCAGGAGGGGCTGTGCAACGCCGAGACCGGACCTGAGCGGTTCGTCCTGAACGAGGAGGCGCGTACGCTCAGCGAGCAGGCGGGGGACCGGCTGCGGCTGTCCGCCCGCGGCTTCACCCGCCTGCTGCGCGTATCGCGCACCATCGCCGACCTCGAAGGCTGCGAGGCGGTGGGGCGACCGCACGTCGCCGAGGCGCTGAACTACCGTCGCAGGTCGGAAGCCTGACGTTTCGGTGAACCACGGAACAAAACGGGTACCTGCTCGTTGGCCCGTCCATGAGCACAAACCCGAAGACCGACGCGGTGGACGAGCAGGACGTTCCGTCGAACACCGTCAAGAACCCCGACGACTGGACCACCGGCAAGGAGACCATGACCGGCGCCCAGGCGTCCTACCTCAAGACCTTGTCGGAGGAGGCCGGCGAGCCGTTCGACGAGACCCTAACCAAGGGCGAGGCGTCCAAGCGGATCGACGCGCTGCAGGCGGCGACCGGCCGCGGCAAGAGCCACTAGGCCGTCGCGCCGCCGCCTCAGCCGGAGGCGGCGCGAAGCACGGCCAGTCCGCCCTCGAGATCGGCGATCAGCTCTTCTGGCGCCTCCAGGCCAACATGCAGCCGAAGCGCCGGCCCGGGCAGGGCCAGTCTCGTCGTGACTGCGGTCCGGCTGACGATGCCGGTGGTCGGCAGCACCAGGCTCTCGTAGCCGCCCCAGGACGCCCCGAGCCCGAACACCGCCAGCGCTGCCACCATGTCCTCGACCGCGCTCGCGGTGTAGCGGGGGTCGAACACCACGCCGAACAGGCTGGACGCTCCGCGGAAGTCGCGGGTCCAGAACCCGTGTCCCGGACACTCCGGCAGGGCGGGATGCAGCACGCGGGCGACCTCCGGCCGGTCCTGCAGCCAGCGCGCGACCAGCAGCGCCGAGCGCGACTGCCGTTCCAGCCTGACGCCCATGGTGCGCAGGCCGCGCAGCGTGAGCCAGCACTCGTCCGGCGACGCGTACTGCCCGAGCTGCACCACCGAGTCGCGCAGCACCACCCAGTCGGCCTGGTCGACCACCGTCACCGCGCCCAGCACCGCGTCGGCGTGCCCGGCCGGATACTTGGTCAGGGCCTGGATCGACACGTCGACGCCGTGCTCGAACGGCTGGAACACGTGGATCCCCCAGGTGTTGTCCAGCATTAGCTTGGCGCCGTGCTCGTGCGCCACGCGGGCCAGCATCGGCACGTCCTGCACCTCGAAGCTGTGGCTGCCCGGGCTCTCGGCGAACAGCACCTGGGTTGTCGGGCGCATCAGGGCGTGCAGGCTGTCGCGGCCGATCAGCGGGTCGTAGTAGGTGGTCTCGATGCCGAGCCGGCGCAGCATGCTGTCGCAGAACCGCCGGGTCGGGCCGTACACGCTGTCGGGCATCAGGCAGTGGCCGCCGGCGCCCAGGAACGCCAGCAGCGGCGTGGTGCAGGCGGCGAGCCCGGAGGACACCACCTGGGTGTGCCGCCCGCCCTCGATCGCCGCGATCGCTTCCTCGAGCAGGGACTGCGTGGGCCCCCCCATGGCGCCGTAGATCAGTGCGTGCTCGTAGCGCTGCGCCGAGCGCGCGCGCATCGCGTCCATGCTCTCGTAGAGCACGGTGGAGCCGCGCGACACCGGCGGGTTGACGAAGCCGGGCTCGGTGCCGGACGGGCGTCCGAGCCGCACCATCTTGGCGGTCAGGTCGGACCAGCCGTCGTCCGGCACCGGCAGGTCGTCGATGCCGCTCCTTGGCCCGCTCATCGTGCTGCTCCGGTCTCGCGCGGCACCGGCGCCTGCGCCCATTCGGTCCACGACCCGTCAAACAGCGCGCCCGGCGCCAGGCCGGCGACGACCAGGCCCAGCGACAGCACCGACGCGGTCAGGCCGGAGCCGCAGCTGGTGATCACGGCATCGCCCTCGCCCACGCCTGCCGCCGCGAACCGCGCGCGCAGCGCCTCGGGGGGCAGGAACCGCCCGTCCGCTGTCAGCAGCTCGCCGAACGGCAGGCTGACGGCGCCGGGGATGTGGCCGCCGGGAAGGCCGGCGCGGGGCTCCGGCGCGGTGCCCTCGAAC
>CAXUEL010000075.1:0-13857 GCA_964249915.1 uncultured Acetobacteraceae bacterium | reverse complement strand
AGGCGCACCTGCTGCAGCACGGGGTGGCGCCGGAGCTGGTGCGGGCGGTGCTGCCGGAGGGCGACGAGGCCGAGCTGGGGGCAGCCCTGATGCAGGCGCGGCGCCGCCGGATCGGTCCCTTCGCGCTGCCCGTCGGGGACGGCGAGCCCGACGATCCCGCTTCGCGCAACAAGGCGCTGGCGACCCTGGCCCGCGCCGGGTTCAGCCGGGAGGTGGCGGAGCGGGCGCTGGACCTGGACCGCGAGGAGGCGGAGCAGCGGGTGGCGGCGCTGCGTCGCGGCTGAGCTGCCCAATCAGCGCTTGCATGGATGTGCGCGCGGCGCCATGTCGAACGCAGGGTTGTCGCCGCCACGCGCGGGGAAAGAGGTTGTCATGGGTAGCTTGAGCATCTGGCACTGGCTGATCGTCCTGGCGGTCGTCCTGCTTCTGTTCGGCGGCAGCAGCAAGATCAGCACCCTGATGGGCGACTTCGCCAAGGGCATCAAGTCGTTCAAGAAGAACATGGGCGAGGACGAGTCGATGGAGCACGGCCCCGCCGCCGGCCTGAACCCGCCCGCCGCCGTGCCGCCGCAGGTGGTGGGATCCGGCCAGCCGGCCCCGGCCTACCAGCCGCACCCGGCGCAGGTGCCGTACCCCTCGGCACAGGCTTCGGCTCCCGGCCAGGTCCGCCATCCGGGCTGAGGCGGCCGGTCGAACCGAACGACATGGACGGGTCGGCGGCCGCTCCGCCCGACCTGTCGTGGAACGAGGTTGCCGCCGAGATCGTGTCGGCGGGGCGGCGCCTCGACCGGCGCGGCTGGGTTCCGGCCACGGCGGGGAACCTGAGCCGCCGGCTGACGGATGGCCGGATCGCCATCACCCGGAGCGGGGTGCACAAGGGCTTCCTCGCCAGCGACGACGTGATCGAGGTCGGCCTGGACGGGCGGGCGCTGCACCCCGTCCACCGTCCCAGCGCGGAAACCCTCCTGCACTGCCAGATCTACCGCGAGCGGCCGGACGGAGCGGTGCTGCACGGCCATTCGGTGGCGGCCACCGTGCTGTCGCTGGAGACCGACGCGCCGGAACTCCGGTTCTCCGGCTACGAGCTGCTCAAGGTGTTCGAGGGCCAGTCCACCCACGACGCCACCCTGCGCCTGCCGGTGTTCGACAACGACCAGGACATCGCGCGGCTGAGCCGGACGGTGGCGCCGCACCTGTCCGGCTGCACGATGGGCTACCTCCTGCGCGGCCACGGCGTCTACGTCTGGGGCCGCGACATGGAGCAGGCGCTGGCGCGGCTGGAAGGGCTGGAGTTCCTGCTCGCCTGCGCACTCGAACGATGGAAGCTGGAGCCGAACCGATGAGCCGACTGACGATCTACCACGAGACCACCCCGGAGGAGCCGATCCTGCGCACCGAGCAGCCGGAGCGGATGGCCGAGGCGCTGTCCGGGATCGGGGTGCGCTTCGAGCGCTGGGACAGCCCGGTCTCCTTGTCTCCGTCGGACGATGCCGACACCATCCTGGCGGCGTACCGTCCGTATCTCGACCGGCTGATGGGCGACACCGGCGCCGGCACCGCCGACGTGATCAAGATCAACGCCGACACCCCGAACAAGCCGGCGCTGCGGGCCAAGTTCCTGAGCGAGCACACCCACACCGAGGACGAGGTGCGCTTCTTCGTGCACGGCGAGGGCTCCTTCGTGCTGCACGTGGATGGCAAGGTGTACGACGCCCACTGCACCGCCGGCGACCTGATCGCGGTGCCGACCGGCATCCCGCACTGGTTCGACGCCGGGCCGGAGCCGTTCGTGACCGCGCTGCGCGTGTTCACCGACACCACCGGCTGGGTCGCGCACTACACCGGCGATGCCATCGCCGACCGCTTCCCGGCGCGCTGAACCCGGTCCACCTCCGTGCCCCCGATCCTGGTGGTGACCGACATCGAGGGCACCACCACGCCGATCGCCTTCGTGCACCAGGTGCTGTTCCCCTACGCCCGCGCGGCGCTGCCGGCGCTGCTCGCCCGGCGTGACGCGGACCCGGCGGTGGCGGAGGCGCTGGACGCGGTCGAAGGTCTGGCTCCCGGTCGCGATCCGCTGGCGCAGCTGCTCGACTGGATGGACGCGGACGCCAAGGTCACGCCGCTCAAGACGCTGCAGGGCATCGCCTGGCGTGACGGCTACGTGGCCGGTCGGCTGGTGGGCGCGCTGCATCCCGACGTGGCGCCAGCGCTCCGGGCCTGGCACCGGGCGGGGGTGCGGCTTGCGGTGTATTCCTCCGGTTCGGAGCAGGCGCAGCGGCTGCTGTTCGGCCACAGCGCCGCCGGCAACCTGTGCCCGCTGTTCGAGGCGTTCCACGACACACGGGTCGGCGCCAAGCGCGAGCCGGCCGCCTATGCTGCGCTGGTGCGGCGGCACGGGGTCGCGCCGGAGCAAACGCTGTTCCTGTCCGACATCGAGGCCGAGCTCGACGCGGCCGCCGGCTCCGGCCTGCGCACCTGCCAGCTGGTGCGGGCCGGCGACGGCACCCGGCCCGGCCGCCATCCGGTGGCGGAGGATTTTTCCGCGGTCGCGGCGCTGTTCGGCCTGCCGGACCGGCGCCCGCTCGACAAGCCGGACGCAGCTGCTAATCCCCCGGCATGACCACCCTTCATTCCGACTGGCGCCACGTCCCGGCGGCGGCACGCGGCGCCTCGCTGGCGCTGGGCAACTTTGACGGGGTGCATCTGGGCCACGCCCACCTGCTGCGCGCGCTGCACGGTGCCCGGCCGGACGTGCCGCTCGGCGTGCTGACCTTCGAGCCGCACCCGCGCGAGCTGTTCCGGCCCGACGACCCGCCGTTCCGGCTCAGCCTGTCTGCCGAGCGTCGCGACGCGCTGGCCGCACTCGGCGTGGTGCACGTGTTCGAGATCCCGTTCGACCGCGCCTTTTCCACCTTCACCGCGGAGCGCTTCGTGCGCGAGGTGCTGCACGGGGCGCTGGGGGCCAGGCACCTCGCCTGCGGCGCCGACTTCGCCTATGGCCACCGACGCGGCGGCGACGTCGGCACGCTGGCCGTGCAGGCCGAAGCGCTCGGCATCGGCCTGACGGTGGTGCCGGCGCTGTCCGATGCCGGCGGCCCGTTCTCGTCCAGCCGGATCCGGCGCGCCCTGCTGGACGGCTACCCGGAGCGGGCTACCGAGGAACTCGGCCGCCCCTGGGCGCTGCGCGGCGTCGTCGCGCATGGCGACAAGCGCGGCCGGCTGCTGGGATATCCCACCGCCAACATCCCGCTCGGCCGCCACCTCGAGCCGGCGCGCGGGGTGTATGCCGTGACCGTGCGGCTGCCCGACGGCAGCACCCGTCCGGGGGTCGCCAACATCGGCCGCCGCCCGACGGTGAACGACACGCCCGAAAGCCGGGTGGAGGCGCACCTGTTCGACTTCGAGGGCGACCTGTACGGCCTGGAGCTGTCGGTGGCGCTGCACACCCTGCTGCGCGCGGAGCGCAAGTTCGACGGGCTCGACGCGCTCCGGGCACAGATCGCCACCGACGCGGCCTGGGCGCAGGACTACCTGCACGGCCGGCCGGGGCGCTAGGCCGTGCCGCCGGCGTCGCCGGGAGCGGCGCTGGCCGGCTGGACGCCGGACGAGGCCTTTCTCGCCCGGGCGATGCGGCGGGCGGCCGACGCCGACCTGGTCTCCCTGGACGTGTTCGACACCGCCCTGACCCGGCTGGTGGACAGCCCGGCCGACCTGTTCGCCGCCGTCGAGCGCGTGCTCGCAACCCGGATCGGCGCGGCGGCCTCGGGCTTCGCGCAGGCGCGCGAGGACGCCGAGCGCCTGGCGCGGATGGAGGCGCACCGGCGCGGCGCGGAGGAGATCGGGCTCGACGCCATCGGGGACGCGCTGCCAGGCCTGCTGCCGGCGCTCGGCCCGCACCGGGCGCTGGTCCGCAGCACCGAGCTGGAGGTCGAGGCGGAGCTGCTGGTGCCGGTGCCGGACATCCTGGCGCTGACCCGGCGCCTGGCCGCGGCGGGCCGGCGGTTCGTGTTCGTGTCCGACATGTACCTGCCGGCCGACTTCATCGCCGAGCGGCTGCGTGCCGGCGGCTATGCCGGCTGGGACGCGCTCTACGTGTCGAGCGGGACCGGCGCCACCAAGGCGTCCGGGCGGCAATGGGCGGCGGTGCGCGCCGCGCATCCGGACTGCCTGCGCATCCTGCACGTCGGCGACGATCCCCAGGCCGACGGCGAGACTCCCCGACGCCACGGCATCGACACGCTGCCCTACGACCGCGCCCGGTCTGCTAGGCGGGTGGGTGCGGTGCTGCGGCCGGCGCTGCTGCCGTTCTCGCTGGCGCAGCGCGACGCGGCGCTCCGCTCGCGCACCGTGCCGGATGCCGTGGTCGATCCGGACGGTACTGCCTTCTGGACCGGGCTCGGCCGTGTGTTGGGCGGGATCGTGCTGGCAGGCTTCGTGCGCTGGCTGGAGACGGAGCTGCGCCGGCACCGGATCGAGCGCGTGTATTTCTGCGCCCGCGACGGCTGGCTGATCCGCCAGGCCTGGCACGCGGCCGGCGGGCCCGCGCGCACCGGCATCCAAGACGACTACCTCGCGGTGTCCCGTCGCCCGCTCAACCTCGCCCGCGGCTGGCTCGCCAGCACCCCGGACCGGCTCGACCAGGCGCTGCTCGGCTTCCTCGCCGGCAGCGACGGCACCGTCACCGTCGCCGCCGCCCTGGCCCGCGCCGGGCTCGGCAACGAGGCGGCGCTGGTGGCGGAGATGCGCGGCCGGTTCGGCAGCCTGGACGCGAAGCTGGCGTGGCCGGACGGCACCGGAAGCTTCGAGCAGGGGCTGGCCCGCCATCCGGCGTTGGTGCATGCAGCACTCCGGCCCGAGCACGCGGCGCTGGGCGGCTACCTGCGGCAGCAGGGCTTCGGCACCGGCCGGATCGGGCTGGTCGACCTCGGCTGGCACGGCAACATGCAGCGGGCACTCCGCACCGTGGTCGAGGCCGATACCGGGCCGATCCGGCTGCACGGCTTCTATTACGGGCTGTGGCCGCCAGCACTCGGCAACCGCCATGCCGCCGGTCCGATGGACGCGGCGTTCGCGTCGGATTTCCAGCCGGTGGAGGACAGCGGGGCGTTGCGCAACGCGGTCCCGGTCCTGGAGGAGCTGCACGGTGCGCCGCACGGCACCGTGCTGGGCTACCGCGAGGAGGCGGGGCGCTGGGCGCCGGTGTTCGCCGACAACCCGCCCGAGCGCGCGCAGCACGAGCGCACCGCGCGCCCGTTCGGGCAGGGCGCGCTGGACAGGGTGTCGGCGCTGTTCGACACCGGCCGGGCCGGCACGCTGCGCCTCGACGACGTCACCCCGGATGCGGTTCGCGCGGCGATCGCGGCGGTGTTCCTGTCGCCGGACCCGGACGAGCGCGCGGCCCTGGGCGGCCTCGGCCATTGCGCCACCTTCGACCACGCGACGCTGGAGCCGATCGTGCCGGACCGGCCGGCGCCGGAGCACGGCGAGGCGCTGCGCGTGGCGCTGCGCGACTGCGGCTGGCAGGTCGGCAGCGCGCATCGCTGGCTGGCACGGGCGGCTCCCGAAGACCGCCAGGCCCTGGCCGCCCGGCTGCAGGAGCGGCTTTCCCCGCTCGGGGCGCGTGCGATGCGCCAGTTCGACTGAGCGACGATCCGAGCAGCCGATCCCGGGACGTCCTGCCGCGCCGGAACGCGATCTACCGCACCGACGAGAACCCCGTCGGCAGCAGGAAGGCGTTGCCGAACGAGCTGATCAGCGGCCCGTCGCGCTCGCTGTCCGCGCGCTGGCGGAGCCAGTCGGGATCGGTGGAGAACGCCGTCCACTTCTCCTCCCGCTCCGCCATGGACGCCCATTCCAGCAGGTAGATCAGGTCGTGGTTGGAGCCGCCGACGAGCACGGTCCAGAACCCGGCCTGGCGGATGCCGTGGCGCTGCCAGATCGGCAGGGTCACCGTCTCGAACCGCCGCAGCAGGTCCGGCAGCCGGCCCGGCATGGCGTGGTAGATGCGCTGCTCGTGGATCATGGTTCGTGTCGTCCGTCATGGGTGGGGCCCGGCACCGCAAGGCGGCCTGATCCGGTTCCGACGGCTTCATGATGCCCCGGCATGGGCACGAGCCGCCACCCCGGCTTCCCGCCCGCCCGGCCGCGATAGGCACGCGCCGCCCGACCGCCTATGCAGGCGCGATGACCCATCCGCCCCATCCGAACAGCATGGCGGGCGTCGCTCCCGGTCCGGCCGGGTCGCGCGTGGCGGTGCTGATGCGCACCCGGAACCGTCCGGTGCTGCTGGCGCGCGCCCTGGGAAGCGTGCTGGCGCAGCGGCACGAGGACTGGCACCTGGTGGTGGTCAACGACGGCGGCGATCCGGCGGCGGTGGACGCCCTGGTCGCGCGACACGATACCGGCTTCGACGGCAGGGTCAGCGTGCTGCACCACCCGCACGCCCTGGGCATGGAGGCCGCGTCCAACGCCGCGCTGGCGGAGGCCGGCCGGCACGGCGCGTTCGCCCACGTCGCGGTGCACGACGACGACGACACCTGGCACCCGGCCTTCCTCCAACGCACCACCGGCTTCCTCGCCCTGGCCGGGAACGCGGACAAGGCGGCGGTGCTGACGCACTGGACGGTGGTGCGCGAGCGCCTCGAGGCGGACGGGGTGGTCGAGGACGGACGCGACCCGGGACCGTTCGACGCATCCGCGGTCGAGCTCGGCGCGATGCTGGCGCGCAACCGGTTTCCGCCGATCAGCCTGCTGCTGCGACGCGCAGCCGTGGACGCGGCCGGCCCGTTCAACGCGGCGATGCCGGTGCTGGGCGACTGGGACTACAACCTGCGCGTGCTGCTGCTGGGCGACATCGGCGTGGTGCCGGAACGGCTGGCGTTCTACCACCAGCGCCTGGCGTCGGGGCAGCCGGACTACGCCAACACCGATCCGGGCCGGCACGCCGTCACCGGCGCGTCCTACCGCAACAGCCGGCTGCGCGCCCTGGGTGCCAGCGATCCGGCGGCGCTGTCGCTGGTCCAGGTGCTCGGGCTCCAGGCGGAGCAGTACCACGAGCAGGCCGAGCTGCAGCACACGCGCATCCTGGCCAACCTCGACCGCAACGGGCTGTGGGGCCACGCCCGGCACGAGGACCTGCAGGAACGGCTGGTGCGGGTGGAGGCGACGCTGGAGCGGATCGAGGCGCAGCTGCTGCGGGCGCCGCCGCCCGCGCCGCTGTGGCGTCGGATCGCGCGCCGGCTGCGCCGGGACCTCCGCGAGCGGATGCGCCGCGCCGATTGACCGTGGCGCTGCACGCTCCTCATAACACCGGCTCCGCACGACCGGCGCCGACGCACCCGGTCCCCAGCCCAAGAACGGCATCATGACCGACGACTACCGCGACACCGTGTTCCTGCCGCGCACCGGCTTCCCCATGCGCGGCGACCTGCCGGCGCGGGAGCCGGCGACCCTGGCCCGTTGGGAGCGGATCGGGCTGGACGGGATGCTGCAGGATGCCGCCGCCGGCCGTCCGCCCTTCGTGCTGCATGACGGGCCGCCCTACGCCAACGGCCACCTGCATATCGGCCACGCGCTGAACAAGATCCTGAAGGACGTGGTCAACCGCGCCCGTCGCATGAGCGGGTACGCCGTGCGCTACGTGCCGGGCTGGGACTGCCACGGCCTGCCGATCGAGTGGCGGATCGAGGAGGAATATCGCAAGGCCGGGCGCGACAAGGACCAGGTGCCGGTGCTGCAGTTCCGCGCCGAGTGCCGCGCCTACGCGCAGAAATGGCTGGACATCCAGGCGGCCGAGTTCCGCAGGCTCGGCGTGCAGGGCGACTGGGCCGGCCGCTACGCCACCATGGACTACGCGTCCGAGGCCGCCATCGCCGGCGAGATCGGCAAGTTCCTGCAGGCCGGCACGCTGTATCGCGGCCTGCGCCCGGTGATGTGGAGCCCGGTGGAGAAGACCGCGCTGGCCGAGGCCGAGATCGAGTACCACGACCACCGCAGCACCACGATCTTCGCCGCCTTCCCGGTGGTGCGCGACCCGACCCCGGCGCAGGCGCTCGCCGGCGTGTCGGTGGTGATCTGGACCACCACCCCCTGGACCATCCCGGCCAACCGCGCGATCGCGTATGGCCCCGCGATCACCTATGCGGTGATCCGCGTCGACGGGACGAACGCCGACGGCACCGGTTTGCAACCGGGTGCAAAGCTGCTGGTCGCCGAGGCGCTGATCGCCTCCTTTGCCGCGTCCGCCGGCATCAGCCAGCACCACGTGCTCTACACCCTGCCGGGCGAGGCGCTGGAGGGTGCGGTCTGTGCGCATCCGCTGCGCGGCCTGCCCGCCTACGAGGGCGGCTACGACCACGACGTGCCGATGCTGGCCGGCGACTTCGTCACTACCGAGGCCGGCACCGGGCTGGTGCACATGGCGCCGGCGCATGGCGAGGACGACTTCACCCTGTGCGTGGCGCACGGCATCCCGGTCGCGGAGATGGTCGAGGGTGACGGGCGCTACGCCGCCTGGGTGCCGGGCTTCGCCGGGCTGCACGTGTTCAAGGCCGCCGACCCGGTCTGCGCCGCGCTGGAAGCGGCGATGGACGCGTCGCAGGCGGCGGACGAGGGGCAGGGGGTGGCCGGGCTGATCGCGCGCGGCGAGATCGTGCATTCTTATCCGCACAGCTGGCGCTCGCGCGCGCCGGTGATCTTCCGCGCCACGCCGCAATGGTTCATCCGCATGGATGCCGGCCCGGACGACGATCCCGACGAGGGCCTGCGCACCCAGGCGCTGGCGGCGCTGGAGGACGTCAGCTTCGTGCCGCCCCAGGCGCGCAACCGCCTGACCGCGATGGTGGCCGGGCGTCCGGACTGGTGCATCAGCCGCCAGCGCGCTTGGGGGGTGCCGATCGCGGTGTTCGTCGAGCGCCAGACCGGTGAGGTGCTGCGCGACCCGGCGGTGACGGCGCGCGTGGTGGAGGCGTTCCGTGCCGAGGGCGCCGACGCCTGGTATGCCTCGCCACCGTCGCGGTTCCTGGGCGAGAACCGGGATTCGGACGCCTACGAGCAGGTGTTCGACATCGTCGACGTGTGGTTCGAGAGCGGCTCCACCCATGCCTTCGTGCTGGACCGCGAGGGGGTGCCGTTCCCGGCCGACCTGTACCTGGAAGGCTCCGACCAGCATCGCGGCTGGTTCCAGTCCAGCCTGCTGGAGGCCGTGGGCACGCGCGGCACCGCGCCGTTCCGGGCGCTGGTCACCAACGGCTTCGTGCTCGACGAGCAGGGCCGCAAGATGAGCAAGTCGCTCGGCAACGTGGTGGCGCCGCAGGCGGTCAGCGACACGCTGGGCGCCGACATCCTGCGCCTGTGGGTGATGAACTCCGACACCGACGACGACCTGCGCATCGGCCCTGAGATCCTGAAGCAGCAGGGCGAGCTGTACCGGCGCCTGCGCAACACCCTGCGCTGGCTGCTGGGCGCGCTGGACGGCTTCGCCGAGGCCGAGCGGGTGCCATACGCGGAGATGCCGGAGCTGGAGCGCTGGGTGCTGCACCGCCTGTCCGAGTTCGGCGCCGCGATCGGCCGTGCGGTCGAGACGCACCAGTGGGTCGGGCTGTATCCGGCGCTGCACGGGTTCTGCGCCGCCGACCTGTCCGCATTCTATTTCGATGTGCGCAAGGACGCGCTGTACTGCGACGCGCCCGACAGCCTGCGCCGTCGCGCCGCGCGCACCGTGCTGGACCACCTGCACCGCTGCCTCGCGACGTGGCTGGCGCCGGTGCTGGTGTTCACCGCCGAGGAGGCCTGGACCGCGCGCTTCGGCGAAGGCGACAGCGTTCACCTCGAGGCGTTCCCGACCCTGCCGCCGGACTGGCACGACCCGGAGCTCGGCGAGCGCTGGGTCCGCCTGCGCGCGGTGCGCCGGCTGATGACGACGGCGATCGAGGCGGCGCGTCGCGACGGGGTGGTCGGTTCGTCGCTGCAGGCCTCGGTGTCGCTGCCGCTGTCGGCCGCCGAGGCGGCCGAGTTCGCCGCCATCGACTGGGAGGAGCTGGCGATCGTGTCGCGGGCGGTGATGGTCGATCCCGGTTCGCGAACACCGTTCACGGAAGGGCCCGACGCGGCCGTGCCCGGCGCGCCCGCGGTGACGGCGGCACCCGGCCGGAAATGCCTGCGCTGCTGGCGCGTGCTGGAGGAGGTCGGGCAGGTGCACACGCATCCGGCCCTGTGCCTGCGCTGCGCCGACGTGGTCGGCCGGGCCGACGCGTGAGCGGCGACGGCCTGTCGCTCCGGCGCGCGCGGGTCCGGCCGGGCCGGTTCCTGCCGCTCGGGCTGGTGCTGGCACTGCTGGTGCTGGCGGCCGATCAGGGCAGCAAGTGGTGGATCCTCCACCGGCTCGACCTGCCGGAGCGGCGCTTCGTGACCGTGCTGCCGGTGCTCGATTTCGAGATGGTGTGGAACCACGCGGTCACGTTCGGGCTGCTGGGCGGGGTCGGCGGTGCCGGCCGGTTCGTGTTCAGCGCGGTGGCGATCGTGGTGGTGGCGCTGCTGCTGGGCTGGATGCGTCGCACCGCGAAGCCATGGGTGGCGGCGGCACTCGGCGCCATCGCCGGAGGGGCGATCGGCAACGTGATCGACCGGCTGCGCTTCGGCGCGGTGGTCGACTTCATCCACGCCCATCTCGGGCAACTGTCGTGGGACTACATCTTCAACGTGGGCGACGCCGCGATCGTGTGCGGAGTGATCGTGCTGCTGGGGGACAGCCTGCTGGACCGGCGAGCTACGCCGCGTCTCTGATCAGCCGCCGGCACGGTAGCGGCGCATCTTGTTCCGGCTGCCGCAGGTCCGCATCGCGCACCAGGTCTTCGCCGCCGCCTTCGAGCTGTCGAAGAACGAGGCGCGGCAGGTCGGCTCCCGGCACAGCTTGAACCGGCGCCACGCGCCGGACCCCATCGCCTCCAGCGCCAGGACCAGGAGCGGTGCCACCGGATCGACGGGGTCGTCCGGCACCAGCCGGGGGGTGCCGTGCTCGTCCAGGCACGGCCGGATGTCGTGCCGGGCCACCAGCCGGTTCAGCGTCGTCCGGGGTTCCTCCAGGTCGGTGACGATCCCGCTGTTCCCCGCCTGGAGCGCGCGCAGCGCCGCGTGCAGCCGCTTCGCGTCGGGATACCTGGCCTCCGCCGCGCGATCCGGCGCCGTGCGGGTGGCCCACCGGGCCCACTCCTCCGGATCGTCGAGGTCGTGCCACAGGAACGATTCCAGCAGTCGCCATCGCCCCGGTGTTCCTTCGCCATGTTCCGGCATGATCGTCCCTTGTCTCGTATGCCGTTACCTGTAAAACATTTTAAGAGGTAACAGCATCGGAGGCAACGCCATGCCGTCGGGAGTTGCGGGACGCAGAGCCGTCATGATCGGGCTGCCGGCGCTTCTCGCCGGCGTGCAGGCCGCCTCCGCCCGGAGGACCCTGTTGATGCCCGACACGCCGTTCGCCGTCGCCTTCGACCCGGCCTTGCGCAGCGACCTGCATCGCCGCCTGGGCGCCATACGCTGGAGCGATGCCGTGACCGCGGACTGGAGCTACGGCACCGACAAGGGGTTCCTCCAGGCGCTGATGCGCCGCTGGATGGCGGGCTACGATTTCGACGAGGCGGAGCGGCGGATGAACGCGCTGCCGCAGTTCCATGCCACCGTCGACGGCTTCGGGATCCATTACCTCCGGCTGAAGGGCGTCGGCCCGGCTCCGAAGCCGCTGTTGCTGATGAACGGCTGGCCGTCGAGCTTCGTCGAGTATCGCCGGCTGGCGCCGATGCTGGCCGACCCCGCCGCGTTCGGCGGCTCGGCCGACGACGCGTTCGAGGTGGTGATGCCGGCCCTGCCCGGGTTCGGGTATTCCGACCGTCCCACGCGGCCGGCGCAGGTGTGGGCCGAGGACGTGTTCCACCGGCTGATGACCGGACACCTCGGCCACCGGCGCTACCTGGCGTCCGGCACCGACATCGGCGCGGGGGTGGCGACGCGCCTGGCGCTGAGGCACCCCGACTCGGTGCGCGGCATCCACATCTCGGCGGTGGCCGATCCGGTGCTGACCTCCGACTCGCGGCCCCTGAGCCCGGCCGAGACCGCCTTCAAGGCACGCGCGGCGCAGTGGGAGGCCGAGGAGGGAGCCTACGAGCACCTGCACTACACCAGGCCGCAGACCCTGGCCTTCGCGCTTGCCGACTCGCCGGTCGGCCTCGCCAGCTGGATCGTGGAGAAGTTCCACGGCTGGAGCGATCACGGCGACGACCTGCTGCGGGTGTTCCCGGCCGACATGCTGCTCGACACCCTGATGGTCTACTGGGCGACCGGGACCATCGGCTCGTCGATGCGCAGCTACTACGAGCACAGCCGTTTCCGGCCGAAGCTCGGTCCGGACGACCGGGTCACGGTCCCGACCGCGCTGTGCCTGTGGCCGAAGGACCTGGCGGCGCCGCCCCGGGAATGGGCGGAGCGGCTGTACGACGTCCGGCAGTACACCACCCAGGCGCAGGGCGGCCACTTCCCGGCCTGGGAAGCGCCCGACGCCTATGCCCGGGATCTGAGGATGTTCGCCCGCTCGCTCGACGCGTGATCGTCCGGCAAACAGTTTCGCGGTCCGGTCGAACGGCCGCCGCCTTGCATGGTTGAAGCCGTTGCAGCCGCAGGAGCACTCTCATGGCCCACGTCCCCACCCTGAGCCTGAACCAGGGCGGCGCGATCCCGCAGATCGGCTACGGCGTGTTCAAGGTCGATCCGGCGGAGGCCGAGCGCGCCGTCGGGCTGGCGATCGACGCCGGCTACCGCTCGATCGACACCGCGCGGATCTACAAGAACGAGGAAGGGGTGGGAGCCGCCATCGCCCGAGCCGAGGTGGACCGCGACTCCCTGTTCGTCACCACCAAGCTGTGGAACGACGACCAGGGCTACGACGAGGCGCTGCGGGCGTTCGACGCGAGCCTGGCGCGGCTCGGGCTCGACAGCGTCGACCTCTACCTGATCCACTGGCCGAAGCCGTCGCGGGACAGGTACGTCGACAGCTGGCGGGCGCTGGAGAAGCTGCAGCAGGAAGGCCGCGCCAGGGCGGTCGGCGTGTCGAACTTCACGCTCGCGCATCTCCGGCGGCTGCTGGACGAGACCGGGATCGTGCCGGCGGTCAACCAGATCGAGCTGCACCCGGCGCAGCCGCAGGACGAGCTGCACGCGTTCCACCAGGCCCACGGCATCGTCACCGAGGCCTGGAGCCCGCTGGCGCAAGGCGACCTCGACGCGCCGGTGATCAAGGCGCTGGCGGCAAAGCACGACCGCACCCCGGCGCAGGTGGTGCTGCGCTGGCACATGCAGCGCGGCATCGTGGCGATCCCGAAATCGGTCACGCCGTCGCGGATCAGGGAGAACATCGCCGTGTTCGACTTCGCGCTCGACGACGAGGACATGGCGCGGATGCGCACGCTCGACACCGGGATGCGGATCGGGCCGGACCCGGAGCGGTTCTGAGCCGGTTCGTTCCGGTTCGGCCGGGATGCTTGCCGCGAACCGGGTTCGGACTTATGAGACGGTTCATGTCCGTCCTCCGTTCCATTCCTCCGGCCGCCCTGGTGGCAGGATTCCTGCTGTCCGCCTGCAGCGGCGAGCAGATCGAGCGCGATTTCGGCCTGACCCGCACCGCGCCGGACGAGTTCACCGTGACCACCCGCGCGCCGTTGTCCATGCCGCCCGACGCCACCAGCCTGGCCACGCCGACGCCCGGCGCCGACCGGCCGCAGGAGCAGAGCACGCAGACCCAGGCGCTGGAAACGCTGGCTCCGAACGTGGCCCTCCAGGGCGCCGGCGGCGGCACCAGCGCCGGGCAGC
>CAXUEL010000074.1:0-13955 GCA_964249915.1 uncultured Acetobacteraceae bacterium | reverse complement strand
TCAGTGCAGGATGATCTCGACGCGGCGGTTCTGCGGCTCGCGGGTGTTCGGGCCGGTGGCGACGAGCGGATGGGTCTCGCCGTAGCCGTGGATGTCGATCGCGGTGCCCGGCACGCCGTCGCGGATCAGCTCGGCCTTGACCGAGGTGGCGCGGCGGATCGACAGGCCCTGGTTGTAGCGCGCGCCGCGCGCGCCGCCATGGATCGACGAGTTGTCGGTGTAGCCGTTGACCTCGATGCGGGTGGTCTGCACGTGGGTGGAGGCCTGCGCCGCCTGGGCGACGATCTCGCGGGCACGTGCGGTCAGCACCGAGCGGTCCCAGTCGAAGAACACCAGGTAGGTGCGCGCCTCGGCCGGCGGTGCCGCGGGAGCGACCGGCGGCGGCGGCGGCGGCGGCGGGGGCGCGGTGTCGAAGGCGTAGCGCAGACCCAGCATGAAGCTGTGGTTGAACTGGTCGTTGAAGTCGGCATTGCCCTTGTGGATGCCGGTCGCGGTGAAGGAGGTGGACTGGTAGGCCTGGTCGTCGAGCTGGCCCAGGAAGCGGTACTCGGCGGTGACCGCCAGACCCGGGACCGGCACGATGTTGTAGGCCACGCCGACGATGCCCTGGTAGGCGAAGGAGCCGTTGGTGCCGCCGGTGCGGTCGACGTTGCCGTTGGTGTAGGTGGTGGTGAACGGCGACAGGTGGTTCCACAGGTAGCCGGCGCCGACGCCGACATACGGGGTCACCGGGAGGGGCAGGCCGAAGCGGCCGAGGTCGACGTCGTACAGCACGTTCACCAGCGGGCCGTAGCTTTCGGCATGGCCGCTGGTCACGCCCGGGACCGGGGTGTTCGAGCGGTGGTTCACGTTGTTGTAGTAGTAGGCACCCTGGAGCTCGACGCGCAGCCCGTTCGGCAGCCCGTAGCCGACCGACGCCTCGCCGTTGAAGCCGTCGCCGAACCGGAACCCGGACTTGCTGCCGTTGAAGCCGTTGTCGCCGACGCTGCCGTCGCCGACGCTGCCGTCGGCCACCGTGCCAGGGGAGTAGTGCACGCCCTGGGTCTGGCGCAGGTTGTAGCCGGAGCCCAAGCTGACATAGGGGCCGACCACAGGCTGAGCCAGTGCCGTGGCGGAACCGGCCGCCAGAAGAGTTGTTGCGAGGAGTGCCGTGCGCAGACGCATTGTCTCGTCCTTCTAGGATCCGTTCGACCGGCCGCCAACCATCGGCGGCACAGGCTCATCGGGATGCGTAAGCACCGTATAGTTCCTTCGGTTGCGGTTGGAGAGGGTGCTCCGCCCCTCCCACAGCATTCGATCGGACGGCTGTGGTCGCAAAGACACATTCCGAGCGAGCAGCGTAACGAAACCGTCCGTAACCGCCGTTCCTGCTGGGTTTTTCAAGAGCTGCAGAACGTTCCGCCGCGGTCGAAACACGAATCCGTGAGCAGTGCTGTGGCCATTCGGTTACAGCCGGTTTAGTCGGTGGCATCAGCCGGCCGCGACCGCGCCCTCGTCGGCCAGCAGCGCCAGCACCGCTTCCGGTGCGACCTCCGTCGTGCTGAAGGCCTGCCCGATCCCGCGCACCAGCACGAAGGCGAGCCGCCCGTCGCGCATCTTCTTGTCGCGTCGCATGTGCGCCACCAGCGCGTCCGCAGCCATTGTCCGGCCGCACTCGCCGATCCCGGCCTTCATCCCCATCCGCCGCAGGTGCAGCGCCACCCGCTCCGCATCGGCCTCCGGGCACAGCCCGAGCCGGACCGAAAGCCGGAACGCCAGCCCGAGGCCGATCCCCACCGCCTCGCCGTGCAGCAGGCTGCCGTCGTATCCCGCCTCGGCCTCCAGCGCGTGGCCGAAGCTGTGGCCGAGGTTGAGCAGGGCGCGCCCGTCCGGCATCTGCTCGCGCTCGTCCGCACCTACCACCGCGGCCTTGAACGCGCAGGCCCGCCGCACCGCCTCGGCCTGCACCGCCCCGTCGCCGGCCAGGAGCGCCGCCCCGTTCGACTCGCACCAGCCGAACAGCGCCGGGTCGCCGATCAGCCCGGCCTTGACGATCTCGGCATAGCCGGCGCGCAGCTCGCGGGCCGGCAGCGTTTGCAGCATGTCGGTGTCGGCCAGCACCGCCACCGGCTGGTGGAACGCGCCGAGCAGGTTCTTGCCGGCGGTGGTGTTGATCCCGGTCTTGCCGCCGACGCTGGAGTCGACCTGCGCCAGCAGCGTGGTCGGGATCTGCACCAGCGGCAGGCCGCGCAGCACGGTGGCGGCCGCGAATCCGGCCAGGTCGCCGACCACCCCGCCGCCGAACGCGATCACCGCGGTGCGCCGCTCCATCCCCAGGGCCAGCATGGCGTCGACAAGGCGGCCATAGCCGGACAGGCTCTTCGAACCCTCGCCCGGCGGCACCACGATCGGCACGGCGTCGATCCCGGTCTCCGCCAGCGCTGCCAGCAGCGCCGGCAGGTGCAGCGCCGCCACCGTCTCGTCCGTCACCACCACGGCGCGCTTCTGCGGCAGCACCGGCGCCAGCAGCGCGCCGGCGCGCGCCACCAGCCCGGAGCCGATCACCACCTCGTAGCCGCCGTGCGACAGCGCCACCGGCACGCGCTGCGGCGGCACGTGCCGGAGCACGGCGTCGAGCGCCTGGTCGGTGGTGTGCTCGACGCTGGTCTCGCTGCAGTCCACCACCAGGTCCGCCTCCGCGTAGATGGGATGACGGCGCGCCATCAGCGCCGCCAGGACGTCGCGCGGCCGGCCTTCTCGCAGCAGCGGCCGGTGCTGCCTGCCGCCGACCCGACGTTCCAGCACGTCGAGCGGGCAGCGCAGCCAGACCGAGACCGCGTGGCGACGCACCGTGGCCCGCGTCGCCGCGTCCATGAACGCGCCGCCTCCGGTCGCCAGCACGATCGGCGGCCCGGACAGCAGCCGGCGGATCACGCCCTGCTCGCCGCGCCGGAACTCCGCCTCGCCGTAGCGGGCGAACAGCTCGGAGATGCTGATCCCGGCTGCCCGCTCGACCTCGGCGTCGGCGTCGTGGAACGGGATGCCGAGCCGCGCCGCCAGCCGGCGTCCCACCGTGGTCTTGCCGGCCCCCATCAGCCCGACCAGCACCACCGAGCGTTGTGCCGGCCGCGGCGTCCGCGCGTCCCCCGCCTCGGCGCGCTGGGACGTGTCGGCGGTACGTGACATAAGCATCTCGTTACCATAGGAGCACCGCAGCAGCCATGCCGCGCCGGTTCAGACGCTGGCGGGCAGTCCAGGAGTGGGAGCGAGATGCGCCGGATCTTTGCCATCGTGTTCGGGCTCGTGGCCGTGATCCTGGCGGGCGGCTTCCTGTCGCTTGGCGCGTTTCCGCCGCGCCCGCCGGTGCATCCGGTGCACCAGACCGTCCCGAACGACAAGCTGGCCCCGGCCTGACCGCATCGGTCCCGCGACGATGCCGCACGCGCGTCATGCCGAGGCGTTCCTGGAGATGCTGGCGGCGGAGCGGGGTGCGGCGCCCAACACGCTGAAGGCCTACGGGGCGGACCTGGCCGACTGGGCCGCCTTCGCATCCGCCGCCGGCGCGGCACCGGAGACCGGGGACGCCGACGCGGTGTCCGGCTACATGGCGCAGCTGGCGCGTTCCGGGCTGTCCGCGCGCACCGCGTCGCGCCGGCTGTCCTGCCTGCGCCAGTTCCACCGCTTCCTGGCCCGCGAGGGCATCCGGCCGGACGATCCGACGGTGCGGGTGGAGGCACCCCGGACCGGCCAAACCCTGCCGCGGTTCCTGGACGAGGCGGAGGTGTCGGCGCTGCTCGCCGCCGCCGCTCCCGGCGCCGGGCTGTCGCCCCAGCGGCAGCCGGTGGCGCTGGCGGCGCTGGAGCTGCTGTACGCGACGGGCCTGCGCATCTCCGAGCTGCTGTCCCTCCACCGCGACGCGTTGTCCGGCGACGGCCTGGTGCTGCTGGTGCGCGGCAAGGGCGGGCGCGAGCGGCTGGTGCCGCTATCGGAGCAGGCCAGGGCCGCCTCACGCGCGTTGATCGAGTGGCAGTCCGCCTCGGCACGCGCCGCGACATGGCCGGGGAAGACGCTGCGGCCGCCGGGGCCGTTCCTGTTCGCCGGCCGCGACGGCCGCCGGGCGATGACGCGCCAGGGCTTCGACCTGATCCTGCACGAGACCGCGCTACGGGCCGGGCTCGATCCGGCGCGGGTGTCGCCGCACGTGCTGCGCCATTCGTTTGCCAGCCACATGCTGGCGCACGGCGCTGACCTCCACTCGCTGCAGCGCCTGCTCGGCCATGCCGACATCGCCACCACCCAGATCTACACCCACGTGCTGGCCGAGCGTCTGCAACGCCTGGTGGCGGCGCACCATCCGCTGGCGACGCGGAGTTGAGGCCAGGGGCTGGGACCGGGGTTGGAGCGGCACCCTTGGCGGGACCGGGAAACGTGCTAAAGCCCGCCGCACGATGCGCCAGTTCCTCGACTTCGAAAAGCCGATCGCCGAACTTGAGAACAAGATCGACGAGCTCAGGCAGATGTCGCTGCCCGGTCCCGGCGGCGCATCCGGCACTGGCGACGGCGGACTGCCGATCGCGGAAGAGGTCGCCAAGCTCGAGGAAAAGGCGGAGCGCCAGCTCCGCACGATCTACGCCAAGCTCACCCCCTGGCAGAAGGTCGAGGTCGCGCGACACGCGCAGCGGCCGCACGCGCTGGACTACATCGCCGCCCTGATCACCGACTTCATGCCGCTCGCCGGCGACCGCGCGTTCGCCAACGACGAGGCGGTGGTGGGCGGCCTCGGCCGCTTCGAGGGACGCGCCGTGGTGCTGCTCGGCACCGAGCGCGGCTCCGACCTGGACACCAGGCTGCGGCACAATTTCGGCATGGCGCGGCCGGAAGGCTATCGCAAGGCGGTCCGCCTGATCGGGCTCGCCGCCCGGTTCGGCCTGCCGATCCTGACCTTCGTCGACACGCCCGGCGCGTTCCCGGGGGTCGACGCCGAGGCGCGCGGCCAGGCGGAAGCGATCGCGCGCGCGATCGAGGCCTGCCTGTCCTCGCCGGTGCCGATCCTGGCCACCGTGATCGGCGAGGGCGGCTCCGGCGGCGCCATCGCGCTCGCCGCCGGCGACCGGGTGTTCATGCTGGAGCATGCGATCTACTCGGTGATCACGCCCGAGGCCTGCTCCTCCATCCTGTGGCGCGACACCAGCCAGAAGACCGCGGCCGCCGAGGCGCTGCGCTTGACCGCGCAGGACCTGAAGCAGTTCAAGCTGATCGACGAGATCGTGCCCGAGCCGCTGGGCGGCGCGCACCGCAACCCCGCCGCCGCCATCGAGTCGGTGCGGCAACAGCTCGCTTCCGCGCTGCCCGGCCTGTGCCGCCTCGATCCCGCCGCCCTCAAGGCGCAGCGGCGCGAGAAGTATCTCGCCATGGGCCGTCTCGCCACGTCTTAACCATTCCGCAGGGGTTCCCCGTCATCCTGCCGGTCCAAGGGGAGGACGGGGATGCGTGTCCTGCAGGCGGTCCGGCTGGTCCGGGCCGGGACGCTGCCGCTGCCGCAGCTCTGGGCGATCGCCAGCCGGCCGGAGCGGGTGCAGGTGGCGTTGATCCTGGGCCTGCCGGCCGAGCTGCCCGTGCAGGCGTCGAGCCCGGAGCTCGCCTGGAAGGCGATGACCACCGCGCAGCGCCGCCTGGTGCAGCGCCACGCCCCGCCAGCCATCACCGGGCGGCTGCCGGCCGACCCCGCGCTCGGACGGCGGATCGTCTGGCGCCGCTATGCGGTCGATGCCCTCGCCACCGGCCTCGCGCGATGAAGTGGAACGGGTCCGGCGACAGGCAGCCGCGCTCGGCGTGCTCGTCGTCCAGATCCGGGCGCTGGTCGCGGACGCCGGCCAGGAGCGTGTAGCCGCGCTTCTCGATCGCCGACCGGCTCGGCGGCTCAGGCTGCCAGGCCCAGGGTCGGGGCGAAGACGGCCCGACCCGCCTGCCAGCCAGGTGCCGCAACTCCCGCCGCAGCAGGAGGCGGCGCCACGTCCGGCCGGCGGACGGCACGTCCATCCTTCCGGTCACGGCAGCGGCTCGCCCTCCACCGGCTCGGCGCCGAGGGTGGCGATCAGCGACCACAACGCGTCGTGCGCGGCGGCGAGTGCCGCGTCGTCGGTGCCCTTCGCCACCAGCGCCACGCCGCGACGCCCGTCCGGCCGCTCGTACGGGTAGGAGCCGAGATCGAGCCCGGGATGATCCCCCTGGATCCGTTCCAGCCCGTCCGCCAGCGCCCCTTCCAGCAGCCGGTCGCCGTGCACCGCCACCTGACGCACCGGGTCGAACCGCCCGAGCTCCGGCTCCAGCGCGTCGAACATGGCGCGCATGATCCGCGGCACGCCGGCCATGACATGGACGTTGCCGATGGTGAACCCCGGCGCCACCGACACGCTGTTCGGGATCGGCACCGCGCCGCGCGGCAGCGTCGCCATGCGCTGCCGCGCCGCGTTGAACTCTCCCGGCGCGATGTAGGCCTCCAGCAGGCGCATCGACTCCGGATGCGGCTCCCACGGCACCCCGAACGCCTCGGCGATGCAGGCGCTGGTGATGTCGTCATGGGTCGGGCCGATGCCGCCGGTGGTGAACAGATGGTCGTAGCGCGCGCGCAACTCGGTCACGGTGTCGACGATGGTGCGCGCCACGTCCGGGATCACCCGCACCTCGCGCACCGGGATGCCCAGCGCGCCTAGCCGGGTGGCCAGGAACTGCACGTTCACGTCCTGGGTGCGTCCGGACAGGATCTCGTTGCCGATGACCAGGATGGCGGCGGTGGGGGTGGCGGAAGCGGTGGTCATGCGGGCGGGACTCCGTTAGGCAGCGGCAGGACGTCCAACAGGTGAGGCATGACAACGTTTCCTGCACCCGACTGCGTCTGGGACCGGAAGGCGGAACTCGGCGAGGGCGTGCTGTGGTCCGCCGCCGAGCAGGCGGTGTACTGGGTCGACATCCCCGGCCGCTGTTTGCACCGCTACACCCCGGCCACCGGCGCGAAGCGGAGCTGGGACGCGCCGGCGCGCACCACCTTCGTGGTCCCGGTCAAAGGCGGCGGCCTGCTGTGCGGGCACGAGGACGGCCTGCGCTCCTTCTCGCCCGCCGACGGCACGTTCGGCCCGCTGCACCCGATCGAGCCGCTGCTGCACGACAACCGCCTCAACGACGCGGCGGTGGACGACGCCGGCCGGCTCTGGTTCGGCACCATGCACGATCCGGAGGAGGAGGCGACCGGGTCGCTGTACCGCCTCGACGGCCTCGGCGACGCCCCCGCACCCCGGCTGATGGACGCCGGCTACACCGTGACCAACGGGCCCGCCTTCGACCCGGTCCGGCACCGGCTCTACCACACCGACTCGTCGGCCAGGCGCATCTACGCCTTCGACCTCGCCGCCGACGGCACGCCCGGAAACAAGCGCGTGTTCGCCGAGCCGGACCACGGCTACCCGGACGGCATGGCGGTGGACGCAGAGGGCACGCTCTGGGTGGCACTCTGGGCCGGCGGCGGCCTGCAGCGCTACCGCCCGGACGGCAGCCGGGACGGCTTCGTCGCCTTTCCCTGCGACCACGTCACCCGGATCGCGTTCGGCGATCCCGACCTGCGCACCGCCTACGTGTCCACCGCCCGCAAGGGGCTGGACGACGATGCCCTGCGCCGCCAGCCGCTGGCGGGCGGCCTGTTCCGCTTCCGCGTCGCGGTGCCCGGCCTGCCGCAGGACCTGTTCCGGCCCTGACGGTTCATCGGCCGTCGGTGTCCCGCACCGCGTCGATGAAGGCGCGCAGCGCCGGCGAGACGTGGCGCCGGCCCGGGTAGTAGAGGAAGAACCTCGGCCGCGCCGGGCACCAGTCCTCCAGCAGCCGCACCAGCCTGCCGCCGGCGAGGTGCCCGGCCGCCAGCTCCTCGAACACGAACGCCAGCCCGACCCCGTCGAGCGCCGCGCGCAGCATCAGCGCGGTGTCGTCCGCCACCAGCGGCCCGGACACCTCCAGCTCGACCGCCTCCTCCCCGCGCGCGAACTCCCAGGCGTAGCGGGATCCGTCGGGGTAGCGCCGCTCGATGCACCGGTGCGCATGGAGGTCCTGCGGCACTACCGGCCGGCCGTTTGCGGCCAGGTAGGCGGGCGCGGCGACCACGGCGAAGCGGCGCGGCGGGCCGGCCGGCACCGCGATCATCCCGGGCGACAGCCGCCGGTCGCGCCGGATGCCGACGTCGAAGCCGTCCGCCACGATGTCGGCCAGGCCGTCGAAGCTGGCGATCTCCAGCCTGACCTCCGGATGCGCCGCCAGGAACCGGCCGATCATCGGCTCGATCACCAGCTGGTTGGCCACCCTGGGCAGGTTCACCCGGAGCAGTCCGGACGGGCGCGCGCGGAACCGCGCCACCCCGTCCAGCGCCTCGCCCACCTCGCCAAGGGCCGGACCGATCCGGTCCAGCAGCTGACGGCCGGCCTCGGTCAGGCGGGTGCTGCGGCTGGTCCGGTTGAACAGCCGGACGTCGAGCGCGTCCTCCAGGCCGCGGATCACGTGGCTGAGCGCGGACGCGCTGACCTTCCGCTCCGCCGCCGCCCGCCGGAAGCTGCCGTGGCGCGCGACGCCGACAAAGGCTTCCAGCGCCGCAAGGCTCGGCCGCGGCATGATGAACCATCCCTCATCGGTGCGATGAGGAACACGCTAGTGTCCGCAACCGTCGCCCGACAACCCAGATCAGCCCCTGCCGCGCACGCAGGCCGCGTCGCGGCAACGGGAGGACGGGATGGACAGGACGTTGCGGATCGGGATCATCGGCGCCAGCGCCGAACGGGGCTGGGCCAGGATCAGCCACGTTCCGGCGGTGCGGGAACTGCCTGGCCTGGCGCTGGAGGCCGTGGTCGGCAGCAGCCAGGCGTCCGCCGATGCCGCCGCCCGCGCGTCCGGGGCCGCACGGGCCTACGGCGACGCCGCCAGCCTGTTCGCCGACCCGGCGATCGACATCGTGACGGTGGCGGTCAAGGTGCCGGACCACCGCGCGCTGGTGCTGGCCGCGGTGGCCGCCGGCAAGCACCTCTACTGCGAGTGGCCGCTCGGCCGGAACACGGCGGAAACCGCCGAGTTGGCGGCAGCGATCCGCGCCTCGGGCGTGCACGCGGCGATCGGCCTGCAGGCACGCGCCGATCCGGCGGTCCGGCAGGCACGCCGGCTGGTCGGGTCCGGCGCGATCGGACGGGTGCTGAGCGCGCGCGTGGTCTCCGACACGATGGCGTTCGGACCGGAGGTGGACCAGGCGATGGCCTTCGCCGAGGATCTCGCGAACGGCGTGACCCTGGCCAGCATCCAGGGCGCCCACACGCTGGACGCCGTCGTCGCCGTGCTGGGGCGGTTCGCCGGCGCCGCGGCGCTAGCCACGACGCAGTTCCCCGCGGTGCGGATCGGCCCCGACCAGGCAGCGACGCCGCGCTCGATCCACGACCACCTGCTGGTCCAGGCGCGCCTCGTCACCGGTGCCCCGGTGTCGATTGAGGTGGCAGGCGGGCGGCCCGCCGACCGGACCCCGTTCCGGTTCGAGATCACCGGCGAGACCGGCAGCCTCGTGCTCGACGGCGGCGCGCCGCGCGGCTTCCAGTCCGGCCGCCTGCGCCTGCTGCTCGACGACCGGGAGCAGCCGCTCGACGCCGCGTCCTCCCTGCCGGACACCGCGGTCAACGTCGCCGGGATCTACGCGGCGCTGTGCTCCGACATACGCAACGCGACCCGGACGGCCCCGGGCGTCGAACACGCCCTGCGCCTGTCCCGCCTGCTCGACGACATGGCGCGTTCTGCCGACACCGGCGCCAGCCTCCCGTCGGGGGACTGGCCGCAACCGGACTGATCCTCCGGCGCGGCGCAGGACGTCACAGGAAGTCGCGCAGCAGCGGCACCAGCGGCTTGTCGGCATCCGGCATGCTGTAGCGATCCAGCGCGTCGGGCCGCACCCAGGCCAGGGTTTGTCCCTCGCGCGGCGTGGCGACGCCCTGCCACCGCCGGCACAGGTAGAGCGGCATCAGCAGGTGGAACGCCGGGTAGGCATGGCTGGCAAAGGCGAACGGCGCCAGGCAGGCATCCGACACGTCGAGCGACAGCTCCTCGCGCAGCTCGCGGACCAGGGCCTGCTCCGGCGTCTCGTCCGGCTCGAGCTTGCCGCCCGGGAACTCCCACAGCCCGGCCATCGCCTTGCCCTCCGGCCGCCTGGCCAGCAGCACCCGTCCGTCGCCGTCGATCAGCGCGCAGGCCGCCACCAGGACCGTGCGCCGGACCGTCGCGACCGCCGGCACCGGCTCCGGCGCCACTGCCGGCTCGGCGCCGGACAGGTCGTCGTGCCGTGCCTCGAACACCAGCACCGGATGCTCGCCGCCGCGCGCCAGGAACGGCTGCCGGCCCCGCCCGGTCTCGCGGAAGCCGATCCGGCGCAGCACCGCGGCGGAGGCCGGGTTGTCGGTGGACACCTGGGCGGTGAGGCGGTCGATGTCGAGGTTGGCCAGCGCCCAGTGCGACACCCGCCGCGCCGCCTCGCCGGCGATTCCCGCGTTCCAGAACTTGGCGCCGACCCAGTAGCCGAGGTCGCCGCTGCGCGATCCCGGATCGATGCGCAGACCGAGGCAGCCCACCACCCGGTCCGGTCCTGCCGGCACGCCGTCCGGTGCGGGACGCCGGTCGACGATGGCGAAGTGCCAGGCGCTGCCTTCCTGCCGCTGCGCCTCGGTGGAGGCGATCCACTCGTCGGTGAGCTGCCGCGGATACGGGAACGGCAGGCGGCTCAGCATCCGCACCACCGCCCAGTCGTTCACCAGCCGGTGCACCTGCTCCGCATCGCCCGGCTGCAGCGGGCGCAGCACGAGCCGTGCCGTCGCCAGCACCGGCGCCACCGCCTCCATCCGGTCAGGCGACGTGGGCGCTGCCGGTCCGGGCCGCCTCGGCGCCGTCCACGCCGCACGCCACCAGCAGCGAGCGCAGCGAGCGGATCACCGGGAACACCTCCTGGTTGCGGTCGCGGCCTAGCTCGTCGAACGCCCTCTGCTCCAGCTCGACGATCTCCCGGTCCTCGCGGAAGATCCGCTCGGTGAACGCCACCAGCAGCGGCCAGACCAGGTTCAGGACGCCGGGCACCTTGGGCTTCCTCACCGACAGCAGCCCGAACACCCGGTTGGTCTTCTGCGCCCGGTCCAGCGGCACGTAGACGATCCACAGATCCATCACCGGATCCTGGCCCTCGGTCTGGATCCGCAGGGTCTGGTACGGGTATTCGGTTCGGATCGTCATCACGTCGCGCTCGGCGGTGTTCTGCTCGCCCGAGCGGCGCTCGCCGAAGATCACCGCCTCGCCCAGCGGCTGCTTGCCGCCGGTGCGCTTGAAGCTGTACTTGACCTCGACCCAGCCGTCGCCGCGGCCCTGGCCCAGCACGCGGGGCTTCATCTGCCCCATCTGCTTCGAGTGCATGAACTGGTGGTTCATGTCCATCAGGTTCTCGTGCATGAAGCTGTAGTGGCAGCCCACCACGCGGCCGAACCGGCGTGTCTTGTACTTCCCGTTCGCGACCGATCCCAGGCCAGGCAACGGCACCGCGTCCGCCAGCGACGCGTCGCCCGGAAACACCAGGATCAGCCCCTCGACCTCGCGGCACGGATACGCCTTCACCCCGTTCGGCAGCCGGTCGCGCAGGTACGGCACGTCGATGCACTTACCCGACGCCTCGTACGCCCAGCCGTGGTAGCAGCAACGCACCGCGCAGCCGTCCACCGTGCCCTTGCTGAGCGGTACCTGGCGATGTGCGCAGCGATCCTCAAGCGCGAACACCGGTCCCGCCTTCGGCCGCACCAGCACGATCGGCTCGCCTGCGAACGACACCGCCAGCGTGCCGCCGCGCTTCAGCTCGCGCGACCAGGCGAGCGGATACCAGTGGTCCGGATGGGCGTTGATCCGGCGCAGGTCAGGCTCGGGCAGGAGCGGGCCTGGGCGCAGGCTGGCCGGGGTGACGGAATGGTTCATCGGTCCTCGATCTGGCAGCACGCCGGCTCGGCCGGACAGCAGGTCATGATAGGCATCCTCCGCGGGTCAAGTCTGCACTAATGCGGTCAGCGCGTCGGCGGCTGAAACGCGAACACGGCGTCGGCCGGGCGCAGCCGCATCACCAGCGTGTCCGCCATCAGGTCGTGCAGCCCCTGGCTGCGGCGGGTCCAGCCCACCATCAGGAAGCCGATGCCCAGCAGCAGCGCCGACACGAACTTGCCGAGGTAGCGCCCCAGCGCGCGCCCGATGCCGATCCGTCGCCCGCCCAGGTCGGTCACACGCAGCCGGCACACCCGCTTGCCCAGCGTCGCCTGCCAGCGCGACGACTCCAGCAGCGTGAAGTAGGCGATCGCCAGCAGCAGCGAGACCAGCGACAGCCCGCCGCCATGGAGATGGAGGTGGCCGGGAATGACGAAGTGCGTGCCCTGCGCCATGGCCGGGGTGAACGACACCGCGGTCGCGGCGTCGTCGGCGCCGGAATCGAAGCGAGGGCCGACCTGCCTGAGCCCGGTCGCCAGGCCGATCAGCGAGTCGGCCAGCCCCAGGATCACGGAGTCCAGGAACCACGCCAGCACCCGCCACCAGAAGCCGGCATAGGTCCAGACCAGCCGGTCCGGCGGCTCGGCCGGTCCGGGAAAGGTTCCAGACATGCTCAGCTCCGATAGCTGCCGTTGATGTCGATGTAGCCGTGGGTGAGGTCGCAGGTCCAGGCGCGGCCGGTGCCGTCGCCCAGCCCCAGGTCGACCGCGATCTCCAGCTCCCGGCCGCGCATGTGCGCCACCACCGGCGCCTCGTCGTAGCCCGGCACCACCGCGCCGTTCCGCGCCATCCACACCCCGCCCACGCCGACCGACAGGGTGTCGCGGTCGGCGGGCTCGCCGCTCTTGCCGACCGCCATCACGATCCGGCCCCAGTTGGCGTCGCCGCCGGCGATCGCGGTCTTGACCAGCGGCGAGTTCGCCACCGCCAGAGCCACACGGTGCGCCGACGCGTCGTCGGCGGCGCCGGACACGTCGATCCGCACCAGCCTGCTCGCCCCCTCGCCGTCGCGCACCACCAGCAGCGCCAGCTCCAGCAGCAGGGAATCGAGCGCCTGCGCGAACTCCGCCAGCGCCGGGTCGGCCGCATCCGTCACGGGGGCGTTGCCGGCCTGGCCGGTGGCGAACAGCAGCACGGTGTCGCTGGTGGAGGTGTCCGAATCCACCGTGGTGCAGTTGAAGCTGCGCCCGACCCCGGCTGCCAGCAGCGCCTGCAGCACCGGGGCCGGCAGGGCGGCGTCGGTCGCCACGAAGCACAGCATGGTCGCCATGTCCGGCGCGATCATGCCGCTGCCCTTGGCGATGCCCTGGATCGCGACGGTCGTGCCGCCGATCGCGGCAACCCGCCGCGCCCCCTTCGGAAAGGTGTCGGTGGTCATGATGCCGCGCGCGGCACCGTGCCATCCGGCACCGGATAGTTGGTCGTGCAGCGCCGGCAGCGCCGCGGTGATCCGTTCGTGCGGCAGCACCTCGCCGATCACCCCGGTGGAGGCGAGGAACACCTCCGACGGCGGACATCCCAGCAGCGACGCGGCCGCGTCGGCGGTGGCCTCCGTCGCCGCCCATCCGGCCCGGCCGGTGAACACGTTGGCGTTGCCGGCATTGACCACCAGCCCGCGCGCGACGCCTCCGGCCAGCGCCATGCGGCACCAGTCGACCGGCGCCCCCGGGCAGCGGTTGCGCGTGAACACCCCGGCCACCCGGGTACCCGGCGCAAGCTCGGCCAGCACCAGGTCGACGCGGTTGCGGTAGCGGATGCCCGCCTCCCCGGAGGCGAGCCGCACCCCGGCGAGCGGCGGCATCGCCGGGAACGGCATCGCCAGCGGCGAGACCGGGGCAGGGGCCGCCATCACCGTCGTCCCGGGACGGAGCGCTGGTTCAGCGCGTCACTCGCCGCCGGCGGGC
>CAXUEL010000073.1:0-13959 GCA_964249915.1 uncultured Acetobacteraceae bacterium | reverse complement strand
TCCAGCGACTGCCAGCAACCAGCGCAGAAACGGTGGTCGCCGTCGACGATGAGGGGGGGCTCTGCGGACGCGCCGGCGGGTGTACGGGCCTCGGCGGCCGGGCGGGCGCGGGAAGCGGGAGCGCCGGCGGCGCCGGGCCGGGGCTGGCCGATGATGTAGTCCATGGGTCGTTGATCCTGCGTCTGCACGCAGCGTCCGCCGCGCCGTTGGAGCCGCTAACATTGTCGTCTGCCGCCCCGGGTGCAAGCGTGTGCGATCCGGATGAGCCCCATGCGATCCTCTTGCACTCCGGCGGGAAGCCTTCTAAAAGCCTGCCACTGCATCGGAGCGCGGGCGTAGCTCAGGGGTAGAGCACAACCTTGCCAAGGTTGGGGTCGAGGGTTCGAATCCCTTCGCCCGCTCCATGTTCCCATCCGACGCCAGGCTGAACGCACGGCGGGTGACGTATCCTGCCGGCTCGCTGTTGCGGCCAGCGGGTGCCGGGGTCGATGTGGGGCGGATGAACCGTCAGCCGGATCCGGCGTCGGCGGCGGAGCGGGGCAGCAACAGGACGGACAGCGACCGAACCCCTTGCGCGCCGTGAATCAGCACGCCCTCAATGTCGGCGGTGGCCGACGGGCCGGTCTGGAACACCGCGTAGTGCGCCTGGCGCCACTCGGGCCGGCGGTAGGCATGGTGGATGCCGGGCACGATGTCCGCCGGGTCGAGCAGGACGATCAGGTGCTGCGGCAGGTAGCCCAGCGTGTTCACGCACAGCGTCACGTCGGTCAGGCAGACGGAACCGGTTTCCGCGACCGCGAAGGCGGCACGCACGATTCCGTAGTCGATGTCGGCCAGGTCGGACGGCGGGGTGTCGGGGCCGAGAACCCTGTTGCCGGCGATCTCGGGCACCTGCGAGCAGACCACCTTCGCCCCGGCGAGCTTCTCGTGCACGGCGCCGAGCCGGTCGGCGCCGGCCGGTTGCAGCCGTTCCCCGCCCATCTGCTCCAGCATGGCGCCGAAGCGGGAAGACAGGTCGGCGGCCCCGTCCTGGTCAAACAGCGGCACCTGCGGATCCGGCCGGTCCAGCTTCGGCGCGTGCGCCCGCACCGCCGCCAGGATGTCGTCGCGCGCGCTCATGGCCGGGCCGGGTCCTTCCTGGCCCGGTTTCGGGCGTGCCACTGGTGGAAGGTCTCCTTCGGCGGGTGCGGCATCTCGCGGCCACGCCCCCAGGTGTTGAGCCGGTTGTAGATCACGAAGTGCGGCAGGTGCCGCAGCGCGCTGTCGGCGAGGGGGAGTGCCGCGCGGTACAGGCGCGGGCTGGACAGCAGCAGCCCGGCCGCCTTCATCATCGCCTTCTTGAGCAGCGGCAGCTCGTGCGTCTCCGACATCACCTGGCGCCAGGCGGCGATCTGCTCGTGGATGTTGATCTTGACCGGGCACACGCTGGTGCAGCTGCCGTTGAGCGTGGAGGAGAACGGCAGCCTGCTGTACTTGCGGGCATTGAAGGTGGGATCGATGATCAGCCCGATCGGCCCGGCATAGGTGGCGCCGTAGCTCAGGCCGCCGCTGCGCCGGAACACCGGGCAGGTGTTCATGCAGGCACCGCAGCGGATGCACTTCAGCGACGACCAGAACTGCTCCATCCCCAGCCGCTCCGACCGGCCGTTGTCGACCAGCACGACGTGCATCTCGCCGCCGCGTCGCGGGCCGCGGAAGTGCGAGGTGTACTGCGTCATCGGCGAGCCGAGCGCGCTGCGCGACAGCAGGCGCACCAGCACGGCCAGGTGGTCGAGGCGGGGGATCACCTTCTCGATCCCGCAGGACACGATGTGCAGGGGCGGCGTGTTGGCCGACAGGTCGGCGTTGCCCTCGTTGGTGCACACCACCACGGTGCCGGTTTCCGCCACCGCGAAGTTGCAGCCGGTCATGCCGGCCTCCGCCGACAGGATCAACGGTCGTGTGGCGTCGCGCTGCTGCCCGGCCAGGTATTTCGGGTCGTCGTTGTCGCCGTCGGAGCCGAGGGTGTCGGCGAACACGCGCGCCACGTCGGTGCGCAGCTTGTGCACGGCGGGCACGACGACGTGGCTGGGCGCCTCGCCGTCGAGCTGCTGGATGCGCTCGCCGAGGTCGGTCTCGATGATCTCGATGCCGTGGTCGGCCATGAACTCGCGGAAGTTGCACTCCTCGGTGAGCATCGACTTGCTCTTGATCAGCCGCTTCGCGCCGCGCCCGTTCAGGATGCCGAGCACCGTCCGGTTGTGCTCCCCGGCGTCGCGCGCCCAGTGCACGTGGATCCCGTTGGCGCGTGCGTTGGCCTCGAATTGTTCGAGGTAATGGTCCAGGTGGGCGAGGGCGTGCTCCTTAATCGCCGAGGCCAGGTCGCGCAGCTCCTCCCATTCCGGGACGCCGTGCATCTCGCGGTCGCGCTTCCGGCGCAGGTCCCAGAGCCGCTCGTCGTGCATCTTTGCGTGCTCGGTAGCGACGATGAAGCGGTTGGCGGCTTCCGACTGGTCCACCGGGCGGTCGCCGCGGATCACCGCGCCGCGCGGCTGCGGCTCCGGCGTCCTGGGCGGCGGCGGCTCGCCGGTTCTGGAGCGCATCGGCCTGGACGTGCCTTCGGCGTGGTCCAGGCGGGCGCCGTTGCGGGTGGCGCCCTCGGCGGGTCCGTGATCCGCCAGTTCAGGGTGAAGCATGGGTGCGGCCTCGGTCATTCCCGGGCTCCGTTCAGGATCTGCGCGATGTGGATGTAGCGCTGCGTCAGGCCGAGACGCTCCGCGCAGCCCTGCTGGTGCAGCATGCAAGAGCTGTCGGACGAGGTCACGTATTCCGCGCCGGCCTGGTGCTGGTCGCGCACCTTGTCGTGCCCCATCTTCGCCGACACGCCCTCCTCGAACACCGAGAAGGTGCCGCCGAAGCCGCAGCACTCGTCCGGCCGCGCCAGCTCCACGAACTCGATCCCCCTGACCTTGCCGAGCAGGTCGATCGGCTTGGAGAACTGCGCGCGCCGCTGCTCCGAGCAGCTGGCGATGTCGAGGCCGCGCAGGGTCTGGCAGTTGTTGTGCAGCGCGACCCTGTGCGGGAACTCGGCCCAGGGGAACGCCTGGACCTTCAGCACGTCGTGCAGGAACTCGACCAGCTCGAAGGTCCTGGCCCGCACCGCCTTCACCGCGTCGGTCTGCTCGATCGCGTCGAACGCGGTGCGGACCTGGTGCACGCAGCTTCCCGACGGGCCGACGACGTAGTCGTAGGAGGAGAAGTTCTCCACGAACAGCCGCTCGGTCGCTGCGGACTCCGCGTGGCAGCCGGTGTTGGTCATCGGCTGGCCGCAGCAGGTCTGGTCGACCGGATACTCGACCTCGCAGCCCAGCCGCTCCAGCAGCTCCAGCGTGGCGATGCCGACCTCGGGATGGAACGCGTCGACGTAGCAGGGGACGAACAATCCGACGCGCATGGGCTTCTCCGTCTTGCGGGTGATCGGCGGACGGGGGACGCCGTCAGTGGACCAGGTTGGTCCGCGCGACGTCGACGATCTCGGTGCCGCGGCCGTCGATCACCGCGCGTGCCAGCCACAGCCCGAAGCCGGCGGCCTGTGCCATGCCGATCTTCGGCGGCATCGCCAGTTCCAGCCGCGCCGACACCACGTCGAGCAGCGCCGGGCCGTCATGCGCCAGGATCTCGGCCATCGCTGCCGGCAACTCGCCCGGATCCTCGACCCGCCTGGCGAAGATGCCGGCGCCGCGTGCCATCGCCGCGAAGTCGGGGTTGGTCAGCTTCACCCCGGTGTCGAGGTAGCCGGCGGCCATCATCTCCATCTCGACGAAGCCGAGCGTGCCGTTGTTCAGCACCACCACCTTCACCGGCAGCTTCTGCTGCACCAGCGTCAGCAGGTCGCCCATCAGCATGGTGAAGCCGCCGTCGCCGGAGAACGAGATCACCTGCCGGCCCGGATACGTCGCCTGCGCGCCGATCGCCTGCGGCAGGGCGTTGGCCATCGAGCCGTGGTTCAGCGAGCCGACCAGTCGCCGCCTGCCGTTCATGTGCAGGTAGCGGGCGACCCAGATCGAGGGGGTGCCGACGTCGTAGGTGATCACCGCGTCGTCGCTGGCGGTCTCGCTCAGCGTGCGCGCCACGAACTGGGGATGCATGGTGCCGCCGGGCCTGCCGACCGCCAGCTCGTCGAGGCCCTCGCGCGCCTTCCGGTAGTCGGCCAGGCTGTGGTCCAGGTGCGTGCGGTCGGTCCTGTCGGCCAGCCGCGGCAGCAGCGCCTCGATGGTGGCGCCCACGTCGCCGACCAGGCCGAACTCGATCGGGCAGCGGCGACCCAGGTTTCCGGCGCGCAGGTCCACCTGCGCGATCCGGGCGTCGGTGGGATAGAACTGCCGGTACGGGAAGTCGGTGCCCAGCATCAGCAGGGTGTCGCACGCCATCATGGTGTGGTAGCCGGAGCTGAAGCCGATCAGCCCGGTCATGCCGACGTCGTAGGGGTTGTCCCACTCGACCCCCTCCTTGCCGCCGAGCGCGTGCACGATCGGCGACTTCAGCGCTTCCGCCAGCCGCATCAGCGGCGCGTGCGCGCCGAAGCAGCCGCGTCCGCACAGCAGGGTGATGCGGGCGGAGCCGTCGAGCAGCGCCGCCAGCGCGTCCAGCTCGGCATCGTGCGGCCGGACCAGAGGCGGGACCGGCAGCAGCGAGGCCGACAGCGCCGGCAGCTTCGGCAGCGGCATGCTGGCGACGTCGCCCGGCAGCACGATCACGGACACCCCGCTCATCGCCACCGCGGTGCGGATCGCGGTCTCGAACACGCCGGGGAGCTGTTCCGGGCTGGTGACCATCTCGCAGAAGTGGCTGCATTCGGCGAACAAGGTCCGCGGGTGGGTTTCCTGGAAGTAGTTGCGGCCGATCTCGGCGCTCGGGATCTGCGCCGCGATCGCCAGCACCGGCACGCGCGAGCGCTGGCAGTCGTAGAGGCCGTTGATGAGGTGCAGGTTGCCCGGGCCGCAGCTCCCGGCGCACACCGCGAGCGCGCCGGTCAGGTGCGCCTCCGCGCCGGCGGCGAAGGCCGCGACCTCCTCGTGCCGGGTGTGGATCCACGCGATGCCGTCGTCCCGGCGCAGGGACTCCGTCACGGCGTTGAGGCTGTCCCCGGCGATGCCGTAGACGCGCCTCACCCCGGCCCGCTTCAAGGCCTGGACGAGGAGATCGGCGACGTTGTCTTTTGCCATCGTTCGAGGGTCCTTCCCTAGATGCCTGTGATGCCCGCCCCGCCGCGATCAGGCCCCCGCCAGGCCGCTGCCGACCATCCTGCGGGCGTCGACCACCGCGTCGAACTGCTGCTCGCTCACGCCCGACCGCAAGGCGGCCTACCTGAGCGTCAGGTCCTCGTCCATCGCCTTGTGCGCGATCTGGGACGCCTTGTCGTAGCCGATCACCGGGCTGAGCGCGGTCACGAGCATGACGGACTGCTCCACGTACCGGCCGATGCGCTTCTCGTTCAGCGTGGTTCCCTCGACAGAGTAGGCACGGAACTTCGCGCTGCCGTCGGCAAAAATGCGTGCGGCGTGCAGGACGTTGTTGACGATGATCGGCCGCATGGCGTTGAGCTCGAAGTTGCCTTGGGAGCCGGCGAAGGCGACCGCGGTGTCGTCGCCGATCACCTGGATGCCGATCATCACGATCGCCTCGCACTGGGTCGGGTTGACCTTGCCGGGCATGATGGAGGATCCGGGCTCGTTCTCCGGCAGCAGCAGCTCGCCCAGACCGCAGCGCGGACCGGAGGCCAGCCAGCGCATGTCGTTGGCGATCTTGATCAGCGCCACCGCGACGCCGCGCAAGCTTGCACTGGCGCGGGCCATGGCGTCGAGCGAGCCCTGGGCGGCGAACTTGTTCGGCGCCGTCACGTAGGGCTTGCCGGTCAGCCTGGCCACTTCCGCCGCGACCTTGACGCTGAAGCCGGGCGGCGCGTTCAGGCCGGTGCCGACCGCGGTGCCGCCGATCGCCAGCTCCATCAGGCCCTGTCGGGCGTGGACCAGGTCCGCCATCGCGTCGCGCACCTGGTGCGCGTAGCCGGACCATTCCTGGCCGACCGTGAGCGGCACGGCATCCTCGAGATGGGTGCGTCCGATCTTGACCACGTCCGTCCAGTCGGCGGCCTTCACCTCGATCGCCTTGGCCAGGGCGTCCAGCTGCGGCAGCAGGTGGTCGTCCAGCGCCGTCACCACCGCGATGTGCATCGCGGTCGGAAAGGTGTCGTTGCTGGACTGGCCCATGTTGACGTCGTCGTTGGGATGCACCGGCGCCTTGGAGCCCAGCGTGCCGCCGAGCAGCTGGATCACCCGGTTGGAGATCACCTCGTTGAGGTTCATGTTGGACTGGGTGCCGGAGCCGGTCTGCCAGACGAACAGCGGGAAGTGCGCGTCGAGCGCGCCGGCGACGATTTCGTCGGCGACCCTGACGATCGCGTCCGCCTTCCACTCCTCCAGCCGCCCGTCGGCCCGGTTGACCAGGGCGGCGGCCTTCTTGACCACCCCGTAGGCGTGGTACACCTCCTTGGGCATGCGGTCGTCGCCGATGGAGAAGTGCTGCAGGCTGCGCTGGGTCTGCGCGCCCCAGTAACGGTCGGCAGGCACCCTCACGGTGCCCATGCTGTCGGTCTCGGCGCGCTCCCCCTTTCGCCGCGATGCCGACCGGCAGGTCCTTCAGGACGTGCGACGTTCCGATGCCGAACACGCTCACGCTTCCTGCCCGTACTCGGGCTTGTACGTCATCGCCTCGATCCAGGCGCGCACGCCCTTCGGACGCTCGACCGTCGCCTCGCCGCGGTCGAAGACGCACTCGGCGATGCGGGTCGCGGTGGTGATCTCGGTGTCCAGGATGTGCGACTGCCTGGGGAACAGCATGCCGCGGTCGCGGTCGTCGCGGCTCACCTGGTCGGCAGTGGCCCTGGCGGCCTCGATGAACATCCGGTCGGTGATTCGTTTCGGCCGGGTCGCATAGACGGCGAGGCCGACCGCCGGAAAGATGTAGAAGTTGTTCGACTGCCCCGGATGGAAGGTCTTGCCGCCCACCGTCACGTCCGGGAACTGCACCCCGCACGCGACCAGCGCCTTGCCGTCGGTCCAGCTGTAGGCCTGCTCGGGCGTGCACTCGGCCTTGTCGGTCGGGTTCGACAACGGGAAGATGATCGGCCGCTCGACGTGGTTCGCCATGGCGCGGACCACCTCCTCGGTGAAGGCGCCGCCGACGGTCGACACCCCGATCAGCGCGGTGGGCTTGAACGCGTTCACCGCCGCCTTGAGGTTGTTCGTCGGCTCCGCCGCGTTGGCATAGGGTTTCTGCCAGGACGACAGGTCCTGCCGCAACGGCTCGATCAGCCCGCCCGCGTCGAACAGCGCGATCTGCTTGCGCGCGTCCTCCCGCTTCAGGCCGTCGTCCACCATCGCCTCGACGATCATGTTGGCGATGCCGATTCCCGCCGACCCGGCGCCGAGGAAGAAGATGCGCTGGTCCTTCAGCGCCGCGCCGATGATCTGCAGCGCGGTGGTCAGCCCGGCGATGGCGACCGCGGCAGTGCCCTGGATGTCGTCGTTGTAGCACAGCACCTTGTCGGAATGGCGGGCCAGGAGGCGGAGGGCGTCGGTGCCCTTCCAGTCCTCGAAGTGGATGCAGACGCCCGGGAACACCGCGTTGGCGGCGGCCACGAACTCGTCGACCAGGGTGTCGAGCTCGTGCTCCGAGGAGGGCGGCGCTTCCCGCAGGCCGAGGTAGAGCGGGTCGGCCCGCATCGGCGCGTTGGTGGTGCCGATGTCGAACAGCACCGGCAGGCAGCTGTCCGGCGGCACCGCGGCGCAGGCGGTGTAGAGCTGCAGCTTGCCGATCGGGATCCCCATGCCGTTGGCGCCGATGTCGCCGAGCCCGAGGATGCGTCCGCCGGACGACACGCAGATGAACCGCACGTCGCGGTACGGCCAGTTCCGCAGCACCTCCGCCATGCGTCCCTTCATGTCGCGCGACACGTACATCCCGCGCGAGCGCCGGTACAGGTGGCCGAAGGTGAGGCAGGCGTCGGCGATGGTGGGATCGTAGACGATCGGCACGAAGCGCGCCGGATCCGACATCAGCGTTTTGTAGAACAGGGTCTCGTTGCGGTCGCACAACCCCATCAGGTAGACGTAGCGCTCGAGGTCGCTGGGCTTGTGTTCGAGGTGTCCCATGACGCGCTCGAGTTGGCGCTCGATCGTCTCGACGGACGGCGGCAGCAGCCCGTCCAGGCGGTACTTCTGGCGCTCAGCCTGGGTGAACGCCGTGCCCTTGTTCAGCACCGGGTTGTCGAGCAGATCGAGGCCGGTCCGGCCCGCGCTGTCCTGGCGATGTATCGACCTGTCGGCCATCTCAACCTCTTCTGGTGACGTTCAACCATCCTGTGCCGTCGTCGACAACCCGGCGCCGGCGTCAGAGGCCGGCGGGAAGCCTGTCGAGGTCGTGGAAGAAGCGCTGCACGTCGGCGAAGTAGTACGGGCGGAAGGCGCCGTAGACCGCCTCCCAGCCGGGGTCCCAGGATACCAGCGCGTCGAGCAGCGGCCTCGTGACCGTCTCGTCGAGACCGTCCCGGATCACTACCACCGCCGCGGTGGCCTCGTCGTAGCGCCCGATGATCCTGGTCGCATCGGCGTTTTCCGGCGTCGTCCTCCAGACGTCCTCCGGCACCATGGTGGCGCGCACCGTTCCATCGACCACGGCGTCGACCTGTCCCTGCCACGCCGGGACCGGCTGCATGCTCAGGAACTCGGCAGCGTTCCTGCCCTGCTTCTCCAGCACGATATGGATCGCGAAGTAGCTCGATGAGCACGACGTGTTGATGTAGCCGTAGGTGGCGCCGGCAAGATCGTCCAGGCAATCGGCCGGATCGTCCTCGCGGACTACCAGCACGCTGGGCAGGTTGGTCGTGCCGGTGAACTTCGAGGTTCCGATCGCAAAGCCACGGTAGTGCCGGTCCCCGGTCGCGATCAGGCCGTGGAAATCGGCGATCGGCATGAAGCAGATGTCGGGCTCGTGCGCTGCCACGCTGCGGTCGAGTTCGGGAAGGTCGGTGGTGGACACCGGCTCGATCCCGAGGCGGGGAAGGAGATCGACCCATGGCTTCTCGTCGGCATGGATCCCGAGGTTGGTGTCCAGCAGGAAGCGGAGGGAGCCTGCATCCGGCCCAGCCGCGCCGTCCGCCTTGTCCTGAAGCTGATCCATCTGCGTTCTCCTTGCCGGCCGGTTGAGCCTCATGCTGGATCGGATCCCGACCGGGGCCGCCGTCGAGGGTTGGATGATCGCCCGATCCAACGCCGTCGACGTCGATCCGGCAGCGTGAGGCGATTCGCCCCGCTTCGTCACTTGGGCAGCTTGACCCGATGACATCAAGAAGATACCGGAAGGTGCGCCGGTTACTGAGGGGATACCTCTTGTCTCAGAAGACGCTGCTGGGACCGAAGTCGAGCACCTGCCCGACGCGGGCGCTTCTCGACCAGCTTGCGGACAAGTGGGCGGTGCTGGTGCTGCTGGCGTTGGCACCAGGACCGATCAGGTTAAACACGCTCAAGCGCGAGGTCGAGGGGATCACCCAGAAGATGCTGGGCCAGACCCTGCGTCGGCTCGAATGGAACGGGATCGTCGTCCGCCGCGCCTATGTGACGATGCCGATGACGGTCGAGTACGAGCTGACCGAGCTCGGCCGCACTCTGATGCCTGTGATCGAGGGCCTCCGCTCCTGGTCCATGGCGAACATGCCGCGCATCGCCAAGGCGAGGTCGCAGTTCGAGGCGCGGCAGCCCGCGCAGCCGGTCACGGGAGCCGGTCCGGCGGCACCCCTTTCTTGATCCGCCGGAGGTCCGGCGGCCAGGCCGCCTGATCGGTGGGCGGATCAGGCGGCACGTGCTGGGATCACGGGAACAAGCCGCGGAGCCGCTTGCCGGCGCGCACCTTCTCCACCCCGATCGCCATCGCCGCGGTGCGGTTCGATACCTTGCGCTCCAGGGCGCGGGTCCTGACCTCGTCGAACGCGCCGTCCAGCAGGTGTTCGAGCCGAACGTTCACCTCGGCCTCGGTCCAGAATAACCGTTGCAGGTCCTGCACCCATTCGAAGTAGCTCACGATCACGCCGCCGGCGTTGCACAGGATGTCGGGGATGACGAAGACGTCGCCGCGTTCGTCCAGCACCGCGTCGGCGTCGGGCGTGGTCGGGCCGTTGGCGCCCTCGGCCAGGATGCGGCAGCGGAGCCGGGACGCGTTGGCGGCGGTGATCACCCGTTCCAGCGCGGCGGGCACCAGCACGTCGCAGGGCTGCTCCAGCAGGGCGGCGCCGTCGATCGTCATCTGGTTGGTGAAGCCGGCCAGCACCCCGTGCCTGGCCACGTGCCGCTCGATCGCGTCGAGCGGCAGGCCGGCCGGGTCGTGCAGGGCGACGGTGTGGTCGCTGAGCCCGGTGATGCGCATGCCGTGGCGGCGCGCCAGGGTGTAGGCGGACACGCTGCCGACGTTGCCGAAGCCCTGCACGATCGCGGTGGCGCCCGGCGCGGCCAGGCCGATCACGTCGCAGGCGCGCCGCACCAGGTGCGCGACGCCGCGGCCGGTCGCCTCCCGGCGGCCCTCGGTGCCGCCCAGGCTAACCGGCTTGCCAGTGACGATCTCGCTGACGGCGTGGCCCTGGTACATGGAATAGGTGTCCATGAACCAGGCCATCACCTGCTCGTTGGTGCCCATGTCGGGCGCCATCACGTCAGTCTGCGGGCTGACGAAGGGGATCATCTCCTGCATGTAGCGGCGTGACACCGCTTCCAGCTCGCGGCCGGACAGGCTGGGCGGGTCGCAGGCGACACCGCCCTTGGCACCGCCATAGGGCAGTCCGACCAGGGCGCACTTCCAGCTCATCCAGATCGCCAGGCCGGCGACCTCGCCGATGTCCAGGCGGGAGGAGAAGCGCGTGCCGCCCTTGGTCGGGCCGAAGGTCAGGTGGTGCTGCACCCGGTAGCCCTGGAACACCACCGTCCTGCCGTCGTCCATGTGGATCGGCATGGACACCGCGACCGCGCGCTTGGGGTAGAGCAGCCGGTCGCGCTCGTCGTCCGGGATCTCGAGGTGGTCGGCGATCAGGCCGAACTGGGTCCGAGCCATCTCGAACACGGGACCGGTGTAGATGGTCATGTGCACCCCCGCGCGAGACCGCGCTGCCTGGCGGAGCGTAGGCGGGTGGCCCCGGTCCGGCCATCTGCGAGCCCTGCCATAGGCGCAGGGCAGGATTGGCGGATCGGGCGCCGTGGAGCCAGGACGCGCGCAGAACCGCTGGAACTTGGAGGCCTGATCGGGACGTGCCGACGGCGGGGGACCGGTCCGGCGTTAGGGCGATCTTAAGCGGAGGGGCGGTAGTCCGGGGGGACAGCGGAGCTGGCCCATGCCTGTTGATCTCCATCCGTCCGGTCCTGGTCCGGAGACCAGGTTGCCGGTTCCGGCGCTGCCGCCCGGGCTTGGTGCGTCGGCGGTGTCGATATCCGGCGATCTCGACCGCGCCGGTGCGGCGATCGCGGCCGGGCAGCTGCAGGCGGCCGCCGGGCTGGTGTGGTCGGCGCTGGGGCGCGATCCCGACCATCCCCGCGCGCTCGGCATGTTGGGCCAGATCCTCGTCTTCGACGGACGGCACGAGGCGGCGCTCTCGCCGCTGCAGCGCGCGGTGGCGGGCGACGGGCGGCTCGAGTTCAGGATCTGGCTGTGCCTGTGCCTGGAGCGGCTGGGACGGCGGGCGGAGGCGCTTGGCCTGCTCGGCCGGGTCGTCGACACCGTGCCGCAGACGGCGAACGCCCACTTCGCGGTCGGGCTGGTGCTGGAGCAGGTCGGCTGCGCGGAGCATGCGGCGGCGCTGTTCGCCCGCTGCATCGCGCTCGATCCGGACCGGGCGGATGCGCGGCACCGTTTCGGGCGCGCGCTGCAGGCGACCGGCCGGTTCGAGCCGGCGGTCGACGCGTACTGGGAAGCGATCCGGCGCTGCGACACCGAGGCCGCGGTCTTTGCCGACCTGAGCTCGGCGCTGTCTGGCCTCGGCCGGTTCGAGCAGGCCTGCGAGGCCGGGCGGATCGCAGCCGGGCTGGACGGCGGCTGCGTGGAGGCCTGCAATAATGTCGGGCACGCGCTGCTCAACCTGAACCGCAGCGCGGAGGCGGTCGGGTGGTACGAGAAGGCGATCGCGATCCGGGAGGATTATGCGACGGCGCGCTTCGGCTACGCGGTGGCGCTGCTGAAGTCGGGCGACTTCCGGCGCGGGTGGCGCGAGTACGAGTGGCGCTGGCGCGACTGCCAGAGGCCGCGGCAGGACCTGGACGTCCCGGCCTGGCAGGGCGAGGCGGTGGCGGGGCGGACGATCCTGCTGCATGCCGAGCAGGGGCTGGGCGACACGCTGCAGTTCGTGCGCTTCGCTGACGCGGTGGCGGCGCGCGGGGCCTGGGTGGTGCTGGAGGTGCCGCGGCCGCTGGTGCGGCTGCTGCGCGGGGTCGCGGGGGTGTCGAGCGTGGTGGCGTACGGCGATCCCCGGCCGGCGGTCGACCTGCACTGCCCGCTGGCGAGCTTGCCGATGCTGCTCGACCTGCGGATCGACGCGATCCCGGGTGCGCCCTACCTGCCCAGGCCGGCAGGTGGACCGGGGCGCGGGTCCGGCGCCGGGCTGGTGGTCGGGCTGGTCTGGGCCGGCGATCCGCGACGCGAACAGCTGCGCTGCAACCTGGTCGACCGGCGCCGGTCCGCCAGCCTGGCGCTGCTCTCCCCGCTGTTCGACGTCGAGGGGGTGCGGTTCCTCGGCTTCCAGCTCGGCGAGGCGCGGGGACAGGTCGCGACATGGGAGGGTGTCGTGGCCGACGCGATGGAGGGGGTGACGGATTTCGCCGACACGGCGTCGCGGCTGTCGGAGGTCGATCTGCTGATCAGCGTCGACACCTCGATGGCGCACCTGGCCGGCGGGATGGGACTGCCGGTGTGGATGCTGTCGCGGCACGACGGCTGCTGGCGCTGGCTGGAGGATTGGGACGACACGCCGTGGTACCCGACCATGCGCATCTTCCGGCAGCCCTCGCCGGGCGACTGGCCGGGCGTGGTGGAGCGGGTGCGGGCGGCGCTGGTCGAGCGGGTGGCGGCGGCTCAGGAGGGAACGGTGGTGTCGGGGGCCCAGTAGAGCAGGCGTCGGAGCAGGCGGTCGACCGCGGTCCAGAGGCCGATCGTCATCGCGGCCAGCACGAACAGGGCGGCGAACATCACGTCGGTCTGGATGCGGGCGTCGGCGTTCAGCATGACGTAGCCGAGGCCGGCGGAGGCGCCCACCCATTCGCCGATCACCGCTCCGATCGGCGCGATCGCGGTGGCGACGCGCAGGCCGGAGCCGAAGGCGGGCAGGGCGGCGGGCAGCCGGACGTGCCACAGCAGGGACCAGGGACGGGCGCCCATGGTGCGCGCGAGGTCGAGCCAGCCGGGGTCGGTGCGGCGCAGCCCGTCGGCGAACGCGGCGGCGACCGGGAAGAAGATCACCAGCACCGCCATCACCACCTTGGAGCTCATGCCGAAGCCGAACCACAGCACCAGCAGTGGCGCCAGCGCGAACACCGGCACCGCCTGGCTGAGCAGCAGGATCGGCATCAGCCAGCGCTGCACCCGGGGCGAGAACACCATCAGCAGCGCGCAGGCGGCGCCGAGCGCGGTGCCGATCAGCAGGCCGAGCACGGTCTCGGCCAGCGTGATCAGGGTGCTGGAGGCCAGCAGGGCGCGCTGCTGCCACAGGGCGGCAGCGACCGATCCGGGACCCGGCAGCAGGTAGGCTGGGATCCCGGCGGCGCGGCTCGCGATCCACCAGACCAGCAGCAGGCTGAGGAAGGTGACCAGGGGGCGGACGATCCGGGCGGCGCGGGTCATGGCGCATGGCCAGCGGTCAGCAGGCGCATCAGCTCGCCCTGGGTGCGGAGC
>CAXUEL010000072.1:0-14084 GCA_964249915.1 uncultured Acetobacteraceae bacterium | reverse complement strand
GGAGCGGGGGCCGGCGCCCTGGCGGCGATCCGGGCGTTGTCGTTCCGGGACCGGGTCGTCGGCTCGGCGGGCCTGGCCGTGATGCTGGGGCTGCTGGCGGGCCTGGTCGTGCTGCGGCTCCTGGCCGGACGCCGTGCGCGGGGCGGGGCCGGGCCGCCGGAGCCGTACGACGCACCGCCCGACGTCGTCGCGGACGAGGCCGACATGCCGCCGATCGACGGCAACGCCTACCGCCGGTGGTGCGTGGACTCGCTGACGGAGGCGGGCTGGCAGGCGCGGATGAGCTTCCCGGCCGGCAGGCTGACGGCGGACATCATGGCCCGTCGCGACGGGCGGCTGCTGACGGTGCAGTGCCGGCCGTCCACGCGCCCGCTGGAAGCGGCGGTGGTGCAGGAGGCGCTGGTGGTACGCAGCGCGCAGGACGCCCAGGTCGCCGCCGTGGTCTCGAACGCCGGCTACACCCGGGCGGCGCGCACCCTGGCCGCCGCCAGCGGCGTGCGCCTGCTGCACGAGACCGAGCTGCCGGAGTTCGTGAGCTGAGCGCAGGCCCACGCGCGTGTGACGCATCGTTCATCGGCCGGCCGCTATCCGGGCAGGACGCAGGGAACTAGGTTGCCTGCCGCTCGCCGGCCCCGGCCCGAGCCCCTGGACGCCGGATGGACGGGGAACGCGGAGAGCTCCATGCGCGGACGGATGACGACCAGGCCCTCGATCAGCGATCCCCTGGTCGCCGGCCTGCTGCTGGCCGCCCTCGGCTCCCCTGCCCTCGCCGACCCGACGCCGACGGCGCCGCCGGTCGCGGCCAGCCCCCCCACCGCCGCGGACACGGCGGTGCGGGCCCCGCAGCCGCACCGGTTGCGGGTGGTGATCGTGCCGGACCGGCTGGCCCCGGTGGTGACCACCGAGATCAACTACCTGGCCGGCTCCAACGACGCGCCGGACGGGTTCCCCGGCACCGCGCACGCCACCGAGCACATGATGTTCCGCGGCTCGGACGGGCTGGACAAGGACCAGCTGGCCGAGATCGGCACCAAGCTCGGCGGCGGCTACAACGCCGACACCACCGAGACGGTGACGCAGTACTTCTACACCGCGCCCTCGGAGGACCTCGGCGTGGTGCTGCGTGTCGAGGCGCTGCGCATGAACCGGCTCAGCCTGATGGAGGCGGACTGGGACAAGGAGCGCGGCGCGATCGAGCAGGAGGTGTCGCGCGACCTGTCCAGCCCGGCCTACACCTATCTCTCGCAGCTGCAGGCGACCATGTTCGCCGGCACCCCCTATGCCCATGACGCGCTCGGCACGCGGCCGTCGTTCGACCGCACCGACGCCAAGCTGCTGCGCGGGTTCTACGAGCGCTGGTACGCGCCCAACAACGCGATCCTGGTGATCGCCGGCGACGTCGATCCGGACAAGGCGCTCGACACGGTGAAGGCGGTGTTCGGGCCGATCCCGCGCAAAGCGCTGCCGGTGCGCAAGGACTTCGTGCTCGGCACGGTGTCGCCGCAGACGCTGCGTCTGCCGACCGACTACCCGGTCGGCATCGCCACGCTGGCGTACCGGATGCCGGGCTCGAACTCCAAGGACTTCGCCGCCGCCGACATCCTGGGCGACGTGCTGTCGAGCGAACGCGGCGCGCTGTACGGGCTGGTGCCGGCGGGCGACGCGCTGGCGGCGGAGTTCCTGTACCGGCCGAAGCCCGACGTGGGCTTCGGCGTGGTGTTCGCCGCCTTCCCCAAGGGCAGCGACAGCGACGTGCTGCTGGGCAAGCTGCGCGGGGTGATCGCGGACGTGGCGAAGAACGGCGTGTCCGCGGACCTGGTGGAGGCGGCCAAGCGGCGCGAGCGGGCGCAGCTCGGGCAGCGCAACGACAGCATCAGCGGGCTGGCGCAGAGCTGGTCCAACGTCCTGGCGTTCCAGGGGCTGGACAGCCCGGACGCGCTGGCCGACGCCTACAAGGCGGTCACGGTGGACGACGTGAACCGGATCGCGCGCGCGGTGCTCGACCCGGCGCACGCCATCACCGCGGTGCTGACGCCGCAGGATTCCGGCAAGCCGATCGCGGGCAAGGGGTTCGGGGGCGCCGAGTCGTTCGCCTCGCCGCCGGACAAGCCGGTGGCGCTGCCGGACTGGGCCGCCGGCGCGCTGACCGCGCTGCACCTGCCCCCGGCGTCGCCGGCGCCGGTGGTCAGCGTGCTGCCGAACGGGCTGCGGCTGATCGTGCAGCCGGAGCAGGTGACCAACACGGTGTCGGTGTACGGCCAGGTCCGGCAGGTGACGGCGACCGAGGAGCCGAAGGGGAAGGAAGGCGTCGCCAGCCTGGTCGAGCGGATGTTCGACTACGGCAGCCAGACCAGGGACCGGCTGACGTTCCAGTCGGCGCTGGATGCCATCGCCGCCGACGAGACCGCCGGCTCCAGCTTCTCGCTCACCGTGCTGCGCGGGCAGTTCGACGCCGGGCTGGCGCTGCTGGCCGACAACGAGCTGCACCCGGTGTTCCCGGCCGACGCGTTCCGGGTGGTGCAGCGGCAGACCGCGGGCAGCCTGGCCGGGCTGCTGGGCTCGCCCGGCTACCTGTTTGGACGGGCGACCGAGCGGGCGATCGTGCCGGCGGCGGACCCGGCCCTGCGCGAGGCGACGCCGGCCAGCGTGATGGCGCTGACGCCGGCGGACGCCCAGGCCTACTACGCCCGGACCTTCCGGCCCGACCTGGCCACGATCGTGATCGTCGGCGACGTCACGCCCGAGCATGCCCTGGCGGCGGTGACGCACAGCTTCGGCGGCTGGCACGCGGACGGGCCGACGCCTGCGATCGACCTGCCGTCGGTGCCGCTCAACCGCACCTCCAAGGCCTACGTGCCGGACCGCAGCACGCTGCAGTCGAGCATCGAGCTGGCCGAGATGCTCCGCACCCGGGTGTCGGAGCCGGAGCACTTCACCCTGACGCTGGGCAACGAGATCCTGGGCGACGGCTTCTCCTCGCGGCTGTATCGCGACCTCAGGATCAGGACCGGCTACGTGTACAGCGTCAGCTCGCGGCTGAACTGGTCGCGCACGCGGTCGGAGTACTCGGTGTCCTATGGGGCGGACGCGCAGAACATCGGCCGCGCCCGCGACCTAGTGGTGGCCGACATCAAGGCGATGCAGGCGCAGCCGGTCAGCGAGGACGAGCTGACGCGGGCCAAGGCGTCGCTGCTGCGGCAGCTGCCGATGGGCCGAGCCAGCTTCGACGCGATCGGCGGCGAGGACCTGCATCTGGCCGACCTCGGCCTGCCGCTGGACCAGCCGGACGTGGCGGCGCGGCACTACTTCGACGCCACCGCGGCGGAGGTGCAGGCCGCCTTCCGCGACGCGCTGCGCCCCGGTGACCTGGTCGAGGTGGTGCAGGGACCGGCCACCGGCGGGTGACGCGGGCCGGAGGGGCCGGCCCGCGCCGTTCGACGGTTCAGGATGCGGCTGGCGGCTCCTGCAGCCAGACGATGCTGGTGACCCCGCGCGGGTAGTATTCGCTCGCCGACGGCACCTGGTCGATGACCTGGTCGCTGAAGGCGAGCCTGGCGCCGGCGGTCTGCGTCAGCCAGGACACCGACTGCGCGTCGGCCGCGTTGGTGGCGGTGCGGATGTCGAGGCCCAGCACCTGCCGTCCGACGAACTCGTTGAGGAAGATCTTCGACAGCCAGGTGTTGTCGCTCTGGCTGTCGAGCTTCCACCCGCCGTTCGGGTAGACGCACAGGTTGTTGGCGAGCACGACGTCGAGATGCGTCTGCAGCGCCCTGATGAAGGTGCCGTAGATCCCGTTCGGCGACACCGCGTCCTGGCGGTCGGCGAAGTACGGATAGACCAGCCCCTCGATCACCGGGATGATGGCGATGGTCTCGCCGTTGTAGACGTTGGAGGCGATGTAGCCCTGCGACGTGACGTGCGCCACCAGGGTGTTGGCGGCACGCGCGGCACTCACCGCCGCCTGTGCTGCGAGGTCCAGGCGACCCGACAGCGCGAGCAGGCCTTCCAGGATGACATAGGCCGCCCAGGCCTTGCCGCCGAGGTAGGAGTTGCCGACCGCCTCGGTCAGGCCGGGTCCGACGGAATCGTAGGTGGTGATCTCCTCGCCGGTGCCGACGCTGGTCGCGTTGTAGCTTTCGATGCCGTCGCGGCTCGCGGCCGCCACGTTGTCGCGGTTGGCAAGGCTCGTGAACACGGACTGGAAGTTGCCGGTGTTCTGCTCGAACCAGGTCACGTCGTTGGTCTGTGCCACGTAGACGCCGGCGATCAGGATCCAGTTCGTCAGCTCCTCGCCGGTCTGGTACGAGAACGTGCCGAACACGTTCGGCTTCTCGTAGGCCGAGGTGCCGTCGGGCGAGAAGGTCGGCCACTGCCCCATGTCGTGGGTGAAGGCGACGCCGCCGGCGCCCACCGCGCCGCCGCCGAGCTCCGTGCCGGTGGTGTAGGAATAGTGCTTGGCCGAGTTGTCCAGGACGTTCCTGGTGGTCCAGGGATTCATCCCGATCTCGAAGAACTGCTGGTCGACCGACAGGTCGAACGTGTTCATGTACTGGTACTGGCCTTCAAGCACGACCCACCACGGCGCGCCGGACTGGTCCTGCATGAACGCCGTGTTGCCGTAGTAGGAATGGATCGCCTGCGACAGCAGGAACTTCTGGTTGCTGGAAATCTTGGCGTTGTCGACCAGCAGGTTGTCGGCTGCGAACAAGGCGACCCGGCCGGCGAGGCCGGTGGTGGCGGCCAAGACGACCGAAGCCAGCGTCGGATAGTACTGCGTGTACCAGAACGAGGTCACGCGTCCCTTCGTGATCGGGCCGCCGCTGAAGAAGCAGAGCGCGAAGCGGATGGTCTTGGACTGGCCGGCGGGCACGACGACCGCGATGCCGCCGATCGAGCCGGAGCCGAAGTTGCCCTTCATCGCCTGCGCGAGGTCCGGCGCGGCGAACGCGATCGCCGACCCGTCATCGGTCACGATGGCCGTCTGGGACAGGCCGGTGCCGAAGGCGACGCCGGGAGTGGCCGCATCGAGAACGGACGCGTTGCCGGCGTCAACCGCGAACACGGCGATCTTCTGGGAGGTGCCGGCGGTGTTGTCGATGACCATCTCGGCGAAGATCGCCGGCAGCAGCACGTCCTGGATGGAATGCGTTCCCGAGGTCGAGATGTTGGTCAGCGAACCCGGCGTGAGGAAGCCGGGTGCGGCGGGCTCGCCGGTCGGGTCGGGGATCGAGCGCACCGGGGAGAACAAGGCGAAGGAGAAGTCGGCGGTGGTGAAGGTGTCGCTGGCCACGCGGAAGTCGCGGGAAACGTCGCTCTGGGCGTACTGTCCGATCCCCGGCGAGATGGTGGGATCGAAGAACGGCAGCGCACGCACCGCCCCGTCGCTTTCGACGCCGATATAGACGCTTTGCGTTCCGGGCAGCTTCTGCTGCTGCCCGAAGCCGCCGCTGGCGCCCGGATAGCCGAGCGTGAAGGTGGCGTAGGCACCGATCGGCGAATGATGCGCGTTGAAGAAGTAATCGCTCGGCGTGAACGGCCCGCTCGTCGCGGCGGGCGTGGTTGCACCAAACGCCAAGTTGGCGAAGGGGCTCAGGCCGCCAAGGGCCAAGCCTGCGCCGGCCAACGCCGAGCTGCGCAACAGCATGCGGCGCGTCGGGCCCTGTGGGATGCGATGGTTCGTCAAGGTTCGTCTCCTCTGGATAGGTCGATCTTGTTGCGGCTTGAAGTCGCCGCGATAATGGATGTGCAAGTTCCCCATCTGGAACGACGTTCTTTTCATTGATCTTCTTGCAACGTCGTTCGGTACGGAGTCGAACAACACTCGTGCCAGGGCACGGCAGCCTTGCCCTGTCGTCCAACGTTGAAGACCTGCCCTATCGACTTGAGGCAGGATCGGGTCCGAAGGCACCGTTATTCATGGCCGGTCACTCAGCCAAGACACGCGATACTGGATGGGGAGCGCTGGATCTCTGTCCTCCCAGCTGTTCGCCGCCGGGTGAACAACTAGACGTGTGAGGTACGTAGGGCAACAGCAAACGCCTGCGACGAGCCGGCGGACTTTGCAACGATCATGTTGCAGCGCGGAAAATAACACTGTGTCGCGTGCCGGATCGCGGATCTACCGGGCGATGACGTCGAACGACGGCCTATGATGAGGTACGTAAATCGTATTTGTTGCGCTGCCGGTCGTAACCTGACCAGGAGGGCAACAATTCGGCAGATTTGCTGGCGGCGGCATCCAGGTGTCGATTTCGGCAGCACGTTCTGCCTGATTGATGCGCACTCCGTGCAACGGCGCGACAGGCGCACCCTGGCGGCTGCACTGATGCCACGCGACCGTCGGATCTCGCCTTGGGAACGGTAGGAAGGTTTGAAGGCCCTCCACGCGACGCGGCAGGCGCGGACGGCCATCAGGTCATGTGCATCGCGGCCCGCAGCATCTCACCGGATCTTGATCGGCGTGGCTGCCTCGCAGGGCGCTGCCGCCTAGTCGCCGTCCTGCGCCACAAGCCTGTCGGCGACCGGTCGAAGCGACAAGGACAGGTCGTCGCGGATGCGGGCGAAGGTCGCCAGCGACTGCGCCACGATCTGGTCCATGTTGTAGTAGCGGTAGGTGGCGAGCCGGCCGACGAACCACACGTCCGGCAGGGCGTCGGCCAGTGCCTGGTAGCGCTTGTAGGTGGCCCGGCTTTCCGCCTGCGGCACCGGGTAGTACGGCTCGCCCTCGGCCGCCGGATACTCGAAGGTGATGCTGGTGCGCGGGTGGGTCTGCCCGGTCAGGTGCTTGTACTCGGTGATCCGGGTGTAGTCCTGGTCCTGCGGGTAGTTCACGGTGCCGACCGGCTGCAGGGTCTCGACGTCGCGGGTCTCGTGCACGAAGCGCAGCGAGCGGTACGGCAGGCGGCCCTCGGAGAAGCCGAAGAACTCGTCGATCGGGCCGGTCCAGACCAGGTGCGGCGCGCCCACCTCGGCCTGCACCTCGTCATAGGCGACGCCGGTGCGCACCGAGATGTCGGGATGGTCGAGCATGCGCTCGAACAGGCGGGTGTAGCCGTGCAGCGGCATCGCCTGGTAGGTGTCGGTGAAGTAGCGGTCCTCGCGGTCATGCCGCACCGGGATGCGGGCGGTGACGCTGGCGTCGAGCTCGGACGGGTCGAGCCCCCACTGCTTGCGCGTGTAGCCGCGGAAGATCTTCTCGTACAGGTCGCGCCCGACCTGGCTCACCACCACGTCCTCGGCGGTGCGTATCTCCGCCACCGGCTCGGCGCGGGCGGCGAGCCAGCCGGGCAACTCGTCCGGCGTGAGCCGGAGGCCGTAGAGGGTGTTGACGGTGTCCAGGTTGATCGGTACGGGGACCAGGTGGCCGTCGACGCGGCCGCGCACGCGGTGCTCGTACGGCCGCCATTCGGTGAAGCGCGACAGGTAGTCGAACACGGTCGACGAGTTGGTGTGGAAGATGTGCGGCCCGTAGCGGTGCACCAGCACGCCCGCGGCGTCGACGTGGTCGTGGGCGTTGCCGCCGATGTGATCGCGCTTGTCGATGACCAGGACGCGTTGGCGGTGGGCCGCCAGGCGCTCGGCCAGCACGGCGCCGGCAAAGCCCGCGCCGACGATCAGCCAGTCGGGTCGGCGCGGCGGCAAGGGCGGTGCCATAGGCAAGGTGTTCCTTTTTCTGGAAAATCCGGAGGAGGAACGGGATCGGGGTCACGCGGTTGCCGTTGACCGGTCGCCCCGTCGCGGCACTGGCCCTGGCCCCGGATCGGTGGAGCCCGGGGGGTCGGGGGCGGGACCCGGCAACAGGTGATGGGGTCCGCCGGAGCGATCCGGTAGGCTGGGTCCGGCACCGCCGCGGATGGAGCAGGCATGGATCAGGGCGCGTTGTCGGTCGAAGGCCGGGGAGAGGATGCCGCGGGCGGCAGCCAGGTGCTGCAGCGGGTGCTGACGGACCGGCCGCCTGCCCTGCGCCCGCTGTACTGGCGGATCGGACGGCAGGAAGCGCAGGGCAGCGGGGGGGTCGACGCCACCCTGTCCACCGAGCCGGACCAGCGCGGCTCCGTGTCCCTGGCGCCCGGGACGACCCTGTTCTTCGACACCTATTTCGGCGGCTTCTTCGAGTCGCACTGGCGGCTCAACACCAGGATGCGCCGCCTGTCGCTGTCGGTCACGGTGTCCGGGCCGTGCATGGTACGGGTGAAGCGACGCTCGGTCGGGGTCGAGCAGCTGCTGGGCGAGGCCAGGACGGAGGCCGGCACCCGCACGCTGGGCTTCGCCATCCCCGACAGCAGCATGAACTTCCGCGAGTACGGGCTGCTCCACTTCGAGGTCACCGCCCTGGGACCCGGAGCGGTGTTCCGGGAGGCGGCGTGGCTGGGCAGCGGGCCGGCGGTGCCGGTGGCGCTGGGCGTCGTGTTCTGCACCTTCAACCGGGAGCGCTTCATCGCCGGGGTGCTGGAGGCGATGGCGGCCGACCCAGCCGTGCTGGCGCGGCTCGACCGGATCATCATCGTCAACCAGGGCAGGCCGGGCCTGCGCCAGCATCCCGAGATCGCGCCGGTGGCCGAGCGGCTCGGCGGCCGGCTGACGATCATCGAGCAGGACAATTTCGGCGGCGCCGGCGGGTTCACCCGCGGCCTGCTGGCGGTGCTGGAGGACCCGGCGCTGAGCCATTGCGCGCTGCTCGACGACGACATCCGGATCGAGCCGGACACGATCCTGCGCCTGATCGCGTTCCTGTCGCTGGCCGGCGAGGTAGCGGTGGGCGGGCAGATGCTGGACGGCGTGCAGCCGATGCGGCTGTACGAGAACGGCGCGGTCATCGACACCCGGGACTGGTTCCCCAAGCCGGCGCAGAACAACCTCGACCTGACCAGGCCGGACGGGCTCGACGTGCTGGCGCAGCCGCAGCCGGTGCACTTCAACGGCTGGTGGTGCTTCGCGGTGTCGCTCGACATCGTGCGCCGCATGGGCCTGCCGCTGCCCTGCTTCATCCGCGGCGACGACGCCGAGTACGGGATGCGCCTGTATCGCAGCGGCATCCCGACGGTGGTGCTGCCGGGTGCGGCGGTCTGGCACGAGCCGTTCTACCTGAAGCTCAACAACTGGCAGCTCTACTACGAGACACGCAACCTGCTGATCCTGGCCGCGCTGCACGACCGGTTCAGCCCGCCGGCGGCGCTGCGGCGCGCCGGCCGCAACTGGCTGATCCACCTGCTGACGTTCCGCTACTACGGTGCCGCGCTGATCGGGCGCGGCATCGCCGACTTCCTGCAGGGACCCCAGGTGCTGCATCAGGACCCGCGGGCGCTGCACCGCGCGGTGGTCGAGCTGCGCGGCGCCTACGGTCCGGTGCAGGTGGGACGACGGCACGTGGTCGACCCGGCGGTGCTGGCGCGCGTGCCGCGGCATCGCTTCCAGTTCCTGTTCCTGTTCGCGATCGTGCTGCTGCGCAACGCCCTGCTGCCGACCGCCAGGTCGCAACCGGTCATGGTCGCGCAGAACCAGTTCTCCTGGGTCGGCCTGCGGCGGATCGACCGCTACGTGCTCGACAACTGGTGGGAGCCGCAGCTGTCCGCCTACCGGCGCGACCGCGGCACGTTCTGGATCCTGGCCTGGCGCACCCTGCCGGTGCTGGCGCGCCTGCTGACCCGTGGCGGCCGTACCGCCGCATCCTGGCAGGCGGCGGCCGGCGAGCTGACCTCCACGCGGTTCTGGAACCATTATCTCGGCCGCGCCGGGTCGGCACCGGACGCAGCCATCGCCGGCAGGCGGCCGTGGCCGGTGTCGGACCGCACCACGGCGGACCCGGCGGCGCGGTGACGCCGCCCCGGGAGCGAGCGTCGTCCGGTAGGCGAGGACCGGAGCATCTTCGCCCGGTCGGGTGGTCCACCTGACCGGGACCTTCTCCGAGCAAGGTCCGGCGGGACCGGCCGCCCGGTTCAGGATCCCGGCCGTGCCGCCGGGAACCAGTTGCCGTGGAACCCCGGCGGTATGCGGTGCGGCAGCCGGACCATGGCGACCGGTGCGGCCTCGAAGCGCTGCGCGTCGAGGATCGCGAGGTCGGTGGTCCCGCCCGCGGTGTCGACGACGAGGCCGAGCAGCCAGCCCTCGTCCTCGGCCGCCTCGTCGCCTGCCGGCACGAACACGAACTCGCCCGGCACACGGTTGTCGCCGAACTCGTGCACCAAGCGGCTGCCGGCGTCGAGATCGTGCTTGTATAGCCTGGTGGCGCCGGCCAGCTGGGTGTTGCCGTCCGGGGGCACGGACACGGTGTAGGCGTAGCGGTGGCGTCGGCCGAAGCGGCGCTCGTCGATGCGCGGGAACTCCTGCGGCGTGTCGTCGAGCACGCGGCGGTCGACGCGTCGGGTGGACGGGTCGACCGTCCAGCGCTCAAGCCGGCCCAGGGCGTCGAGCCCGCTGCCCTCGGTGGCGAACATGGTCGGGTAGGCGATCACGTCGAGCAGCACCCGGCCGCGGCCGTCGGGAGCATCGTCGTCATAGGCGTTGGCGACGTGGAACACGAAGCAGGGCTCCACCTCGCACCAGATCACGTCCGCCGCCTCGCCCCATCGCGGCAGCAGGCCGACCCGGGCGCGGTGCGACGGGTTCCAGCGGAACGGGAACTCGTGGCCGGCGAGCACGGCGCGCATGGAAAAGGTGACCGGAAGGTCGAGCACCACGGCGAAGCGCGCGGTGAAGGCGCAGTCGTGGATGCAGGGGCCGTGCCGCACCGCGACCGGCACGTCGCGGACCACCCGGCCGGCGTCGGACACCACCACGTGGCGGACGGCGTCCCAGATGGCGCCGTCATAGGCGATCGCGTGGTGCTCGCCGGTCAGCGGGTCGCGGTGCGGGTGGCCGGTGAAGGAGCCGCCGAGCGTGTTGTCGAACGGGTTGTAGCGCTGCTGCTCCAGGTCGGCAGACAGCTCGACGGGAAAGCTGCCGGCTTCCACCACCGCGAAGGCGCGGCCACCGATCGGGACGACGTTGGTGTTCACGGTGTCGTTGTGCCCGCGCCGGGGGCCGGGGGCCGGGGACTGGCCGAGGGCGGCGGCGGCCAGGCGCGAGCGGATCCAGCGGTTGCGGTACCAGGGGGCCCGGCCGTTCTCGAGGACGATGCCGTGCACCATGCCGTCGCCGAGGAACCAGTGGCGGTTGGCGGGGTCCGGGTCGGCCGGGTTCGCGCCCATCTTGAGATAGCGGCCCTCGAGCCCGGGCGGGATCGACCCGGTGACGGGAAGGTCGCGCAGCGTCAGCTCGGTGCGCATCGGCGCGTGGATGCCGGCCAGGAACGGCTGGTCGCTCCGGGGCAGCCGCCTGCGGTTGAAGGCGGCCACGTGCTGGACCGCAGTCTCGACAACCGTGCGCAGGGCGGACTGGACCAGGTTGGGCATGGATCGCGGGCTCCGGCGGCGTTGCGTCACGGCGGCCGCCGGATGCCGGCCTCGGCGGCGCCGGTCGTCGCGGGCAGGCTGCCAGGATACAGGACAGCCCGCGCCGCAGGGTTCCGCCGGGATTTTCCCGGACCCGGCTGCGGGGGGGGTCGGTCGACCGCCGACAGTGCCGCTCGGGGCTTCCCCCTCAGGCCCGCAGGTGCTCGTAGTTGCGGCGGAACAGCGCGATCGCGGCGTCCGCGCCGACGCGCCGGACCTGCGCCTCGACCCAGCCCGGCTGCCACCGGAAGGGTCGTGCCGCTCCTTCCGCGACCAGGGCCCGTCCCAGGCCGGACGGGGTCGCGAGATGGATCGAGCCGTCGAGATGGAGGTGGCCGAGCTCCTCCTCCCCCAGGTAGAAGTCGACGCCGTCCACCCGAGACTGGTCGAGCAGGTACCAGTGGACCGTCGTGCTGATGCCCGGCCAGGCGGAAACGGCGTCGACGACGACCTGCAGCGCTCCGTCCAGGACCGGCGGCGGCCCCACCGGTCCCTTGGCGGCGCGGGGCAGCGTGGTCCTTGCCTGGTCGTTCATCCCGTCTGCTCCTGCCAGGTGCGGTCCGTGTCGCGATCCGACAGCATGCCACGGATTCAGTGTGCCATCGCCGGCTTCAGGACGTCCTCGCACCATTGCCGGAAGGTGGTCGGCGCCGCTGCGGCGGGATCGCGCCCGGCGACGTTGTCCATGCCCTCGTTCTTGGCCTGCATCATCTCGACGTAGCCCTGCGCGAAGGACTCCGACACGCCGCGCTCGCGCAGCCGCGTCCTGAACGCGTCGAACGGGATCTGCCGGTAGCGTATCTCGCGGCCCAGCGCCTCGGAAACGATCGCGGCCATCTCGTTGAAGGACAGATCCTCCGGGCCGAGCACCGGCAGCTCCCGCTGGCCGGTCCAGGAGCGGTCGCGCAGCAGCCTCGCCGCGACGGCGCCGACGTCGCGCGTGGCCGTGCTGGGCATCCTCCTGTCGGGATCGTACGGGCCGAACATCATGCCCTGCGCCTTCATCGCGCCGGCCTGCTGGAGCGCGTTGTCCATGAAGGACGGCATGGCGAGGCCGCGGAACGCGACGCCGGAGGCCATGACGAGGTCGTCCATCGCGATCGAGCTGGTGACCAGCCCGGCCCTGTCCTGCCACGGCGTGCCTCGCCCGAGCGCGGTGACCGAGACCACCTGCCGGACCCCGTGGTGACGGAACGCCTCGGCGGCGGGGCGGGTGAAGTCGGGGTAGGCCTGCTGCAGCGTGAGCTGCGAGTCGGCGGGCGAGAGCCAGAACACGGCGTCCGCGCCGGCAAGGGCGCGATCGACGACCGTGGCGTCGCCATGCGACCCGGCGACCACGTCCGCGCGGTCGCGAACGGAGGCCGGGAGCCTGCCCGGGTCACGGACGACGACGCGGACCGGCGCGCCGGCATCGAGCAGGTGCCCGACGACGTGGCGACCGATGTTGCCGGTGGGTGCGGTGACGACGATCATGGGGAAGAACCTCCTATATGCTGAACATCTGCTGCCGCGCCGTTCGCGAGGCTGGGTGGTGGCGCGACCGTCGGCACGGCGACGATGCTCAAGGTAGTGTTCCAGCTGCTACCCAGGCGGGGCTGGTTTCGGGATGCCCGTTCCAGCTATGAGACGGTTCATGGACCTCATGGCCTTGGCGGACTTCCACCTGGTGGCTACCCATGGCGGCTATGGCCGCGCCGCACGGGCGACCGGCCGCTCGAAGGCGACCCTGTCGCGGCGTGTCGCCGAGCTGGAAACCAGCCTCGGGCTGCGCCTGTTCGAGCGCGGCGGCTCGCTGGCGCTGACCGAGGACGGCCGGTCCCTGCTCGCCGGCACCCGGGGGCCGCTCGGCGAGCTCGACGCGACCGCGGACGCGCTGCGCGGCCGCAGCGCCGAACCCAGGGGCCGGCTGCGTGTCAGCACCCCGCTCCTGCTCGGGCAGTACGCCATGGGCGCGATCGCCGCGCGGTTCCTGGCGGCGCATCCCCTGGTGCGGCTGGAGATCCTGGCCGAGGACCGCTACGTGGACCTGGTCCAGGAAGGCTACGACATCGCTATCAGGGCCAATCCGCAGCCGGACGACGACCTGGTCGGGCGCCGCTTCCTCACTGTCCCGCTGCTCGTGGTGGCGCCTGCGTCGCTGCCCCGGCCGGTCGCGCGGCAGGAGGGGGACGGGCCGAAGGTCCCGGCGGTGGTGCGGCTAAGCGGCAACGACGAGCGTCCCTGGACGGTGGAGGACGGCGCCGCCTGCTTCACCGTGCAGCCCGACCCGGTGCTGCGCGTTTCGGCCCTGGGCATGATGCGCGACGCGGTGCTCGCGGGCGCGGGGGCCGCCCTGCTGCCCCGCTTCCTGGTGCAGGAGCACCTGGCGTCGGGGCGGCTCGCGGCATGGGGCGTCGCGCGCGGGCAGGAGGTGGAGATCTGGGTGCTGCACGCGTCGACGCGGCTCGCCAGCAGCAAGGTCCGGGCCTTCGTGCGGCACCTCGTCGAGGCCTTCCCGGACGGGTCGATCGAGGCGGCCGTGCCCCACCCGGGCGGCGCGGCCGGCGGACCGGCCTGAGCGTGCGGATGCCGGCGACGGATCGGGGAAGAGCGGGCATCGGGTGCGGCAGGGCAGCGGCGCGCGTCGGGCGCCGCGCGGAGGGGCGGGTTCCGGCC
>CAXUEL010000071.1:1879-14130 GCA_964249915.1 uncultured Acetobacteraceae bacterium | reverse complement strand
GCCTCGGGCGGTGCCGGAGCCGGCGGTCCTGCCGCCGCCCGCGGAACCGGATGGCCCGCCCCCGCCCGAGGCCGTGCCGGCGCCGATGGTCGGTCCGGCCGGATGGCGTCCGGTGCGGCGCATCCTGTTCGTCGCCGGCGAGCCGGGGACCCCCGGGGCGGTCTATCGCACCCGCCGCGCCGCCGACGCCTGCGCCGCCTCGGGCTACGACACGGAGGTGGCGGACATCTTCGGCGTCGGTCCGGACAACCTCGCCGCCGCCGACCTGGTGGTTCTGTGGCGCGCCGGGTGGAGCGGGCATGTCGGGACCATGCTGGAGCTGGCCCATGCCGCACGCACCCGGGTCGCGTTCGACCTGGACGACCTGATCGTGCAGCCGTCGCTGGCGGTGGCGGAGATCATCGACGGGCTGCGCACCACCTTCGTGTCGGAGGCGGAAGGCCGCTCCTACTTCCAGGCGATGCAGCGCACCCTGGCCGGCTGCGACCTGTGCACCACCACCACCGCCGAGCTGGCGGCGGGTGCCGGGCTGCTGCACCCGGTCGTGCACGTGATCCCGAACGGCTTCGATGCGGCCACCGAGCGGGCGTCGCGCCACGCCGTGCGGCTGCGCGGCGAGCGGCCGTCGGACGGGCGGCTGCGGCTCGGCTATGCCGGCGGCACGCGCACCCACCAGAAGGATTTCGCCACGGTCGCCGGCGCGGTGGCCCGGGTGCTGGAACAGCGGCCGGACGTGCTGCTGGTGCTGTTCCGCGACGCGCGCAGCGGCGAAGGGCTGCTGCTGGTCGAGGAGTTCCCGGAGCTGCTGCCGCACGCAGCACGGATCGAGTGGCGCGACATGGTGCCGCTCGACGCGCTGCCGGGGGAGCTGGCGCGGTTCGACGTCTCGCTCTGCCCGCTGGAGCAGAACAACCCGTTCTGCGAGGCCAAGAGCGAGCTGAAGTACTTCGAGTCCGCGCTGGCCGGGGTGTGCCTGGTCGCCACCCCCACCGGCCCGTTCCGGCGCGCGGTGCGGGACGGGATCACCGGCTTCCTGCCGCCCGACGCGTCGACCTGGGAGCGGGTGCTGCTGCGCCTGGTGGACGAGCCGGCGCTGCGGGCGCGGGTGGCGCGCGCCGCCTACCACGACAGCCTGTGGCAGTTCGGGCCGCGCCGGCAGGCGGAGCTGTGGACGCTGCTGCTGCGCGGCCTCGACGGCGGCGCGGAGGGCGCACGGGCGAACGCGCTGGCGCTCGGCCGCGGCGACTACCGCGGCGCCGGCCTGCCGGAGGTGCCGGACAGCCGGGTGCTGTTCTCCCACGACGCGCTGGGCGAGGCGCGGATCACCGTCGGCATGACCTCCTACAACTACGAGGCGCATGTCACCGAGGCGCTGGAGTCGGTGCTGGCGCAGACGGTGGAGCCGCTCGACCTAGTGGTGGTCGACGACGGCTCGCACGACGGCTCGGTGGCGCTGCTGCTGGACTGGGCGGAATGCAACCGGCTGCGCTTCAACCGGCTGCGCATCCTGCGGACGGTGGCCAACGCCGGGCTCGGGGGGGCGCGCAACGTGGTGTTCGACCAGGCCGAGACGCCCTGGATCACGGTGCTGGACTCCGACAACCGGCTGACCCCGGAGGCCTGCGCGCGTATGCTGGCCGCCCTCGACGCCGAGCCGCTGGCCGCGTTCGCTTATCCGCGGATCCGCCAGTTCGGCGGCGGCGACGCGGTGATGGGCGACGCGGCGTTCGACCCGGCGCACCTCCGGTCCGGCAACTACATCGACGCCATGGCGACGGTCGCGAAATGGGCCTGGGCGGCGGCCGGCGGCTACTACGTGCGGCGCGACGCCATGGGCTGGGAGGATTTCAGCCTGTGGTGCCGGCTGGTCGAGCTCGGCCAGTTCGGCGTGAAGGTGGCGGACGAGCTGGCGTTCTACCGGGTACATCCGGGCTCGATGGTGAACGCGATCACCGAGCAGGACGAGAACAAGCGGCGCATGGTGGGGTTCGTGGAGGCGCGCCACCCCTGGCTCAGGCTGCGCATGCGCGCCAGCCGGAAGCGGCCCTGACCGCGCCCGCCGCCCCGATGCGCTGCCTGGTGCTGGGGGCCGGCGGCTTCATCGGCACCAACTTGTGCCTGGCGCTGGGGGCGCGCGGCGTGCCGGTCACCGGGTTCGGGCGCGGCGCGGCGCCGCCGGCGGCGCTGGCCGGGATCGTCGGGCTCGCCTGGCGGCAAGGGAACGTCGAGCGCCTCGATGATCCGGACGCGCTGGTGGCCGGCCACAGCCACCTGTTCGACCTGATCGGCGCCGGGCTGCCGGACAGCTCGAACCGCAACCCGGCGCAGATCGTCGCCGACGGCATGCCGCCGCGGATCCGGCTGCTGGACGCCTGCCGGCGCCAGGGGGTGCGGCGGATCGTGTTCGCCTCCTCCGGCGGCACCGTGTACGGCCCGGCAGGCGACGGGCCGATCCCGGAAACCGCGCCCACCGACCCGATCTCGGCCTATGGCATCGGCAAGCTCGCGGTGGAGAAGTACCTGGCGCTGTACCACCACCTGTACGGGCTGGAGTACCGGGTGCTGCGGATCGGCAACGCCTACGGCCCGCACCAGCATCCGCTGCGCGAGCAGGGGCTGGTGGCGTCGGTGCTGCACCGGCTGCTGACGGACGCGCCGATCCCGGTCTGGGGCGACGGCAGCGTGGTGCGCGACTACGTGCACGTCGACGACGTGGTCGCGGCGATGCTGGCGGTCGCCGAGGCGGAGGAGGAGCCTAGGCTGTTCAACGTCGGCAGCGGCGTCGGCCGCAGCGTGCGGGCGGTGATCGACGACGCCGCGCGCGTCGTGGGGCGGGAAGCCCGGATCGAGGCCATGCCGGGGCGCAGCGCCGACGTTCCGGCCAACGTCCTGGACAGCACCCGGCTGCGGCAGCGGACCGGCTGGTCGCCAACGGTGGGATGGGAGGCGGGGCTGGCCGGCACCGCGGCGTGGCTGCGCCGGGCGGCGAAATCCTGACGGGCCGGGCCGCGTTCCGCTGCTGCCGGACGGGGGGAACCGAACCATGCACCTGAACGCCGTCACCGTGGTCAGCCTGTTCGCCGCCACCTTGTCGATGGTGAGCTACGTGCCGCAGGCCTGGGCCATCATCCGGTCGCGCAGCACCGACGGCATCTCGCTCAAGATGTACCTGATCACCGTGACGGGTTTCGTCGCCTGGCTGGTCTACGGCGTCCTGCTGGGACAATGGGCGATCATCGTGCAGAACGTGATCTGCCTGTGCCTGTCCGCCTTCATCCTGACCATGAAGCTGCTGCCGCAGCCGAAGAAGGAGAAGGTGGCGGAGGCGCTCGACCCGACGAGCTGAGCCGGTTCAGCCGAACCTCGGCCGCCTGGCCTGCGGCACGTAGTCGGGAAGCTGGAACGCCGCCCGGTCGCCTGCGAACGGCCTGACCGCGAACCCGCGCAGAATGGTGTCCCACGCCTCGTTGTCGCCCTGCCATTCGAACGGGTCGCGCTGCCTGAGGAAGGCGCTGCGGTAGCCGTCGGTCATGAACTCGCGCCGGCCCGGATCGGCGTGCAGGTAGAGGAAGCGGATGTCGCCCCGCCTGGCCCGCAGCTGCTCGAACAGGGCGATCGCCAGGGCCTCGTCCTCGGCGCCGTCGCGCGGATGATGGCGGCGGATGAAGTAGGGCGGCGGACGGCGCGGGTCGAACAGGTTGCGGAACCAGCGGATCCGCATCCGGTAGATGGTCTGGACCGACGACACGTCCACCGCGTCGAACCCGGCGAAGTCGTGGTTGAGGCCGACGCGGTACAGCGTGTCGACCAGGCCGATGAAGGTCTGGTCGTGGAACACCGGGAACAGGTTCTCCGGCTCCAGGAAGCCGGCGAAGTCGTTGTCGATCAGCCGGCCGACGTGCTGGATCTGGGTGGTGACCCAGTCGAACACGCCGGACATGTTGGACGGCTGGATCCGGCCGATCTGCCGGGCCGGCTGGCAGTCGCCGCCGAGCGAGACGAAGCGGAACGGCGGCGTCGCGCCGCTCCGGCGTCGACGTGTCGGGCATCGGCGTGTCGGGCATCGGCATGTCAGGCATCGGCCGGCATCCTGGCGCGCAGGACCCGGCGCACGTCGTCCATCGTGTTCATCGCCTCGACCTCGTCCTCGTCGAGCACCAGGTCGAACGCCTGCTCCAGCCCGAGCACGAGCTGGATCGCGATCACCGAGTCGTAGCCGGGCAGCGCCTTCAGCCGCGCTTCCGGGTCGAACCGGAGGTCCGGCCGGCGCAGCTGCTCGCGCAGGATGCCGGTCACGGTGTCGGTCAGCTGCCCGTCGGTCATCACGCAGGCGCCCCTTCCGCCAGGCCGAGCCGCTCGGCCAGGCCGATCCGCTGCAGCTTGCCGGTCGGCCCCTTCGGCAGCGCGTCCAGCACGACGATGCGGGCCGGCAGCTTGAACGCCGCCAGCCGTCCGGCCATGAAGCCGCGCAGGACGTCCGGGGTCGCCGACGCGCCCTGCGACAGCACCACGGCCGCCGCCGGCTCCTCGCCGTAGAGCCGGCTCGGCATCGCGAACGCCGCCGCCTCCCGCACCTCCGGATGCTGCAGCAGCACGGCTTCCAGCTCCAGCGGCGACACCTTCTCGCCGCCGCGGTTGACGATCTCCTTCAGCCGCCCGGTCAGGCGCAGGTAGCCGGCCTCGTCCAGCACCCCCTGGTCGCCGGTGCGGAACCAGCAGTCGGAAAAGGCGCGCGCGTTGGCGTCCGGGTTGTTCTCGTAGGCCGCCATCACCCCGGGCCCGCGTATCACCACCTCGCCGACCCGGTCCGCTCCCAGCAGCGCGCCCGCCTCGTCCATGATCGCGAGCTCCGGCCCGGCGGCGATGCCGACCGAGCCCGGATGACGCGGCGCCGGCGGCAGCGGGCTGCTCGCCATCTGGTGGCTGGCCTCGGTCATGCCGTACGCCTCGATCACCGGCACCCCGAAGGTTCGCTCCAGCGCCGTCATCACCGTCGCCGGCAGGGCGGCGGAGGAGGAGCGGACCAGCCGCAGCCGGCTGCCCGCGATCACCGCCCGGTAGCGGGGTGCCAGCTCCAGGAGGGTCTGGTGCGCGGTCGGCACGGCGGTGAACCAGCTCGGCCGGCACCGCTCCAGCCAGCCGAAGAAGCGGAACCCGTCCAGCCCGCCGGTGCAGGCGACGGCGCCGCCGGCAGACAGGCTCGCCAGCACCGCCGCCACCAGCCCGTGGATGTGGAACAGCGGCATGACGTTGAGGCAGAGGTCCTCCGGGGTCAGCAGGAGGCTGCAGGCGATGGCCTGCGCCGAGGCTGCGAGGTTCGCCTGGCTCAGCGGCACGATCTTCGGCCGCGCGGTGGTACCGGAGGTGTGCAGCACCAGCGCGATGTCCCCCGGGCCGGGCGGACGCGCGTCCGGGGCGTCCGTTCCGGGCGGCCAGCCCTCGGCGTCGAGCGCGAAGCGGCCGGGCATCGCCGGATCGGGGTGCAGCTCGACGACCGGGATCGCGAGCCCGGCCGCGGCGGCACGGGCGGCGTCCGCCTCCCCGCGCTGCAGGATGATCGCCCGCACGCCGAGGTCCCGGAGGTAGAAGCGCAGCTCGCCGACGCCGTAGCCGGGGTTCAGCGGCGCCGCGGTGGCGACCGAGGCCACGGCCAGGAAGGCGCTGGCCGCCTCCGGCCCGTTCGGCAGCAGGATCGCCACCCGGTCGCCGTTGCCGATGCCGCGCGCCCGCAGGAACGCGGCGGTCCGCGCGCACAGCGCACGCAGCTCCCCGTAGCTCAGCCCGGAATGGTCCGGGGTGCGGATGGCGCAGGCGTCCGGGCGACCGCGTGACAGCAGGGCCGGAATGGTGTCGGCGACCGTCGTCCCCTGATCAACCGCCATCATCTCGTTCCGGCCCGTGTCCTCGTGCGCTCGCACTTGTCTACACCACCCACCACGTCGTGGGATGCTGAAAGTTTAACGTTTGGTTACCGATTCCTGCCGCGGCAACCGCTGCGGCGCGACGCTCGCCTGCTCCACCGGCACGTTGGCGCGCAGCTCGTCCAGCCAGGCGCGGGCACTGCCGTCCGAGGGCGCCCGCCAGTCGCCGCGCGGCGACAGCGAGCCGCCGGTGGACACCTTGGGACCGTTCGGCGCCGCGGAGCGCTTGAACTGGCTGAAGGCGAAGAAGCGCTGCAGGAACACCTCCATCCAGTGCCGGATCTCGGCCAGCCCATACTCGGCGCGCCGGGCCTCGGGAAAGCCGGGCGGCCAGGAGCCGCGTCCGGCGTCCTCCCAGGCGCGCAGCGCCAGGAACGCCACCTTGGACGGGCGGAAGCCGTAGCGCAGCAGGTAGAACAGGGAGAAGTCCTGCAGCGCGTAGGGGCCGATCTTGGACTCGGTGCTCTGCAGCGCCCGATCGGCGCCGGCGGGCACCAGCTCGGGCGAGATCTCGGTGTCCAGGATCAGCTGCAGGGTGTCCAGCACCGCCGGCTCGAACGGTTTGGCCGCGATCACCCAGCGGATCAGGTGCTGGATCAGGGTCTTGGGCAGGCCGGCGTTGACGTTGTAGTGCGACATGTGGTCGCCGACGCCATAGGTGCACCAGCCGAGCCCGAGCTCGCTCAGGTCGCCGGTGCCGACCACGATGCCGTCGTGCTGGTTGGCCAGCCGGAACAGGTAGTCGGTGCGAAGCCCCGCCTGCACGTTCTCGAAGGTGACGTCGTAGACCGGCTCGCCCCGGCCGGCCGGGTGCCCCATCTGCTGCAGCATCAGCGTCGCCGACGGGCGGATGTCGAGCGTGTCCGCGGTCACGCCCAGGGTGTCCATCAGCGCCAGGGCGTTGGCGCGCGTGGCGTCGCCGGTGCCGAAGCCCGGCATGGTGTAGGCGCGTATCGCCGTGCGGCCCAGCCCGAGCCGGTCCACCGCGCGGGCGGCGACGATCAGCGCCTGGGTCGAGTCCAGACCGCCCGACACGCCGATTACCAGGGTGCGGCAGTTGATCGCCCGCATCCGCTGCATCAGCGCCGAGACCTGGATGTTGTAGGCCTCGAAGCAGTCCTGCTCGAGCCGGGCCGGATCGGACGGCACGAACGGGAACCGCTCCAGCGGCCGGCGCAGGCCGTGGTCGCCGTCCGGCGGCTCCAGCCTGAGCCCGACCCGGCGATACGCGGGACCGGGCCGGGCGGCGCGGTTGGCGTCGAACGTGTTCATCCGCGCCCGCTCCTGGCGCAGCAGGTCGAGGTCGACGTCGGCGGCCAGCACCCTGGGCCCGGACGGGAAACGCTCGGACTCCGCCAGCGGCGCGCCGACCTCGAAGATCGACACCTGCCCGTCCCAGGCGACGTCGTTGGTGGATTCGCCCTCGCCCGCCGCGGCGTACAGATAGGCGCACAGCGCCCGCGCCGACTGCCCCTGGCACAGCAGGCGCCGGGTTTCCGCCTTGCCGATGACGATGTTGCTGGCCGACAGGTTGGCGATCACCGTGGCGCCGGCGAGCGCCGCCTCCGTGCTCGGCGGCAGCGGCACCCACAGATCCTCGCAGATCTCGACTCCCAGCACGAAGCCCGGCAGGTCGGACGCCTCGAACAGCAGGTCGGTGCCGAACGGCGCCTCGTGGCCCGCGATCCGGATCGTCTCGGCCACCCGTCCGGCGCCCGGCGCGAACTGCCGCACCTCGTAGAACTCGCGGTAGTTCGGCAGGTAGGATTTCGGCACCACGCCCAGGATGCGGCCGCGATGCAGCGCCACCGCGCAGTTGAACAGCGCGCCCGCGTGCCGCAGCGGCGCGCCCACCAGCAGGATCGGCAACAGGGAACGGCTGCGCTCGAGCAACAGCGACACCCCCTGCTCGACCGCGTCGAGCAACGCGTCCTGCAGGCGCAGGTCGTCGATCGCATAGCCGGAGATGCCGAGCTCGGGGAACACCGCCAGCACCGCGCCCTGCAGCCCGGCCTCCGCGGCCAGGTCCGCCGTCGCCTCGGCGTTGCGCAGCGGGTCGGCCAGCGCCACCGGCAGGGTGCAGGCGGCGACCCGGGCGAAGCCGTGTCGGTAAAGCGAGCGGAACTCCGGCACCGATGCCTCCTGCCGGTGTGGAACGCTGTGATGGGACGCCGGGACGGCGGAGGCAAGCGGCCGACCGGGCGTCCCGGGGTTTCAGCCCGCCTTCGGCGACCCGGCCTGCGGAGTGTGGTCGGAGCCGGCATCCTCGTCGAGGTCGGCCACCACCTCGCGGGCGGCGGACGGATCGATCGCCTGCGCCTTGTCGATCAGCGTCTCGGCCTCGCGTGGCTTGTCCTCGGCGAGCTTGCCGAGGGCCTGCTCCACCAGGTCGCGTGCCTTCTCGTGCGCCTGGTCGGTGGGTTCGTCGGCCATGAACGGTCTCCTGTTGCCATCGCGAACCAAGCCAGGACGCGAGCGCGGGTTGCAGCGGGCCGGTCGCCGGCAGGCGGTGTCGCGGCCCGGCTTCCTGCCGGGATGCGAACTTAGCGCCGTTGTGACCGCCCGGGGATCTGGTGCGGGAGGGCCAAGCGTGTAACTTGTGCGACGAATGATGCGTCCCGTCTCAATCATAGGCGCCGGTCCTGGCGGCCTTGCAGCGGCGATGCTGCTTTCCCATGCCGGTGCCGACGTCACCGTGTTCGAACGGCACGAGGCCGTCGGCGGCCGCTCCGGCACGATCGAGGCGTCCACCGACCGCGGCCGGTTCCACTTCGACATCGGCCCCACCTTCTTCCTGTATCCGCGCGTGCTGGCCGACATCTTCGCCACCTGCGGGCGCCGGCTGGAGGACGCGGTCGAGCTGATCCGGCTCGACACCCACTACGACGTGATCTTCGAGAACCAGGGCCGGATCACCGCCAGCAGCGACATCCCCCGCCTGCAGCGCTCGGTGGCCGAGCTCTGCCCGGAGGACGCGGCGCAGATCCCGGCCTTCCTGGCCGACAGCCGCGCCAAGCTGGCCGCGTTCCGGCCGGTGCTGGAATCCCCGTTCAACGGCCTGTCCGACCTGCTGAAGCCGGACGTGCTGAAGTCGCTGCGGCTGCTCCGGCCGCTCAACTCGGTGGACGACGACCTCAAGCGCTGGTTCAAGGACCCGCGGGTGCGGCTCGGCTTCTCGTTCCAGAGCAAGTACCTGGGCATGTCGCCGTACCGCTGCCCGAGCCTGTTCACCATTCTCGCCTTCATGGAGTACGAGTTCGGCATCTTCCACCCGCGCGGCGGCCACGGCGCGGTGATGCGGGCGATGGCGGACGCGGCGCGGCAGATGGGCGCCAAGTTCCGGCTCGGCGAGCCGGTGCGCGAGATCCTGTTCGAGGGCAGGCGCGCGGTCGGCGTGCGCACCGACAACGGGGCCACGCGCGCCGACGCGGTGGTGGTGAACGCCGACTTCCTGCACGCCATGTCCAACCTGGTGCCGGCACCCAAGCGCCGCCGCTGGACCACCAAGCGGATCAGCAAGGCCAAGCTGTCCTGCTCCACCTTCATGCTCTACCTCGGCATCGAGGGACGGATCGACGGGCTGGCGCACCACACCATCTACCTGTCGGAAGACTACCGGCAGACGCTGCGGGACGTGGAGGAGGGCCGGGTGCCGCCGGAGGAGCCCTGCTTCTACATACAGAACGCCTGCGTCACCGACCCGGCGCTGGCGCCGCCGAACCATTCCACGCTCTACGTGCTGGTGCCAGTCGGGCACGAGCGCGGTGCGATCGACTGGGACGAGGCGGCGCCGCGCTATCGCAAGCTGGTGCTGGAGCGCCTGGCCCGTGCCGGCCTGCCGGACATCGAGCAGCGCATCGTGTTCGAGAAGGTGATGACGCCCACCGACTGGACGCGGGACCTGTCGGTGCACCAGGGCGCGGTGTTCAACCTGGCGCACAACCTCGGGCAGATGCTGAACTTCCGGCCGCACAACCGGTTCGAGGACGCGGACGGGATGTACCTGGTCGGCGGCGGCACCCATCCCGGCAGCGGCCTGCCGGTGATCTTCGAGGGCGCCAGGATCAGCGCCAGGCTGCTGGCGGAGGATCTCGGGCTGGAGCCGGTCGCGACGACGATGGAATGGACCGGCACCCCGGACGCCCCCAGGCAGGGGCTGGAGCAGACCGTGCTTGGAGGACAGGTGGCGTGATCGACCCCGTTGGCGTCATCGGTTCCGGGCTGGGCGGGCTCGCCGCCGCCTGCACGCTCGCCGCGCGCGGCCACAAGGTGGTGCTGTTCGAGAAGAACGACTGGCTCGGCGGCAAGGCGGCGCTGCACGAGGATTCCGGCTACCGCTTCGACATGGGGCCGACCATCCTCACCGTGCCGTCGGTGCTGGCGCGCATCTTCTCCGAGGCCGGGGAGACGATGGGGGACAGCCTCGATTTGCGCCGCATCGACCCGCAATGGCGCTGCTTCTTCGACGACGGCGCGGTGCTCGACCTCGACGAGGACGTTTCCGCGATGGCGCTGCGGCTGCGCGGCTTCTCCGGGGCGGGCGAGAGCAACACCGAGCAGGGCTACCGCGACTTCCTGGCGATGAGCGGGAAGCTGCACGAGGTGAGTGCGAAGTTCTTCTTCTGGAAGTCGGTCGAGGATCTCGGCGACACCATGGACATGAAGAAGAACATGGACCTGGACACGCTGCGCGACGTGATGAGCCTGCGCATGGGCTCCACCGTGGCGCGGCAGATCCGCAAGCGAATCGGCGACGAGCGTGTGTCGCAGATGCTGGACCATTTCGTGCAGTACGTCGGCTCCTCGCCCTACCTGGCGCCGGCGGTGCTGTGCTCGATCGCGCACATGCAGACCCAGGAAGGCGTGTGGTACCCGATCGGCGGCACGCGCGCGGTGCCGGAAGCGCTGACGGCGCTGGCCGAGCGGCTGGGCGTGGACATACGCACCGGCACCGGGATCAGCCGGATCACCCAGGAGAACGGCCGCGCCAGCGGCGTGGTCACCGAGAAGGGCGAGACGGTGGCGCTGTCGGCGGTGGTGTCCAACATGGACAGCGTGCGCACCTATCGCGAGCTGGTCGGCGGCGTGCCGCAGAAGACCTTCTCCCGGCGCTGGAAACGCGAGCCGGCGTGTTCCGGGGTGGTGCTGTATCTCGGCCTGGACCGCGCCTACGACCACCTGCTGCACCACGGCTTCGTGTTCTCCCGCGATCCGGAGGAGGAGTTCGACTTCATCTACAAGAAGGGCGAGCCGGCGCCGGACCCGACCTGCTACGTCGCCGCCCCCGCCCGCACCGAGCCCGGCGTGGCGCCCCCCGGCGGCGAGGCGCTCTACGTGCTGGTGCACACGCCCTACCTGCGGCCGCACCACGACTGGAACGCCATGCTGCCGGGCTACCGCCGCGTGATCCTGGACAAGCTCGCCCGCACCGCGGGGCTCAAGGACATCGAGTCCCGCATCCGGGTCGAGCGGGTGCTGACCCCGGCCGACATCCACGAGCGCTACCGGGTGCTGGACGGGGCGATCTACGGCCTGGCCAGCCACGGCCGCTTCATGGGCGCGTTCAAGCCGGGCAACCGGTCGCGCGACCTGCCCGGGCTCTACCTCGCCGGCGGCGCCGCGCATCCGGGCCCCGGCATGCCGATGGTGATGATGTCCGGCTGGATCGCCGCCGACAGCCTGGATCAGGACGCCCGGCGCAACTCGGTGGAGCCGAGGCTCAGCGCCTGACTGGGCCCGACCCGGTCGCGCTGCGCTCGGAACCGCTGTTCCGGCTGTTCGCGTTCTACCTGCGCTGGTGGGCCGGGCGCCGGTTCCGCGCCATCCGGATGTCGGGGCTGGACACCGACTCGCTGCCGCGCGACCGGCCGCTGATCGTGTTCGGCAACCACCCGTCCTGGTGGGACCCGGCGATCTACATCCTGCTCGCCGACCTCCGCTTCCGCGGCCGGCCTGGCTACGGGCCAATGGACCAGCAGTCCCTCGGGCGCTACGCCTTCATGGCCCGGCTGGGCATCTTCGGCATCGACCTGCACAGCGCGGTCGGCGCGCGCCGCTTCCTGTCGGTGGCGCGCCGCGTGCTCGCCACCTGCCGCGGCCCGGCCGGGCGGGCGGTGCTGTGGGTGACGGCGGAGGGCGCCTTCACCGACCCGCGCTGCCGCCCGGTGCGGCTGCGCCCCGGGATCTCCCACCTGGCCGCGCTGACGCCGGACGCGCTGCTGGTGCCGCTGGCGCTCGAGTACGTGTTCTGGAACGAGTCCCGGCCGGAGCTTCTGCTTCGCTTCGGCACGCCGATCGAGGCCGACCGGACCCTGCGCCCGGCCGAGTGGG
>CAXUEL010000071.1:0-1869 GCA_964249915.1 uncultured Acetobacteraceae bacterium | reverse complement strand
CAGGATGGCCGTGTTAATGCCGATCAGCTCGCCGTCCATGTCGACCAGGGCGCCGCCGCTGTTGCCCGGGTTGATGGCCGCATCGGTCTGGATGAACGAGGCGATCCGCGTGATGCAGCTGGGGTCGACCGCGCTGCCGCCCGCGGTGGCGGCGGTCAACCTGCGCCTGCTGCGCCCGCCCCCTCCGGCAGCCGGACGGCCGGCGCTGTCGGTGCTGATCCCGGCGCGCAACGAGGCCGCCAACATCGCCGACGCGGTCGCCTGCGTGCTCGGGTGCCGGGACGTCGAGCTGGAGCTGCTGGTGCTCGACGACGGCTCGACCGACGCCACGGCGGCGATCCTGGCGGCGGTGGCCGACCCGCGCCTGCGGGTGATCGCGGGTGGCGGGGCGCTGCCGGCCGGCTGGTCCGGCAAGCAGTACGCCTGCGCGCGGCTGGGCGCTGCCGCGCGGCACGCGCTGCTGGTGTTCGTCGATGCCGACGTGCGCCTGGCGCCGGACGCGCTGTCGCGGCTCGCCGGTGCGATGCAGGCCGGCCCGGAGCTGGGGCTCGCCAGCGGCGTGCCACGCCAGCTCACCGGCAGCTGGTCGGAGCGGCTGCTGCTGCCGCTGATCCACCTGCTGCTGCTGGGCTACCGGCCGATCTGGCTCGACCGCGGCCGGACCGAGCCGGGCTTCGCCGCCGGGTGCGGCCAGCTGTTCGTCGCGCGCCGGGACGCCTACCGCGCGATGGGCGGCCACGACGCGATCCGCGCCTCGCTGCATGACGGGCTGACCCTGCCGCGCGCGTTCCGCCGCGCCGGCTACCAGACCGGGCTGTTCGACGCGACCGGGCTCGCCACCTGCCGGATGTACGGCAACGTCCGCGACCTGTGGGAGGGCCTGGGCAAGAACGCCACCGAGGGCATGGCGACGCCGCGCGCGCTGCCGGTCTGGACCGTGCTCCTGGGCGGCGGCCACGTGCTGCCGCTGTTGCTGGCGCTGCGCGCGCCGCGCGGTCCTGCCGGCGCCGCGGTGCTGTGCGGTCTTGCCGTGCGGCTGTTGCTGGCACGGCGCTTCGGGCAGAGCCTGCGCAGCGTGGCGCTGCATCCGGCGGGAGTGCTGTTCCTGCTGACGCTGCAATGGTCGGCATTGTTCCGCGCCCGTTCCGGCAAGCCGACCAGCTGGCGCGGCCGGTTCTATGCGGTCGGCCAGGGAGCCGGATCCGCCGCCGTCTAGCTTCGGCGCTTTCGTCCAATAATTGATGCGCTGGCGGAAACGATATGTTACAGTTCCGCTCGTAACGCAAATGGCTGAGTTCCCCCTGAACGGGAGGCGACATGGCAGCGGGCGCGACAAGGCTGGGCCTGTACGGGGTCGTCGCCGTGGCGACATCGATGTTGGTCGCGGCCTGCGACCCTCATCCGCCGCGAACCGCCGCGCTGCCCACGGATAGCCAGCTGCTGCTGGTGAACCCGGCCATGTCGATGGTCACGGAGCGGCAGAGGCCGATCTCCGGCGCCTTCTCCAGTCGCCCCATCCTCTGCGTGCAGCCCAACCCGGACTGGGCCTCCACCCTGAGCCGCATGGTGCAGGTCTCCGGCAACGGCTCCGGCGGCGGTGCCAGCGGTTCGTTGAACGGGACGGTGAACAACAGCGAGTCGGCACTCCAGCTCGCCGGCCGGACCGCAGGGGTGGTGGCGCTGCGCGACGGGCTCTACAGCGCCTGCCAGGCCTATGCGAACGGGGTGATCGGACAGGACTCCTACGCGCTGATCCTCAGCCAGTACGGCGACCTTCTGGTGGCGCTCGCGGCCCCGTCCCCGGTCGCGGTCCCGGCGCCCGCCGCGACTCCGACGGCCGGCACTGCCGGCAAGGCCGAGCCGGCGCGG
>CAXUEL010000070.1:0-14371 GCA_964249915.1 uncultured Acetobacteraceae bacterium | reverse complement strand
CAAGCCGATCGGCCAGGGCACCGGGCTCGGCCTGTCGATGATCTACGGCTTCGCCAAGCAGTCGAGCGGGCAGGTGCGCATCTATTCCGAGGTCGGGCAGGGCACGGTGGTGTGCATCTACCTGCCGCGCCATCTGGGCACGGCGGAAACGGCCGAGCTGGCGCCGGACCTGGCCGACGCGCCGCGTGCCGAGGACGGGCAGACGGTGCTGGTGGTGGACGACGAGCCCACGGTGCGGATGCTGGTGGCCGAGGTGCTGGAGGACCTGGGCTACTGCACGATCGAGGCGGCGGACGGCGCTGCCGGCCTGCAGGTGCTGAACTCGGCGGTGCGGGTCGACCTTCTGGTGACCGACGTGGGGCTGCCCGGCGGCATGAACGGGCGGCAGGTGGCGGACGCGGCGCGGGTGGCGCGGCCCGACCTGAAGGTGCTGTTCATCACCGGCTACGCCGAGAACGCGGTGCTGAGCCACGGCCACCTGGATCCCGGCATGCACGTGCTGACCAAGCCGTTCGCGCTGGAAGTCCTGGCCAGCCGGATCAGGGAGCTGATCTCGAACTGAAACCGGCTCGCGACGAGACGGGTCTCCATCTCCACCTCCGGCAGCATGTCGGCTGCCACGACGCGGAGAATGGTGCCCGGGGCATCGCCTGATGGGTAGAGGTGCTGGTCGGAACATCGAGCCGGGGCATGCGCGGTGAGCCGCGTGGACGGAAAATGTCCTGGGCGGCCGGCACGAGGACAACGCGCAGGCGCCGATCGGCCTTGCGGTCGGTCGCCATCCCGCCGCGTTCCCGACGACGCGCTCCGGCAAACCTGGACGAGCAGGCGATACAGGCTCAACCTGTCGAAAACAGGCGTGTTCATCCCCATATCCGTGTTCAAGAAACACGGAGAAGACAGATGCAGTTGGACCCGATCATCGCGCGCGGCCGGGTCATCGCGGCCGGCCGGATGCTGACCGGTCTCGACCAGGAACAGCTTGCCGCCGAGGCGCGCCTGTCGCCGTCGACGGTGTCCAAGATCGAGCTCGGCAGGCGCAACGTGCGCCCAGACACCCTGCGCGCCATCGTCGAGGCCCTCGACCGTCTGGGTGTGGACGTGACCCAGAACGGGCGGACCGGCCATCATGCGGTCGGGACGAGCTACAGCTGACGCCCGGGGACCGACCTACTCGCGGCGGGAGAACACCAGCGCGCGCAACTCGATGCTCTGCCGCGGCGGGGCGTCGGCCGGCGTGGTCGGATCGACGAAGGCCGTGTGGGGCGTCAGCCGGGCGCGACCGTCGATGGCGGTGTCGAAGCACTTGATCAGCAGCACCTCGTCCGGCCGCATCGCCGACAGGTAGTGCCAGCGATGGCGGGGGTTCGGCGTGATCGAGTACACCTCGCCGCGGTGCTCCGGATAAACGAGGTCGGTGGCGACCAGGTCGGCTTCGTCGACGCTGCGCCAGTCGCACAGCGCCAGCGGGCGGTCCAGCACCGGCCCGCGGATCGGCCGCCACACGTTGATGATCTGCACGCGGCCGCGCAGCAGCGTGTTGGCGTCCTCGCCCATGTGCCGGCGGACCCGCGCGATCCCCGCGGCCGGGGTCTGGTCGACGTGGACGCGCGCGACCGGCTGGCGCTGGCCGGGACGATCCTCCTCTCTTGGCAGGCGCCGCCGGATGGTGTGGTCGAAGATGAAGATGCGGTCGGCGCCGAGCCTGTGCTTCAGCAGCTGCTCGGTTTCGGCGTAGTAGGCGCCGGCGATCGCCGCCTCGTCGGCAAAGGCGTGCTCGGCGCTCGCGTGCTCCACCGCCGCAAAGCCGTGGATGTCGAGCGAGGCCTCGTCGCGCCAGGGACGGAAGTCCTCGATCCGCATCCGGACGGCGACGTCCTCGAAGTTGCGTTCCGGCACGCCGGGCGGCGGCGTGTGGTTGTAGACCTCGGGCTTGGCCTCCAGCGGTGCCAGGTAGTTCAGCTCGGCTTCGACCGCTCGGGCTTCGGTGGCAGGCAGGCTGTCCATGGCGTCGATCCCGGATGTGCTCCTGTCGACGTGGGCGTCCCGACCGGGGTTACAAGCAGGCACGATGTGGGATTGACGATGCACGTAGCCGAACCGTGGAAACGGGACGGTTGAATGAATGAACCTGGCCGATCGGGGCCGCCGGAGGCTCGACGGCGGTCGGTCGACAAGATGCGGGTATGCGACTTGGCGCGGATCCGCTGCCGGTTCTGCGGCTCCTGCCGAAGAAGGTCCGCGGGTTCTGGCACCGCTGCCGAGGCCGCGACCGGTCGTTCCGTTGCGGGTCGGGCGAGGCTCGGCATGGTCACGGACCGTGCGGGCGCGGATCCGGCAAGCCATGGCGGAGGAGGTCGGCCGGCTCGGGCCGACTTCGACTTGGTCAAGTCCAGGCGGGTCGTCGGATCCGGCCGCTCTGGACGCTTCACGTCGTGCCGAGCAGGTCGCGCCACGGCCTTGGAAGTTGTCGAGCCGGCGCATCCCTGCCGCCGCTGATCCGTTGGACGCCGTCACGACCTCGCGGAGTTCATCATGGCAATCTCGACCCGACTGCACGGATGGATCGACTACGCGGCGGCAGTTTCGCTGGGCAGCCTGGCACTTGTGGGCGGGGTGTCTGGTCCCGTGCGCCGCGTGGCCGCGGTCGCCACCGCGGTTCCGGTCTGCGCTTTCCTGTCCACGGACTTCGAGGGTGGTCTGGTCAGCCTGTTCGGCGTGCGCGGGCATCTGAGGTTCGACATGGCCGAAGGGCTCCTGCTGTTCTCTGCCGGGGTCGCGATGCGGCGGCAGCCGCCCATGTCCCGGGCCATCCTCGCCTTCTACGGCATCGCCCAGTTCGTGCTGGGATTGTCGACCAGCGAGACCGCAAGGAGCGGACCCGGCCAGGGCTCGGGCCCGATCGCGCGGTTGCTCGGGTCGGCTTAGCAAGCTGCTGAAGAGCCTGGCGGCGACTATTTGATCGCGACTGGCTGCTGTTGAAGGCGCTGGATCGGACGAGCAGGTTGGTGCTTATTTGACCGCGTGAGCTGCGGGGCCGGGTGCCTGCCGATCGTCCGTTGTGCCTGATCCAGGCGATGGCGAGTGGTTGACGCCTGCATCAACCTGACATGCTTCTTGCTGAAGCTCGACCGGCTCTACGTTCATCCGGATTGATCTGGGGTCGGGTCTGAAAGGCTCCTGCAGGCGCTGCTGCCGCAGCCTTTCGATTCCATCCGCTCCGAGCAGCAGTTGATGGAGCAACGCGATGATAACCTGCTGCCCGCCCATTCATCGGCCTATTGATGGACACGCCAATGTGGGGACCGTGACCTTCAGCAGGAAAGGCAAGCGCCTGCTGGATGACGATATGGCCCAACGTCTGCTGGCTGCCGTCGCGCCCTAGCTCTGCGTCGCGGCGTTGACCTCAAGCGGGCACTTCTTGGTCAATGGCACGCTGATCCAGACCTGAGGCAGTCACAAGTCGTTCCAGCCGAAGCGGGGTGCGGAGGGTGGGATGGTCTGCCGCCCGTCGACCCTGCAGCGTCCGCAGGCATGCTCAAGGCCGAGCAGAGCTGGCGCAAACAGAAGCGTGGCAATAAGACGCATCGGAGCATGGCCGATCCCGATATCCACCTCGCGTGCAGATCAATGAATATCCAGGTATCACGGTCCGGGGCTAGCGTATGCCGATGGAGAACTACAACAGTCTGGTGGCGCAGAGCTGCTAGCGCATGCCGCCGGCACGGCCGAGCGGGATGCAGCGCTGGTGCTGCTAGACCGGTGGGCCAGACGGCGGACCCTTCTGCGTGTGCGGAACGGCTACGATGCGATGGGATCGTTGCCGCATCCTACACGCGTCAGGTGATGCCGCCGTCCAGACCTGAACCGCCAGACTACGCGCCATCCCGGCTAGGCCGTGATCCAGCGCATATGCAAGCGGATCGACGAGATGCACTCGGCTGGATCAAGTAGGCGGCCGGTTTGCGGCAAGCCAAAGAGCGTGAACAGGTCCGACGCGCGCGGGATGAAAGTTTCCCTGCACCCCCTCTGTAGACGCTGGCCGGCGTGGCTCCTGCGCCACCAGGCACGTCAGGGTCTGCGGCAGCGGCGTGGCGATCGGTCCATCAACTTGCCCGTAGCTGCAGGAGCTCGGCGTCCGCCACGTCTTGCAGCGAGGAGAATGCCAGCAGGCAGGCATCGCTGCGGCAGCCGCAACGGGAGGCGGCTTCTTCCAGATCCAACATTGCCGGGGCCTTCGCCGAGGCATCCTCGACAGTCGTGGCACGACAGTGCCGGAACTGACACGGCACGTCATCCGGATGGAGCGATTGATCGCCCCAGGTCGATAGCCCGATGCCGGGCCAGACCCTGTTGCTGTAATCCTTCCAGGCCCTACCGGCCGAAGTGCTTGGCCGTCCATCATCGCCTTGTACAGCCGTCGCCACCCGGCCTGCATCGTCTTCAGACAGCTGCACGGGGCAAGCAGGTCCGCATCGGGCTGTGTGACACCCACGTTCCGGATATCTCCCGTGTCGCCGGTTTCGTTGCCGTGAGCATGTTCGGGGCTGCTGAAGGCATTCGGTATTGGACAAGAGAGTCAGATGCCGAAGACCGCGAAGGTTTGGACAGGCCTCTCGTACAAGGAGCGCAGCAGCATCATCGTCACCTGGTCGTGGGGCACCTCGAACCGTGCCATGTCATGACCCAGCTCTCGCACGGCTGGGTTCACCGCCTCCAGCACGGGCCGTGGCACCAGGATCACAACGTCGCTGCGGAACACGCCATCCATCTCTTCCATGATGGCTGCCGCCTGGGCAGGGTTGGGCACGATCCCGATCCCTTGCTTCACCGCAAGCGCATAGGGCCGCTCGGCCCAGCCGTCGAACACGTCGGCAGCGGCAGCCTGTATACGGTCGAGATACGGTCTGAGACTGTGCTCCGGCACGCCGGATTGCCGGGTCAGGAAGAAGACGAACGGGGCGTTAGGCCCGGCAGGTCCTGAACTCTACGGTCGGCAACGGCTCCCTATCTCGGCGGCGGGAAAGGCTGCCTTCAGTGTGACTCGATCGATCAGGCTGTGCTGCCGCTCGGCCGTCCTGATCAACACGTCCAGCGGCGTGCCGAGCGAACAGGGCCTCTTCGGCAGGTTCTCCATCATCGAGTATTAGTCGAAGTATTTGAAGACGGCGGTTTTATCCACTTTGTCGGCGATCCACACCGCAGGCTTACCGAAGCTTTCGGCGAAGATCAGCCCGTGCAGGCTCTGCGAGATCACGACGTCAGCCTCGGCGATCTGCTGCAGCGGCAACAGGAAGTCGTCGCAAATGTTCACCACTTGCGCCTCTGCCGAATGCAGCAATGCCTGGTAGAACGGGTGCCTGATGGCACTGTGATGCGGCACTACGGCTATCCGCTTTCCGGAGCGGGCAGGCATCTTCCCGGCTTCCTGAAGAAGCTCGTCTGTGAAGATGCCCGGATCGCCGAACGACATGTCGGGCAAGGCGGCTCCCCGCCTAGTCAGCATGTCGGCCGTCTTGCACCCCGCAGAGCCCGGAACTGTAATCTCTTCAGCTCCGGAAGATCGATGTCGGTGTTCAGCGTGCCGCATCCCCAGATGATGCTGTTCTCGTTCGCCATGAACAGGATGCTGCCGATGCAGAGCAGATGGCTGTGCTCCACGGTCGTGTAGTACGGCGTCGCGCCGCTGGCCCATTCGATCAGATAAGGCGCAATCGCGTCGCCAACGTCGCGGGTCGCGTTCCAGGATCGGTAGCCAATGCCGCTTCTGTCGACGGGGGAACGGGGACCACGTGTCGGGATCTGCGGCTCGCAAAGCGCAGCGACGGTTCCGAACGCTTCAAGTTCGAGCAAGTGCAGCACTCCCCAGCGAGGAAGCCTGATCCGGAGGAAGCAGGCTTGCGTCTTCTCCCGCGAGGTGACGGCCACGACGTCGCCGAGGGAGTCCTACCCTTGGTCTTGATGAACCGTGCGCCAGGTGCTGTCATCCTTCGACAGCTCCATCACGAAGCCGCTCAGCCGATCGGGAAAGACCGCACGGTTGTGGATCACGACCCGGGACAGCACGACGCCGTCCAGCAGATCGACCGTCCACCACGGGTTCTGTTCCTCCTGCGTGTGAAACCCATAGTCGCCCCGCAACAGGCCGTTGTTCGCGCCCTCGGCGTCGCGCTCTGGGTCAGGCGCAAGCGACCGACCGGAAACGGAACTTTGCCGCGCCGGTTTGCCGAATGCCAGATTGTCCAGCGTCGCCGCTTCCGGCCACTTTGCTTCGGCGGTCAGCTTCCGTAACCGGTCCAGGCACCGGACGAACCGCTCGGCGGTGAACGCCCGTGTGAGGGTGCGAGCTTCCGCCCCGAATGGGTGGGGCCAGAGGATCGCAGGGATGTCCGCGCACTCCGCGAACAGGATAGTCGGGTCGCCTGTGCAGTCGGCCAGGCGACTGGCAGCGCGAGCGGCTCTCCCGCTTTCCTGGCCGTTCGATCCCGACCGATCAGGGACGTCAGCAGGGCGGGATCGTCGGTTTGATGCTGGTTCACCACGTGCAGATACGATTGTCCCGTCCTGACCGGGTAATAAAGCCTACCGTCATGCGGCGGGAGCGCCGATAGATGAGACGGCTTGTGCCAACTGAAGCTGTCCTCGGTGTAGGCTGCTCCGAACTGGTTGAGATCGGCACATGAGCAGCCTCCGTTTTGCAGCAGGGTGGCGGCGAAAGCTTCGTCGTTTGGCCAGGCAGACCCATCCTGCTCCATGTCGTTGGACCAGAAGCGGGAGTCGTTGGCTTGCAGGTCGAACAAGAAGTCGACCGCCCTGGCTGCAATTCGCACCAGCGGGAAGAAGCACCGGTATACGTGGCGGAACTGTCCTTGCAGCGACGTGATCCAGTGCCAATTCGTTTCGGCCGGCCGTAGATAGCTCGCGAGGAAGTCGCCTTGGACAGGAAGTCGATCTGCGCGAAGAAGTCGGCCGGGTCGGCTGATGATGACGTCGTATTCCATCATCCAGAACTGGTCATATTCTGGAAGATGCTGGTGAGCGTCATACAGAACGTAGTTGCCGCAGGACCACGTCATGTCGTCCCTGTCGACGAACAGGCCCAAGCTCCCGTAGGGGTCTATGGAAACGGGGATCGACCTGAACTTGTCGGTTAAGGGTATGCCGCTGGACTGGTGCATGGCGAAGATGACGTCGTACCTGCCCAAGCTGGAGAGACTGCGCGCAAGAACAAGAAGCCCGGTGTCGAGGAATTGGCACCGGTCGTTGCTGGTTTCCGCGCACCATCCGCCGCGTCGGATCCGACCGCTGGTGAACCCAGCTCCCGAGCGCCTGTCGGCTGACGACGCAGGTCGCCTCCGCTGATCGAGAACCGACACGGATGGATCGTTCGGGTCCGGACCATGCGGCTGACGGTTCGCGGGGGCGCCGAAGCCATGACCTCTGCAGGCTGGATCGAGCGGGTCTCGTGGCGATCCGACAAGGACCGCAACCCGGCTTCACCTTCCTGGCCCGCTCGAGGCTCCCGGCAACGCTACCCTGACGACGCAGCGCGCTCCCGGGACGAACCCGACTGTCCCGCCATGCCGTCGAACCACTTCCTGCACGATCGCCAAGCCCAACCCGCTGCCGGCCTCGGCCTGTCGTCCCTTGCGGAACCGCTCGAACATGTCATGGCGCAGCTCCGGCGCCACGCCCGCCCCTTCGTCGGCGACGTCGAGCTGGGCGTCGCTGCCGTGAGGTCCGGCGACCGAACGACCCTGCAGGTCGATCCGCCCCGCTCCGTGCTTCAACGCGTTCTCGATCAGGTTGCGCGCCATGTCCTGCAGGTCGCCGGCGTCGCCACGCACGGCGAGGTGGTCCGGAAGCTCCACGACCAGCTCGCGTCCCGCCGCTTCGACCAGGGGCACCATCTGGGCGGCCGCCTCGCGCACGACGCGACAAAGGTTCAGCGGCGTCGCGTCGGCGATTGCCGACGTGCCGGCATCCTGCTTGCGTGCGAGATCGAGTAGCCGGTCGATGAGGCCGCTCATGGTGGCGATGTCGCCGTCGAGCGCCGGCCAGTCGATCGGTGCCTCGTCATGCCGGATCCGTTGCAGGCGCAGGCTGAGGGTGGCGAGCGGCGTGCGCAGCTCGTGCGCGGCGTTGCTGGTGAAGCTCCTTTCGACTTGGTAGGCGGTCGCGAGCCGGTCGAGCGCCGCGTTCATCGCCGTGACCAGAGGGAACAGCTCGTCCGGCAGGCCCGCGGTGTTGATGCGATTGTCGGGATCGCGCGGACCTATGCGCGCCGCCTCGGCCGACGCTCGAAGCAGCGGACGGAGGCTCCAGCGGCAGACGCCTTCGACCAGGAGCAGGATCAGGGCGCCGAACGGCAGCAGCACCGCCAGGTCCTGCCAGGGTTCCGGCAGCTCGTCGCCGAGCAGAAGCCGGCCGATCCGGCCGCCGAAGCCATGATCCTGTTCCAGCTCGTGCAGCGCTGCCACCGCTGCCAGGCCGGTACACAGGATCAGCCCCAACGACCCGGTGAGGCGGCCGCGCAGGCTGTGTCCCAGCCGCATGCGCGGCGTCACGCGGCAACACCCGACGCCATCGCCAGCCGGTAGCCGATGCCGCGGACCGTCTCGATCGCGACCAGCGAGCCCGCCGACGCCAGGCGCCGTCGCAGGCGCGACACCGTAGCCTCCAGGGCGTTGCCGGTGAAAACGTCGTCGAAGCCATACAGCCGGTCTGCGAGCACGTCCCGCACCAGGGTGTGCCCCCCGCCGCGCACCAGCTCCTCCAGCAGCGCGGTTTCGCGACGCGTCAGCGCCAGGATCGTTTCTCCGGCCTGGGCCTCTCGCGACGACAGGTCGAAGCGAAGATCGCCGAAGCGCAGCACGGGATCCGGACGACGTTCGGTGCGGCGGATGATCGAGCGCAACCTGGCGTCGAGTTCGAGCATGTCGAACGGCTTGAGCAGGTAGTCGTCTGCGCCCGCGTCGAGCCCGTCCACCCGGTCGCCGATCGACTGGCGGGCGGTCAACACCAGGATCGGCAAGGCTGCGGCTGGACCGGCGCGCAGCCGCTTGAGCACCTCCATGCCATCCAGGTCGGGCAGCCCGAGGTCGAGGATCACGACGTCGTAGGGAGCCGTCGCCACCGCGGCGAGCGCGTCTTCGCCGCAGGACACGGCATCCGTCGCGAAGCCGACCTGACGCAGGTGGCTCTGCAGCATCTCCCGCAACTCGTCATGGTCCTCGGCCAGCAGCACCCGCATCGGTAGAAGGGACCCGCCTCGCTGCGCGACGGCTCGACGGAACCGTGCCTGGCCACCAGGGCATCCGACCCCGGATACCCTCCTTAGGTCCCGAAGCTAGCAAGGGATGTCGCGACGCGAAGAAGATGTTTCCATGACGTTCGGTGGCGGCTGCGAGCCGTTGCCGGCCTGCCCTGCCCAGGCTCCGGCGTCGTCGCCGTGTCGGGCCCGGGCCGCAGTGCAGTCAAGGCCGCGGGACCAGGTCGCGGATGGTGTGCCGGTCAGGCGGATCCAGCCGCCGGCCAGGAGGACCGTTTGTGGCTGGAGCAGCTTTCGTTCGCCCGGGCTCACCCCGAACGCTCCAGCTTGTTGTTTCGACGAGCATCTTCACCCGGTCAGGTGTTCCACCCGATCGGGATCTGTCCTAGAGGGAGTCCGGTGGCCTGGTTTTCCTCCGGATCCGCTGTCTTTGCCTCTTTCGCCGGAACCTTTGTCGAGTTCCTCGAGGCGCTGACGATCGTGCTGGCAGTCGGAGCGACCCGGGGGTGGCGCAGCGCCCTGGGCGGGGCAGTGCTGGCAGCCTGCGTCCTGCTCCTGGTGCTGATCGGGCTCGGCGACACGATCACCCGCATCCCGCTGCGGCCGTTGCAGGAGGTTCTCGGCGGCCTGACGCTCCTGTTCGGCATGCGCTGGCTGCGCAAGGCGATGCTGCGTGCCGCCGGCGTGATCCCGTTGCGCGACGAGCTGGGCGCCTACGACAGGCAGCGTGACCTGTTCGCGTCGAATGGTCCACGTCGCCGCGGCTGGGACCCGGAGGCGCTGGGAACCACGTTCCGCGTCACGCTGGTCGAAGGCGTGGAAGCGGTGTTCATCGTGCTCGCCATCGGCGGCGCCGCACCGCGCGGCGGCATGATGCCGGCGATGGGCGGTTCGGCGGTCGCCCTGGTCTCGGTCTGCCTGCTTGGGTTCCTGCTGCGCCGGCCGATCGCCCTGATCCCGGACAACACGCTCAAGCTCGGGGCCGGGCTCTGCCTGTGCAGCCTGGGCACGCTGTGACTTGGGGAAGGGGAAGCGCTGGACTGGCCCGGCGGCGACTGGTCGCTGCTTGCCCTGCTGGCGGGATATGCCACGGCCGCCGCCGTCGGGATCGCCGTGTACCGCCGCGCCGGACGACGGCAGGCCGGACAGCCGATGCGGACCGGATGAGCGGCCGGCATGCCTGGTGGCCGTTGCGCAAGGCCCGCCGGCTGTTCTTCGAGGATTGGCGTTTGTCGGTGCCGACCGTGGTCTGGCTCGCAGCGTCGGTGCTTCTTCCGCGCCTCGGCCTGTCTTCCCTGTGGCAGGGGATCGCGTTGTTCGCTGGCTTCGCCGCGATCCTCCTCGGCGCCAGCCTGGCAGCCGCGCGGGACGCCGGCACGAGCCGGGACGCGACGCCTTCCGGTCGGCCCAGGCCGACCGCGCGGCGCACGCGTGCGTGACGAGATATCCTGGACCGAAGGCCTGCGCGCGGACAACGAGCGGGTGGATGGCCGCGGTGCCGGTGCCGGCACCGCGGGGAAGGACGCGCACGGCAGCGCGACCATACCGGCGCCCGCAACGTCGGGACGACCGGCATGATCGCGCAGCAGGCTCCGTTCAGTCGTCGTCGCCTGCCTTCACGACGTTGTGGAACGCGCTCGGCGACAGCATGGACCTGTCGCCCGGATAACGGCGATGCCAGCCGGTCGCCGAGTACCAGATCAGGTGGTTGAGGAAGTTCTCGTCGACGATGTCGGCCTTGGTCATGTTCGGTCGCATGACGCGGTCCGATGCCAGACGCCAGGCGTTCTCGAACGGGCTCATCCTGTGGGTATTCGACGTGTAGTTCGGGGCGCCGGTGCCCGGGATCGGCACGTTGCCGGGCCCGATGTTCAGCGGCGTGTTGGCCGGCACGTGGTTGAACGGGGTCAGGTCGGGCGTGTTCTGGAAGGCCTCGAACATCGGCGAGGCGACGCGGTCGAACTGGGTCAGGGGCTGCACGCCGAGGATGTTCTCGATCGTGCGCTCCATGTTCACCACCGTATAGGTGGTGTTGATGACCTTGCCGACGCCCGGCGCCTGCGGAGCGGCGGCATAGGGGCTGATGATGTAGGCCGGCTCGCGGTGGCCGTCCACGTGGTCGACGCCGTCCTGCGAGTCGTCCTCGGTGACGAAGATCGCCGAGCTCGACCAGACCTTGCTGTGGCTGATCGCCTCCACCAGGCGGCCGAGCGCCAGGTCGTTGTCGGCCTCGTAGTTGTTGGGCAGCGGGTTGCCGTCGGTGGTGCCGTTGGTGTGGTCGTCGGGCAGCCAGATCACCGTCAGGTTCGGCACCTGGTTCGCGGCGTCCTGGGCTGCCAGCATCGGCAGGTAGTAGTCCATCCGGTACTGGTCGGGGATGCCGAGGTTGAAGGACGGGTAGTGCGGGTCGAGCAGCGCGTTGACCGCCGGGATCTGCGAGTGCTCGGAGTCTGAGTTCGGCGGCACGACGTTGGCGCCGGCCTTGCAGCTGCTCTCGGTGTAGAGCGAGGTGTTGTAGAAGTCGGCCCAGGTGTAGGGCTGGCCGGTGGCGGGGTTGTTCGCGACCACCGAGGCGTCGCTCCACTCGCCGTAGATCTTGACGTTCAGGCCCTTCTTGACCGCGTTGGTCCAGATGTAGCCCTTGCTGGTGAAGGTCAGGGCGTCGTTGTCGTTGCCGCCCGGATAGGAGCGGATCCAGTCCGGCGACTGGATGTCGTTGGAATAGAACGAGCCCGCCTCGATGGTCCAGGGATGGCCGTCCGCCGACTGGCGGCTCGGCGCATACAGGTTGTCGAACAGCGGGAAGCGCCCGATCAGGCTGTGCTGGTTCGGCACGTTGCCGGCGAACACCGCGAGCGACGCGTCGCCGACGCCCTGGGTCACGTCGCCCAGCATCTGGTCGTAGGTGCGGTTCTCCTTGATGATGTACCAGACGTGCTTGATCAGCGACGGCTCGCCGATGTGCGCCGGGATGGCGACGGGTGCGGCGTTCGGGTCGGCATTGGCCACGCCGAGCCAGGCGCTGGGCGACAGCCAGTGGTTGTTCAGCACCACCTTCACGGTGTCCTCGATCAGCGTGACCTCGTCGGGGATCCCGATCAGGCTGACGGTGCCGGTGTCCTGGTGGGTGTTGAACGCGGTGACGCCGTGCGCGGTGCCGACCGAGCCCTGCGCGCCCAGGCCCTTGTCGTCGGCGACGACCAGGCGTCCGCTCCCGGCGTCGTAGGCGATGGAGGTGGGGAAGTAGAGGGTCGGGATGTAGCCGATCACGGCATGGGCGTCGGGCTTGGACAGGTCGACCACGGCGATCGCGTTCGACTGGCCGAGGGTGACGTAGAGCCTGTTGGCGACCACGGCCACGTCGTCGGCGCCGGCGCCGAACGCGCCGTTCGGCAGCGGCACGCCGACCGGGATGGTCCGGACGACCGTGTTGGTCGTGGTGCTGATCACCGAGATCGTGTCGCTGTAGGCGTTGGCCACGTAGACGAAGCCGTTGGCCTGCGCCATGCCGGCCGGGCGCAGGCCGACGTTCACGCTGGCGGCGAGGTGGCCGCTGGCGTCGATCACCGACACCGTGCCGGTGGTCGCGGCACCCGTGGTCCGGTCGGCGACGATCGGCGTGCCGTCCGACAGGGTGGTGAAGTCGGACGCGGTGGCGGGGCGGCCGCCCTCGTTGGCCACGTAGGCGTGGTTGCCGGCGACGATCACGTGGTTGGGGGCGTTGCCCACCGGGATCTGCGCGATCAGCGCGCCGGTGGTCAGGTTGACGACGCCGAGCGCGTTGCTGGCGCTCAGCGCGATCAGGCCCTCGGTGTCGTCGACCAGGGCGATGCCGCCGGGATCGGCGGTGCCGGGGGTGTACAGGTTGGGGTTGTTCGGCGCCGGGATCGGGATCGCCGCGCTCGGCGTCAGCTCGCCGTTGCGCGGGCTGACGTTGGCCACCTGGAGCTTGCTGTCGTCCTGGCTGAACAGCAGCTTGGAACCGTCCGGGGTGTAGGCGATGCCGGCGAAGGAGCCGGTCGGGTCGTCCTTGTAGGTGGAGCCGCTGACACTGACCGGCACGTAGCGCTGCAGCACCGCACCGGTTTTGGTGTCGAACACGATCACCGACTCGGCGGCGTTCATCAGCAGCACGGCGGCGGAATGGGTCGCGGTGTTCGGGTTGATCGCGACCGCCTTGGCGCGCACCGGTGAGCCGAGCTGCACGGTGATGCCGGCCGGCGTCAGCAGCTGGTTGTCGGACGCCACCACCGAGCCGTTCAGCTGCGGTCCGACGGTGCGGGTCTGGGTTTCGGCCGCAGTGGCGAAGCCCGGTGCGGCGAGCACCATCGCCAGCACGCTCGCGAGCGATCGGTAGGCATGTGTTCGCACGGTAAGCTCCTTGGGGTCTGTCGTGCCCGTTCGCTGCCGCAGCGCCTGCATGGCGGCGCATCGCAGTCAGGGTCCGACCGCCGGCATTGGTCCATCACCGCCGGCGCGGCAGTCCCTAGCCCGCTCGCCTGACGCCTTCCTGACGGCAGGGACCGCAGGTTCATGAACAAATCATGTCAGCGGCCGGGCCGCGCGCGCATCATGCCGGGATGGTGCAGTCCCTGCTCGCGCGCGCCCGGACATGCCTGGAGGCCGGCCGGCTGGACGAGGCGATCGTGCTGCTCCGCGAGGCGGCGGAACTGGCGCCGGCCGAGGCGGCGCTGCACCACGACGTCGGCTATCTGTGCCTGAAGGCCGGCCGCTTCGGGGAGGCTGCCGACGCGTTCCGGGCGGCGGTGCTGGCAGAGCCCGGCTTCGCGCTCGCCCATGTGCGGCTCGGCGCGGCGTTGCAGGCGCTCGGCGATCCGGACGCAGCACTCGCGGCCTACCAGAGCGCCGCGGCGGCCGACGGGTCGCGTGCCGACGCGCCGTTCCGGGCCGGCGTGCTGCTCGAGTCGCGCGGCCGGCGCACCGAGGCGCTGGCAGCGCTTCGACAGGCGGCATCCACGCGGCCACCCGGCGCGCTGTCGCGCCTGGCCCGGGCCAGGCTGGCGCTCGCCCCCCGCCCGCACGACCCGGCGGAGCGCGCGTTGCGGGCGCTGCTCGCCCCCCAACCGGGGCACCGGGCGG